>NZ_RCNX01000048.1:85802-110737 GCF_004307595.1 Pseudomonas sp. Sample_23
TTGGCCGACTGAACCGCCGCGCCGAGTTTCTTCGCCGCATCGGCCGGGTCGGCTTTCGGGTCGTTGATGTAGTTGGTGACTACGTCAAAGAACGCGCCCTGCACGGCCAGCGTGGTCGCCATGTTGTGCGCCATGCTTGGTTGCAGGCCGCCGGACTTGGCGTCCGCCAGGAAGTCTTTGGCAGCGGTCTGCGCGCAGGAATCGAAGCCGAGCTTGTCCATGTTGTTCAACATGTCGTTGCGCACCGGGATCGAGCCTTTGTTGATGCTGAAGACTTTCTGGAAGTTCTCACCCAGCACGACTTTGGCGATGTCCTGCTGACCGGCCGCAGTGCCTGCGTCCTTCTGCTTGAACACGGCCAGCGAGTCGATGTTGTAGGTGAACGCCTTGTCGGTGCCCGGGAACGCTACGCACTCGTAGTCCTTGCCGGCGACTTTCTTGGCGGCGGTCCATTCGGACTTGGCCCAGTCACCCATGATCTGCATGCCGGCCTTGCCGTTGATGACCTTGGCCGCTTCGAGGTTCCAGTCCTGGCCTTTGCCGTCCGCGTCCATGTAGGTCGCGACTTTCTTCAGCTCGGTGAGCGCCTTGACCATTTCCGGGCCGGTCAGCGCTTTGTTGTCGAGATCGACCAGGGCTTTCTTGTAGCCATCCACGCCCATGACCGAGAGCACCACGGCTTCGAACACGGTGCTGTCCTGCCAAGGCTGACCGCCGTGGGCGAGCGGGATGAAGCCAGCGGCTTTCAGCTTGTCGCCGGCTGCGTAGAACTCTTCGAGGGTGGTTGGATTCTTGGTGATGCCGGCTTTCTTGAAGACTTCCGGATTGATCCACAGCCAGTTCACGCGGTGAATGTTCACCGGCACGGCCACATAATCACCGTCGTACTTCACGGTATCGGAGACTTTCTTGTCGAGCAGGCTGTCCCACTTTTCCGACTTGGCGACGTCTTTCAAAACGTCGGTGTCGAGCAGACCGGTCGACGCCCATTCCTGGATGTCTGGGCCTTTGATCTGCGCTACGCCTGGCGGGTTACCGGCGACGGCGCGGCTTTTCAGCACGGTCATGGCAGTCGCACCGCCACCACCGGCGACAGCACCGTCCTTCCAGGTGAAACCGTCTTTTTCGACTTGGGCCTTGAGCACATCGACAGCGGCTTTTTCGCCACCGGAAGTCCACCAGTGCACGACTTCCACCGAACCTTTGGATTCGGCAGCGGAGACACTGAGCGGCAGGATTGCGAGCGGGAACAGGGAGGCGACAGAAATGACAGTAGCGAGGCGAGAAATCGCATTCATTCGAGATGTACCTTTCTTGTTGTTATGCATTGCAAGTCTGGTGCTTGCGCTGCACGGAGTTTAAACAGAGCGTTTCGCTTCGCAGGTAACGAAGGGACGCGTAAATGTCACGACATGGTTACACAGCAACAGGCCGGGACGACTGCGCCAAAGCCGTGGCCATGCTTGGCGCCAGCGGCAATCGCGGAATCAGCACAGCCTGCCAGGCGTGATACAGATCGGGCTTGCCCGGCCAGATATCGGCACTCGGCACATTCTGCGGATTGAGTTCGTGGTGCCAACTGCCGTTGCAGCGGTCGATGAAATTGGTCTCGCAGAACTCCCAGAACAGTCTGTACCAGGCTTCGTATTGCCCGTCGCCGGTGCGTTTGAGCAAGGCACTGGCGGCGGCGCTGGCTTCGGCATGCGTCCAGTGCAGACGATGGCGAACGACAGCCTGGTTATCCCAGTCGAGGGTGTAGACGATGCCCGGCGCGCCATCGACATTCCAGCCGTGCCGGCAATTGTTTTCGAAGAGTTTTTGCGCATCAGTCGCCAGCCAGCCCGGCGTAAGCATGCCGGCCTGTACCCGTGCGGCTTCAAGGTGCAGGAGCAAGCGCGCCCATTCGAAACCATGGCCCGGCGTGGTGCCGTAAGGACGGAAACCGTCAGCCGGATTGTCGTGGTTGTATTCGCGCAGCGGCTGCCAGTCGCGATCGAAGTGTTCGATGACCATGTAATCGTTGGCCGCAGCGTGGCCATGGATCACCCGCTCGACGATGCGCTGGGCGCGCACCAGCCAGCGCGGATCTTCGGTGACATCAGCCAGCGCGAGGAATGCTTCGGTCGCGTGCATGTTGCTGTTGGCGCCGCGATAGGCTTCTTCTTCGCTCCAGTCGCGATTGAAGAATTCGCGCATGGCGCCCTCTTCTTCGCTCCAGAAAT
Organism: Pseudomonas sp. Sample_23; assembly: GCF_004307595.1. Taxonomy (NCBI): domain Bacteria; kingdom Pseudomonadati; phylum Pseudomonadota; class Gammaproteobacteria; order Pseudomonadales; family Pseudomonadaceae; genus Pseudomonas; species Pseudomonas sp. Sample_23. The sequence goes on from NZ_RCNX01000048.1 coordinate 88,025, forward strand.
AAGTGTCGATGATGTCGATCGCGTCATCGAGCAAGGCTTGAGCGCCGGGCCGTTGTGCGACCACGGCGGAGCTGGCGGCGAGTGCGACAAAGGCATGCAGATAGGCGTTCTTGCCGGTGTTGTCGTCGCGGTGTTCGGCCACCGCAAACCAGCCGCCATGCAACGCATCACGCAGTGGCCCGCGCAACGCGGCGATACCGTGATCGACCAGCTCGGCAAACCCCGGCAGGCCCTGAATGTGCGCCATGGCGAAGCTGTGGGTCATGCGCGCGGTGTTCATGGTCTCGGCTTGCGCGTGCGCCGGCAAACGGCCGCGCTCGTCGAGGTTGCCGAAGCCTTCGGGCAGTCGTGATGCCTTGGCGAAATCCAGCAGACGCAGGCCTTCGGCGGCGAGCCATTGCTGGTGGGCAGGGGCGTTCAGCCAACTGCTGAAGTCTGGGTGAAAGGTGTCCATGGTGTGACCCTTTTTTGTTGTTAGGACTGCGGGCAGTCTAAACAACGGGCCGGGGCGGGCTTGTAACGAAGGGGACGGTATTTGTCACTAGCTCGTGACAAAAAAGAAGAGCAAAAGCACCCTCACCCCAACCCTCTCCCGGAGGGAGAGGGGGCCGACCGAGGTGTCTTGCGTCCTCTGTCGACCTGAAAAATATTGGCGATTATGGATTCACCACCGCATTTACAGGTCAGCGCAGCTCAGCAGCATCCCCCAATCGGTCCCCTCTCCCTCTGGGCGGTCCGACGTTTCGGGAGGGCTAGGGTGAGGGGCTTTTCGGGGCTAATCCACAGACCGAGGCAACTGCAACGTCACCCGCAACCCGCCCTCACGCAGGTTCTGCAACGTCACCTCGCCGCCATGGCTATGCGCAATGTTGCGCGCAATTCCAAGGCCCAAGCCATAACCCTGCTGCTGCCCCGCCAAACGGAAGTGCGGCTCGAACACTTGCTCCAGCCGCTGCTGCGGCACACCCGGCCCTTCATCATCGACATGCAGAACAAAGGCGCTGTCATCGTCATCGATGTGCAGATGCGCGTTCTGCCCGTACTTCAAGGCGTTGTCGATCAGGTTGCCGATGCAGCGCTTGAGCGCCAGTGGTTTGCCCGGGTATGCCGACAGCGCGCGGCCATGCTGAGTGACGCGGCCATTGCCGTTCGGCGCCAGATACGGCTCGACCAGGCAATCGAGGACATGATTGAGATCCACCGGCTCGATGTTCTCGTGGATGTCGGTGTCTTTCACGCATTGCAGAGCGCCTTTGACCAGCAGCTCCAGCTCATCCAGATCGCGGCCGAACTTGGCTTGCAGCTGTTCGTCCTCGAGCAGCTCGACGCGCAAACGCAAACGAGTGATCGGCGTGCGCAAGTCGTGGGAAATCGCGCTGAACAACTGGCTGCGTTCGGTCAGGTAGCGGCTGATGCGTTCGCGCATGGTGTTGAACGCGCGACCGACTTCGACCACTTCACTGCCACCGCCCTCCGCCACCGGCTCGACGTCGGCACCCAGCGACAGATCCCGCGCTGCCCGCGCCAGACGCTTGAGCGGCCGGCTCTGCCAGTGCACCAGCAGGCCGATGAACAACAGCAAAAAGCCGCTGGTGAGGACGATAAACCACACCTGCTGCGCCGGCAGGCCTTGCTCTTCGAGACTGGTGTACGGCTCCGGCAGCAACGAGGCGATGTACAGCCATTCGCCCGGAGCCATTTGAATCTGCGTGACCAGCACCGGCGGATTCACCGGCTCCAGGGTCAGCGCGTAATGCGCCCAGGAGCGTGGCAATTCATCAAGTTTCAGCCCGGCGTTGAAAATCCGCAGGTCTTCGGGGCTGACGAAGGTCACCGAAATATCCGTGTCATGGCCCAGAGACTGGCGCAGCACTTCGTCCACCGCTTGCATCACCGCAGCCTTGCGCGGCGTCACCGGCAGCACGTCCATGCCCAGCGGCTTGTCATTGAGGGTCACGACAAACCGGGTGCCGCCCATGCTGCGCAACTGATCGAGCACCAGCGGTCGGTAGGCCACCGGCAGGGAACGGAAATAGCTGACGCTGGCAGTCATCGAATGCGCCAGGCTGCGGGCGCTGGTGACCAGGCCTTCGAGCTGGGTGGCGCGCAGTTGCGACACCCAGATCACGCTCGACAGCGTCTGCGCGAACAGCACCGCCAGCAGAGTCAGCAGCAGCATCCGCCCGAGCAGTGAGCGCGGCACCGGTATGCGGTTGGCAAATTTGCGTAGCGACTCAGTGAGCATTGCCGGCAACCACATTGGCTGCCAACTGATAACCGCTGCCGCGCACCGTGCGGATCAGCCGTGGCGGTTTTTCGGTGTCGCGCAGGCGTTGGCGCAAACGACTGACGGCCATGTCGACGATGCGATCGAGCGGCATCAGATCGCGGCCACGGGTGGCGTTGCCGATGGTGTCGCGGTCGAGGATTTGCTGCGGATGATCGAGGAACAGTTTCAGCAGGGCGAAATCGGCACCGGAGAGGATCACTTCCTCGCCGTCGGTGTGGAACAGCCGATGGCTGACCGTGTCCAGGCGCCAGTCGTCGAAGACCAGCACTTCGCTGCCGCTGCGTTCGTGGGCGAATTGCGCGCGACGCAGCAGGGCCTTGATCCGCGCTTGCAGTTCGCGCGGGCTGAACGGTTTGCCGAGGTAATCGTCGGCGCCGAGCTCCAGACCGATCACCCGGTCGGCTTCGTCGGAACTGGCAGTCAGCATGATGATTGGCACCTGTGCCTGACGCGGGTGCTGGCGTACCCAACGGCACAGGCTGAAGCCGTCTTCGTCGGGCAGCATGACATCGAGGATCACCAGATCGCTCGGCGCCTCGTTGAGCGCCTGACGAAAACCGGCACCATCGGCGGTGGCCCTCACCTGAAACCCGGCGCGGGTCAGGTAGGTTTCCAGCAACTCGCGTATTTCCTGGTCGTCATCGACCAACAATATCGACTTGTTGACTGAGCTCACTTCGAAGGCATCCTTGTTGTTGGAGTTGGGGCGGATTATGCCTTAAGCATCAAACTAACAAACACTACAGAAACCCTTGTGGGAGCGAGCCTGCTCGCGAATCGGTTTTAACATTCAACAGATCTGTTGACTGACACACCGCTTTCGCGAGCAGGCTCGCTCCCACAATTGGATTGCATTTCAGGTCGGGATTGATTGGTCCAGGGCCACACCGGCACCAACGAGGCCGGAATACGGCGCGGTCACCAGCCAGACCGGGATGCCTTTGAAGTAATCGCTCATGCAGCCCTTGTCGGCGAAGCAGCGGGCGAAGCCGCTGGCGAGGAAGAAATCGGCGAAGCGTGGAATCACTCCGCCAACGATGAACACGCCACCGCGCGCGCCGGTGGTGAGCACGTTGTTGCCGGCAACGCGACCCAGCCAGCAGCAGAATTGCTCGAGCACTTCCAAAGCAATCGGATCACCGGCCAGACCGGCGGCGGTGATCGCTTCCGGCGTCTCAAGCTTCGGCTCATGGCCATCCACCGCGCAGATCGCCCGGTACAGCCGCGGCAGGCCGCCGCCGCTCAACGCGGTTTCCGCGCTGACATGGCCGATCTCGTTGTAGATGTGTTGCCACAGTTGCGTTTCGCGCGGACTGCTCAGCGGCAGGTCGACGTGGCCGCCCTCGCCCGGCAACGCCGCGAAGCGGCCTTCACCGAGATCGAGCAAGGTGCCGACACCCAGGCCAGTGCCCGGGCCGATCACCACCGCCGGGCGCAACGGCTCCGGCGTGCCTTCGCAAACCACGCGGAATTCGCCGGGCTGCAAGCGGGTCATGCCCAGCGCCATCGCCGAGAAGTCGTTGGTCAGCAACAACTGCTCGACCTGCAAGGTCTTGCAGAACGCGCTGCGGCTGAGCCGCCAGTGATTGTTGGTGAACTTGAATTCATCGCCGCTCACCGGACCTGCCACCGACAGGCACACCGAGCCGATCGAGCCCGGCGCCAGACCGAGCCCGCTCAGGTACAAGGCGATTGCCTCTTCCGGGCTGGCAAAGTCGGCCGTGGCCAGCACCTGAACCGATTGCAGTTGCTGGTTTTGCCACAACGCGAACCGCGCGTTGGTGCCTCCGATGTCACCGACCAAAGCCAGTTTCAATTAAGCGTCTCCAGGGCAGAAGTGAAGGCGCTGGCGCCCTGCTCCGCCGAGCTGAAGGCCATGCGCATGAAGCCAAACAGCTCGCGGCCGCTGCCAATGTTGTTGCCCAACAGGCCCTTGGCGGGTTCGCGCGCTGCAAATTCGGCGGCGTCGACCTTCAGTTCCAAGGTGCCTTTGACGCCATCGACGCGGATGATATCGCCCTCTTGCACGCGCGCCAAAGCGCCACCGACATAAGCTTCCGGGCTGACGTGAATCGCTGCGGGGATTTTCCCCGACGCGCCGGACATGCGCCCGTCAGTCACTAGCGCCACTTTGAAGCCGCGATCCTGCAATACGCCGAGGAACGGCGTCATCTTGTGCAGCTCCGGCATGCCGTTGGAACGTGGGCCCTGGAAGCGCATCACCGCGACGAAATCCTTCTCCAGCAGACCGGCCTTGAATGCGTCCGCCAGGTCCTGCTGATCCTGGAACACCATCGCCGGTGCTTCGACGATCTGGTTCTCCAGCGCAACGGCGGAAACCTTCATCACCCCGCGACCGAGATTGCCTTCCATCACCCGCAAGCCGCCCTCTTGCGAGAACGCACGGGACACCGGACGCAGGATGTTTTCGTCGAGGCTGTCGGTCGGCCCTTCGCGCCAGACCAGCTCACCGTTATCGAGGAACGGCTCTTTGGTGTACTGGCTCAGGCCATGGCCGAGCACAGTGTTGACGTCTTCATGCAGCAGGCCGGCGCCGAGCAGTTCGCGGATCAGGAACGACATGCCGCCCGCTGCCTGGAAGTGGTTGATGTCGGCTTTGCCGTTCGGGTAGACGTGGCTCAGGGTCGGCACGACTTCGGAGAGGTCGGCCATGTCCTGCCAGGTCAGTTGAATGCCAGCGGCCATGGCGATGGCCGGCATGTGCAGGGTGTGGTTGGTCGAGCCGCCGGTGGCGTGCAAGGCAACGATGGAGTTGACCAGCGCCTTCTCGTCGACGATTTCGCCGATCGGCATGAAGTTGCCGTTCTGCTTGGTCAGGCGCGTGACCTGATGCGCGGCTTCGCGGGTCAGGGCGTCGCGCAGTGGTGTGTTCGGGTTGACGAAAGAGGCGCCCGGCAGGTGCAGGCCCATGACTTCCATCAGCAACTGGTTGGTGTTGGCGGTGCCGTAGAAGGTGCAGGTGCCCGGGCTGTGGTAGGACTTCATCTCCGATTCCAGCAGCTCTTCGCGGGTGGCCTTGCCTTCGGCGTACTTCTGGCGGACGTCGGCTTTTTCCTTGTTGGAAATCCCCGAAACCATCGGCCCGCCCGGGACGAAGATCGTTGGCAGATGACCGAAACGCAGCGAACCCATCATCAGGCCCGGGACGATCTTGTCGCAGATGCCGAGCATCAGCGCGCCGTCGAACATGTTGTGCGACAGCGCCACGGCGGTGGACATGGCGATGACTTCGCGGCTCGGCAGGCTCAGTTCCATGCCCGGCTCGCCCTGGGTCACGCCGTCGCACATCGCCGGAGTGCCGCCGGCGAACTGGCCGACCGAGCCGATTTCGCGCAAGGCGTTCTTGATCTGTTGTGGAAAGACTTCGTACGGCTGGTGCGCCGAAAGCATGTCGTTATACGAAGACACAATGGCGATGTTCGCCGAGTTCATCATCCGCAGGCTGTGCTTGTCTTCAGTGCCGCAACCGGCCACGCCGTGGGCGAAGTTGGCGCATTGCAGCTTGCCGCGCATCGGGCCGTCGGTGGCGGCGCCGCGAATCAATGCAAGGTAAGCCTGACGCGTGGCGCGGCTGCGGGCGATAAGCCGTTCGGTGACCTCAAGAACGCGGGGATGCATGTGTAGAACTCCAGGCTAACGGATGTGGCGACCTGATTGTCTATGCTGATCAAAAGCCGTTGTTGTTGGAATGACAGACGGCTTTTTTGACCATTCGGACCAGTTGATTCAGGTCACTCGTTGTAGATAAAACAAAATATTGCCACTAAAAAGGCTTGTTTTCTATTTTTATGCGAATAATCTTGTAATTCCAACAACAAAACGACGGCGGCGCTGTTCCATGACTCTTCGAATTGCAATCAATGGTTTCGGCCGCATCGGCCGTAATGTCCTGCGCGCACTGTATACCCAAGGCTATCGTCAAGACCTGCAGATCGTCGCGATCAACGATCTGGGTGACAGTTCGATCAATGCCCATCTGCTCAAATACGACACCGTCCACGGCACTTTCGACGCCGAAGTGGCGCACGATAACGAAAGCCTGACGGTCAATGGCGACCGCATCGCCGTCAGCGCCATTCGCAACCCGGCCGACCTGCCGTGGGCCGCTGAAAAAATCGACGTAGTGTTCGAATGCACCGGTCTGTTCACCGACCGTGCCAAAGCCGCCGCGCATATCAGCGCCGGCGCCCGCAAGGTGATCATTTCTGCCCCGGCCAAAGGCGCCGACGCCACCGTCGTTTATGGCGTCAACCACGACATTCTGCGTCAGTCGCACCAGATCATTTCCAACGCTTCGTGCACCACCAACTGCCTCGCGCCAGTGGCGCAGGTGCTGCATCGCGAGTTGGGCATCGAAAGCGGCCTGATGACCACCATCCACGCCTACACCAACGACCAGAACCTCACCGACGTTTATCACAGCGACCCGTACCGTGCCCGCTCGGCCACGCAGAACATGATCCCGAGCAAGACCGGCGCAGCCGAAGCGGTAGGCCTGGTGCTGCCGGAACTGGCGGGCAAACTGACCGGCATGGCTGTGCGCGTACCGGTGATCAATGTGTCGCTGGTCGACCTCACCGTGCAACTGAAGAAAGAGGCCAGTGCCGACGAAGTCAACGCCCTGCTGAAAGCGGCGAGCCAGCATTCGAAGATTCTCGGTTACAACACCTTGCCGCTGGTTTCCAGCGACTTCAACCACAACCCGCTGTCGTCGATCTTCGACGCCAACCACACCAAAGTCAGTGGCAAGTTGCTGAAAGTGCTGGCCTGGTACGACAACGAATGGGGCTTCTCCAACCGCATGCTGGATAACTGCCTGGCGTTGTGTAACGCCGAATAGTCCCGGCCGGCCCCCCATCCCTGTGGGAGCGAGCCTGCTCGCGAAAGCTATCTGTCAGTCAATATGGAGCTGACTGACACGACGCCTTCGCGAGCAGGCTCGCTCCCACAGGAGATCCGATTTCAATTTGAAATCAGCACTTGACCATTCAGCTGGATGATAAGCATTATCATTCGCTCGAAATGGATCAGGTCCTCCCGTGAGTCAATCGCGCTTCAACCACGTCTTCCTCGCCCAGCGCACTTCCCTGCTGCGCACGCTGGAACGGATGGTCAACAATCACAGCACCGCTGAAGACCTGTTGCAGGAGACCTACCTGCGCGTGACCCGGGCGTTGAGCGAACGGGCCATCGACCACCTTGAACCCTTTGTCTTCCAGACCGCGCGCAATCTGGCGCTGGACCATTTGCGTGCGCGCAAGATTCATGCGCGGACCATGGTCGATGACGTGCCTCAGGACGTAGTACAGAGCATCGCCGCGCCGGCCAGCAGCGCCGAAGACGCCGCCCATGCCGAACAATTGCTGGAGCGTTTGAACGTGAGCCTCAGCCAACTCAGCCCGCGCCAGCAGCAGATCTTCATCCTCAGCCGTTTGCACGGGCACAGCTATCAGGAAATCGCTGATGAACTTGATGTTTCGCTGAGCACCGTGCAGAAGGAACTGAAACTGATCATGTCGATCTGCATCGGCGTTGCCGAACGACATAACGGCAGCGGCAAGTTTTGAGCTGCAAGCTACAAGCAAAAACAAAAAGCAGTATTGCATCCGGCTTGCAGCTTGCAGCTTGAAGCTAGAAACTGCTTCGCCAGAAGCCTTGCTTCGCCAGAAGCCCTGAGGAACCACCGTGACGGACACCCACCGCTCGCCTTCGCCCGATTCGGCGCGGGACGCTGCAGCTGCAATGGACCAGGCGCTGGACTGGCTCATCGTGCTCGGCAGCCCGGATGAGGAACAGACCCGGCAATTTCATGCCTGGCTGGCGGCTGATCCGTTGAATGCCGAGGCGTTCGCCAAGGCCCAAGCCATCTGGGATGGCCCGCAAGTCGCACTGTGCGCCGAAGCCCTGGCGGCAAAACCGGTAAAAATCACTTTTCTCAAACGCTTGCGCCCGCACTGGAAACCGCTGGCTACCGCTGCGGTGCTGATCCTCGGGCTGTTCAGTTTCAGCAACCTGCCGATGCGCATTCAAGCGGATCACCTCACCGTGGTTGGCGAGCGTCAGCGGCTGCAACTGGAGGACGGCTCGAAGGTCCTGCTCAATACCAACTCGGCGTTTTCCAGCACCATCAACGATCAACAGCGCGTGGCGCGGCTGTTTCAGGGCGAGGCGTTTTTCGAGATCGCCAGCGGGCGCAATCAGCCGCTGGAGATCGACGCAGGTCCGGTAACGGCCAGCGTCCACGACACCGCATTCGCCGTGCGCTACCTCGACGGGGTCGCGCAAGTGAATGTGCAACGTGGCGATGTCGATCTGCGCGCCACCCACAACGATGCCCGGGTGCGCCTGCGTGCCGGGGAAAGCATTCGCATCGGCCCCAACGGATTTGATCGCCCTGCCAAGCTCGACGCCAATGCCGATCTGGCCTGGGTTGAAGGCCGTCTGGTGTTCGAGAACTGCCCGCTGAATCAGGTGCTGGCCGAGCTGCGCCGCTACTATCCGGGCTGGATCATCAACAACAACGAGCAATTGGCCGACGTCGCCGTCACCGGCAATTACCGTCTCGACCAGCCGCTCGACGTGGTCCGCTCTCTCGCCCACATCACCTCGGCGCGCCTGCAGGAATTCCCTGCGCTGGTGATTCTGAACTGAATGAGAATTATTTTTACTCGATAGCCAACGACAGTACGTCTCGTTATAGCCAATGCAATTGATTCGCATCTAACCATGCCGATCAGCACCTATAAAGATTCGTGCGACACGGAGCGCTATCGATGTCCTCACGCCTTACCCGCCAGACTGCTTCCCCTTCCCGCGTACTGTCGCTGCTGACTGCGGCCATCCTCATGGCTGGCACCGCACCGCTGCTGGCGGCCGCCGAGCAACCGACGCGCAACATGGGCGATTACGCGTTCGCCATCGGCCAGCAACCACTGGTTTCGGCATTGAATGCCTTTACCGCCGTGACCGGTTGGCAGGTCGGCCTGCCGGCCGAGTTGGGGCAGAACGTCTCGTCGCCGGGCGTGCGCGGTTCGCTGCCGCCGGAAAAAGCCCTCGAGCGCCTGTTGGTGGGGACCAACCTGAGCTTTCGCAAACTGAGCAACAACAATGTCGTGCTGGAAAAACGCAACAGCAGCGGCACGCTCAATCTCGATCAGGTGACCATCAGCGCCACTCGCCAGGAACAGTCGGTCAACAGCGTGCCCTCGACGGTCAGCGTGCATGATCGCCAAGAGCTTGACCGCAACAACGTCAATACCATCAAGGATCTGGTGCGCTACGAACCGGGCGTTTCCGTTGGCGGTGCCGGTCAGCGCGGCGGCATCAGTGGCTACAACATTCGCGGTATCGACGGCGACCGCATCCTGACCCAGGTCGATGGCGTGGAGATTCCCAACGGTTTCTTCAACGGCCCCTACGCCAAGAGCCAGCGCAACTATGTCGACCCGGAAATCGTCAAACGCGTGGAAATCCTCCGTGGCCCGGCCTCGGTGCTGTACGGCAGCAACGCCATCGGCGGCGCGGTCAGCTATTACACGCTGGACGCCGACGACATCATCAAACCGGGCAAGGACGTCGGCGCGCGCCTGAAAAGCGGTTACAGCTCCGCTGATGACAGCTGGCTGAAGTCCGCCACCGTCGCCGGGCGCAGCGGTGAGTTCGACGGCTTGCTGCATTACAGCCAGCGCGACGGACACGAAACCGAGTCCTTCGGCGGCAACAATGGCACCGGCCTTGCGCGCACCGCCGCCAACCCGGAAGACGTGCGCGCGACCAACGTCCTGGCCAAGCTCGGCTGGAACTACAACGACGACTCGCGCCTGGGCCTGACCTACGAAAAGTACAAGGACGATCGCGACACCGACCAGAAAAGTGCCTACGGCGGCCCGTATTTCAACGGCGCGCCGACCATTCCGAGCAGCGTCCTGCCCGGCGGCATGTATCAGTGGCGCACCGGCAACGACACCATCACCCGCGAGCGTTTCGGTATCGAACACTCGTTCGCCCTCGACAGCCTGCTCGCCGATAACGTCAAGTGGAGCCTCAATCACCAGATCGCCAAGACCGACCAGAGCACCGAAGAGTTGTACTACCCGATCACTCGTAAAGTGCTGCGTACCCGCGACACGATCTACGAAGAAAAACAGTGGGTGTTCGACGCCCAACTGGACAAGGCTTTCGCCATCGGTGACACCGATCACCTGCTGACTTACGGCACCACTATCAAACAGCAGAAAGTCACCGGTTCACGCAGCGGCGACGGCACCTGCGTGGCCGTCGGTCGCGGCTGCACGGCGATTGGCGCGACCAGTGCGGCGGACGTGCTGGCCAAGGCCTCTGATTTCCCCGATCCGACCATCAATACCTACAGCCTGTTCGCCCAGGATCAGATCAGCTGGAACGACTGGACCTTCCTGCCGGGCCTGCGCTACGACTACACCCAGCTCAAGCCGCACATCACCGAGGAATTCCTCAACACCGTGAATGCCGACGGCCAGGGCACGGTCAGCGACAAGAACAAGACCTGGCACAAAGTCTCGCCAAAATTCGGCCTGACCTATGCACTGACGGACAACTACACCTGGTACGGCCAGTACGCCGAAGGCTTCCGCACGCCCACGGCAAAATCGCTGTACGGGCGTTTCGAGAACAACACCACCGGCTACACCGTGGCGCCCAACTCCGACCTTGAGCCGGAAAAAAGCAAAGGTTTCGAAACCGGCCTGCGCGGGAATTTCGAGCAGGGTTCGTTCGACGTCGCGGTGTTCTATAACAAGTACCGCGACTTCATCAACGAGGACGCGGTCAAGCCGGGCGACGATCAGTTGACCTTCCAGAGCAACAACATCAAGCGCGCCACCATCAAGGGTGCGGAAGTCAAAGGTCGCTTGAACCTGGATGCGTTCGGCGCGCCGCAAGGCCTGTATACCCAAGGCTCGATCGCCTACGCCTACGGTCGCAACAACGATAGCGGCGAGCCGATCAACAGCGTCAACCCGCTCACCGGCGTGTTCGGTCTCGGTTACGACCAGGACAACTATGGCGGTCTGCTGAGCTGGACCGTGGTGAAGAAAAAGGACCGCGTCGACGACAGCAATTTCAAATCGCCGGACGGCGTCAGCAGTCAGTTCAAGACCCCGGGCTTCGGCATTCTCGATCTGGCCGGCTATTACAAGGTGACCGACGACGTCACCGTCAGCGGCGGCGTCTACAACCTGACCGACAAGAAGTATTGGCTGTGGGATGACGTGCGCGGTTACGACAGCGTCGGCGAAGCCTCGGTGACGCAACCGGCCAACCTCGATCGGCTGACCCAACCGGGACGCAACTTCGCGATCAACCTGATCTGGGACATCTGATCCGCCCGGCCTCACTGCGCGTGTTCGCGCTGCGCAGTGAGGTTTTTTTACTGTCCGGCGCCCGCCCGTACGTCTTGTTATCAAGCGCCTCATTTATCAAGGACACCCCATGACTGCCCCGGAAAAATCCCTGCGTTCGCAACGCTTGAACCAGATCACCCACGAGCCGCACAGCAAACTCGATGCGCTGGTCAAAGCCCACGCGCCGTTCGAAACCCGCGCCAGCTTCGCCCGTTTCGTCGTCGCGCAATACCTGTTCCAGGCGGAACTGGTCGAGCTGTACAACGATGCCGAACTGACCGCGATCGTCCCGGATCTGCCGGCCCGTTGCCGCGCCGAAGCGGCCAGGGCTGACCTCGCCGACCTCGACACCGAAGTCCCGGCGCCGGTGGCCGGCGCGCTGAAAAACCCGAGCAAGGCGCGGGCGCTGGGCTGGATCTTTGTTTCCGAGGGTTCCAAGCTCGGCGCGGCGTTTCTGATCAAGCGCGCGGTGGCACTGGAGCTGAGCGAAACCTTCGGTGCCCGGCATCTGGCGGAACCGCAAGGTGGCCGCGCCGAGGGCTGGAAAAGCTTTGTGCGCACCCTCGATGCGTTGCCGTTCACGGCGGAGGAAGAGGCGGAAGTTGATCAAGGTGCACTGGATGCGTTCAACCGCTTTACCGTGCTGCTGGAACGGGCTTATGCCATAGAAGCCGCAGTGGCCTGAAGCACCTCTTATCCCTTGTGGGAGCGAGCCTGCTCGCGAAGACGGCAGCACATTCAACATCAATGTGCCTGATCAACCGCTTTCGCGAGCAGGCTCGCTCCCACAGGGCTCACCACAAATCTGTAAGATCCCCGTTCCGCTTCAGAAGCCACCGCTGAGCCCATGCCCACACCCGCCACCTCGAAACTCGCCCGTCTGCTGTTCGGCCTGCTGGCCTATGTCAGCCTCGGCATTGGCCTGATCGCCATCGTCGTGCCCGGTCTGCCGACCACCGAGTTCATCCTCCTCGCCGCGTGGGCCGCGACCCGCAGTTCGCCGCGCTTGAGTGCGTGGCTGGAAAATCATCGCCTGTTCGGGCCGATCCTGAGTAACTGGCGCAACGGCAGGATCATCGCGCGCAAGGCCAAGCTCAGTGCCACCGTCAGCATGCTGCTGTGTGCGACGTTGATGCTGGTGATGCTCGATCACGGCTGGCCGATCTATCTGGCGATTGCCGGCATGGGCCTGGGCAACCTATGGATCTGGTCGCGCCCGGAGACGCCCGTCGCGGTAGTGAAACATCCCTGTAATTAAAGCCTTTTCAGCACTTTCCCCTGCGCAAACGTTTAGCAGCGACCGTCCGTCGGCAAGCGCCTCATGCCGTTTCGCTTTACGCCGATGAGGATTGAATGGCGCTGAATGGATTTGGCAAACCGGGCTCCTGGCCCAGCCACCTGTTTATTCCATTCGCGAGATCGCCCCATGTTCGACTCTCTTTCCATTCGCCTGAAAATCGTCCTGCTCTCCGGCCTGTGCCTGCTCGGAGTGGTGGTGCTGATTGTCAGCATGAACATCTACCAGACCAACCAGAACGACGCGCTGGTCAGTCAATCCAGCAACCAGTTGCTCACCGCCAGCGTGCAGAACCTGCTGCAGGCCAAGGCCGCCGAACAAGCGGTGCGGGTGCAGAAAACCTTTGGTGAAAGCCTGCTGGTGGTCACCGCCCTCGCCGATCAGATCAAGGATCTGCGGACGATGGCCGCCAAGCGTTCACTCGAAGCCGGCGCCGTTCGGGAAGAGTTGAACCAGAGTCTGAAAACCGCTTTCGAGCGCAACGATAAAGTCCTGGGCATCTGGCTGGCCTTCGAACCCAACGGCCTCGACGGCAAGGACAGCGAATTCGCCAACGATGCCGCGCGGCAGTCCAACGAAGCCGGGCGCTTCGCCTCGTACTGGAGCCGTGCCGCCGGCGCCGCGCTGAATACGATCATGGTCGAAGACGACCTGACCAAAACCACCCTCAGCGTCAGCGGCACGCCGTATAACAGTTGGTACACCTGCCCTCGCGACAACAAGCGCACCTGCCTGCTCGACCCGTATGCCGACACCGTCGGTGGCAAGGAAATGCTCATGACGACCATTTCCGTGCCAGTGATGGTCGACGGCAAAGCGATCGGTGTGGTCGGTGTCGACATCGCGCTCGACGCCCTGCAAGCCGCCGCCGTCGACTCGCAGCGCAGCCTGTTCAACAACGCCGGGCACATGCTGATCGTCTCCGGCAGCGGCGTGCTGGCGGCCGACAGTGCCGACGCGACGCGAGTGGGCAAAAAAATCAGCGACACCCTCGGCGCTGACGGCAAGGATGTATTGCAACTGGTCGGCAGCGGCACGGCAAAAATTCTCCAACAGGGCGAGCTGATTCGCGCGGTTTACCCGGTCGATCCGATCGGCAATTCGCGCGCCTGGGGCGTGGTCATCGACCTGCCGGAGCAGGTGCTGCTGGCCGATTCGGTGAAGCTGCAAGCGGTACTGGATGACGCACAACAAACCGGCGTGATCACTGCCCTGCTGGTGGCGGGCGTGGCCGGTCTGGTCGGCCTGCTGCTGATCTGGCTCACCGCCTCCGGCGTCACCCGTCCGATCAACAGCGTCGCCGACATGTTGAAGAACATCGCCAGCGGCGAAGGCGATCTGACCCAGCGCCTGAACTACAGCAAGAAAGATGAACTGGGCGAACTGGTGAACTGGTTCAACCGCTTCCTCGACAAGCTTCAGCCGACCATCGCGCAGATCAAACAGAGCATCACCGAAGCACGTGGCACGGCTGATCAGTCATCGGAAATTGCCCGCCAGACCAGCGAAGGCATGCAGGTGCAATTCCGCGAGATCGATCAGGTCGCCACCGCCTCCAACGAAATGAGCGCCACTGCCCACGACGTCGCCAACAGTGCCTCGAACGCGGCAAACGCGGCCAAGGGTGCCGATCAGTCGGCGAAGGATGGCATGGCGATCATCGAGCGCAGCACCCGCGACATCAATCAGCTGGCCGATGAGGTCAGCAAAGCAGTGACCGAAGTCGAAGCGCTGGCAGTGAACAGCGAGCAGATCGGTTCGGTGCTGGAAGTAATCCGCAGCATCGCCGAACAAACCAACCTGCTGGCCCTCAATGCCGCCATCGAAGCCGCCCGCGCCGGCGAAAGCGGTCGCGGTTTTGCCGTGGTCGCCGACGAGGTGCGCAACCTCGCCAAGCGCACGCAGGATTCGGTGGAAGAAATCCGCATCGTCATCGAGCGCATCCAGACCGGCACCCGTGGCGTGGTCGCGACCATGCACTCGAGCCAGACCCAGGCGCATAACAACGCCGGGCAGATTCGTCAGGCGGTCGATGCGCTGGGCAAGATCAGCGATGCGGTGACGGTGATCAGCGACATGAACCTGCAGATCGCCAGTGCCGCCGAAGAACAGAGCGCCGTGGCCGAAGAGGTCAACCGCAACGTCTCGGCGATCCGCACCGTGACCGAAACCCTGACCGAACAGGCTACCGAATCGGCAGCGATCAGCAGCCAGCTCAACAGCCTGGCGAGCCAGCAGATGAAATTGATGGATCAGTTTCGCGTGTAACAATCCAGCATCGATCGTTCCCACGCTCCGCGTGGGAATGCATCAAGGGACGCTCCGCGTTCCAGCTTTCGATTGGGACGCAGAGCGTCCCGGGCGGCATTCCCACGCGGAGCGTGGGAACGATCCTCAATCCAGCCCGATTATGTTTTGCACTATCATCGCCCTCTCGTTCCGGAGGGCCTTCGATGACTGATCTGCTCACGTCCATCCAAACCGCACTCGACTTGCCTCACACGCCGATCCCCTTCACCGGTGACGGCGCCCTGCCCTCGGCGTTCGCCGTGACCGAGCTGGCCTGCGCCAGCATCGCCGCTGCCGGGCAAGCGCTCAGCGAATTGCTTCACCAGCAAGCCGGGCACTTGCCTGCGGTTGCAGTCGACCGCCGTCTGGCCTCGTTGTGGTTCTCCACCTCGCTGCGCCCGATCGGCTGGCAGGTGCCGCCCTTATGGGATGCGATCGCCGGCGACTATGCGACCCGGGACGGCTGGATCCGTCTGCACACCAACGCCCCGCATCACCGCGCCGCCGCTGAACGCGTGCTCGGTGCCTGCGCCGATCGTGCCGCAATGGCGGCGAAAGTCGCACAGTGGGCGAGCGCGGAGCTTGAGCAGGCGGTGGTCGACGCCAAGGGCTGCGCCGCCGAGATGCGCAGTTGGGCGCAGTGGCAGCAACATCCGCAGGGGCTGGCGGTGAATGCCGAAGCGCTGGTGCACTTCATCGAGCAGACGGACGAGAACCGCAGCCCATGGCAAGGTTCGATCGTACGACCGCTGGCCGGGATCAAGGTGCTCGACCTGACCCGCGTCCTCGCCGGTCCCACCGCCAGCCGCTTCCTCGCTGGACTGGGCGCCAACGTGCTGCGCATCGATCCACCGAGCTGGAACGAACCCGGTGTGGTCCCGGAAATGACCGTGGGCAAACGCTGTGCGCGGCTGGATCTGCAGGCTCCTGCGGATCGCGCAGTGTTCGAAGGTTTATTGCAAGACGCCGACATTCTCCTGCACGGCTACCGCGCCGATGCGCTGGAACATCTCGGGTTTGGTATTGAACGTCGAAGGCAACTGGCACCGGGGCTGATCGACGTCTGCCTCAACGCCTACGGCTGGAGCGGCCCCTGGCAGAACCGCCGGGGCTTCGACAGCCTGGTGCAGATGAGCAGCGGCATCGCCGAGGCCGGACAGCATTGGAAGCACAGCGATAAACCGACGCCGCTGCCGGTGCAGGCGCTGGATCATGCGACCGGGTATCTGATGGCGGCGAGTGCGCTCAGGTTGCTGACTGAACGACTGGCCAACGGTCGCGGGGGCTCGGCGCGGTTGTCGCTGGCGCGTACGGCGAAGCTGTTGGTCGAGCATGGCCCGGGGACGCATGACCTGCTGCGGGCCGAAGATGCACTGGATCAGGATCCGGCGATTGAACACACCGCGTGGGGGCCGGCGCGAAGGTTGCGCGTACCGGTGCAGATCAGCGGGACGGCGGTGCAGTGGAATTGGCCGGCGACGGAGTTGGACTCGCATCCTCCCTGTTGGCCATGAGAAGCCCCTCACCCTAGCCCTCTCCCAGAGGGAGAGGGGACTGATTGGGGGATACTGGAGAGTTACGCCGACGTGAAAGATTTTTGTCGAATCCATAATCGACTCGATCGCTCAGGTCGATGTATAGCGCCAGACACCTCGGTCGGTCCCCTCTCCCTCTGGGAGAGGGCTAGGGTGAGGGGCTGCTTTTCAGATCACAACGACAACACCCCGCTATACAACCCATAAGCTGCCAGCCCCGCCCCGATCACCACGCACGCAAAAATCCCTTTCTCCACCGTGGTGAAAACCGGCTGGCCCTGTTCACGCTTGGCCTTGGCAAACAGAATCACCCCCGGCGCATACAGCAGCGCCGAGAGCAGCAGATACTTCACTCCACCGGCGTACAACAGCCACACCGCGTAAACCAGGGCGATGCCGCCAATCAGCAGATCCTTGGTGCGCTCGGCCGACGCGTGCTCGTAGGTTTCGCCGCGCCCGCTGAGCAGTACCGCGTAGGCCGCTGACCACAGGTACGGCACCAGAATCATCGACGACGCCAGGTAAATCAGACTGGTATAAGTGCCCGCCGAGAACAGCGTGATCAGCAGGAAAATCTGGATCATCGCATTGGTCAGCCACAGCGCGTTGACCGGCACGTGGTTCTTGTTTTCCTTCTTCAGGAACGCCGGCATGGTCTTGTCCTTGGCCGTGGCGAAAAGGATTTCCGCGCAGAGCAAGGCCCAGGACAACAATGCACCGAGCAGGGAAATCGCCAACCCGACGCTGATCAGCAACGCGCCCCACGGCCCGACGATGTGCTCGAGCACCGCCGCCAGTGAAGGGTTCTGCAGATTGGCCAGTTCCGGCTGGCTCATGATCCCCAGCGACAGCACGTTGACCAGCACCAGCAGCGCCAGCACACCGAGAAACCCGATCACCGTGGCGCGGCCGACATCGCTGCGTTTTTCTGCGCGAGCCGAATAGACGCTGGCGCCTTCGATGCCGATGAAGACGAACACGGTGACCAGCATCATGTTGCGCACCTGATCCATCACCCCGCCGAAGTTCGGGTTGCTGCGGCCCCAGATGTCGCGGGTGAAGATGTCAGCCTTGAATGCCACCGCAGCGATGACGATGAACATGATCAGCGGCACGACCTTGGCCACGGTGGTCAGCTGGTTGATCAGCGCTGCCTCCTTGATCCCGCGCATCACCAGAAAATGCACCGCCCACAACAGCACCGAAGCGCAGCCGATGGCGATCGGCGTGTTGCCCTGACCGAACACCGGGAAGAAATAGCCAAGGGTGCTGAACAGCAAGACAAAATAGCCGACGTTGCCCAGCCAGGCACTGATCCAGTAACCCCACGCTGATGAAAATCCCATGTAGTCGCCAAACCCGGCCTTGGCGTAGGCGTAGACGCCCGAGTCCAGCTCCGGCTTGCGATTGGCCAGGGTCTGAAAGACGAACGCCAGCGTCAGCATGCCTATCGCAGTAATGCCCCAACCGATCAGGATCGCCCCTGCATCGGCGCGTGCCGCCATGTTTTGCGGTAATGAGAAAATCCCCCCGCCGATCATCGACCCCACCACCAGCGCGATCAACGCACCAAGGCGCAGCTTTTGCGTCGGTTGCGACATGCAGATCTCCTTGAAAGAGTCGTTGTTGTTTATTTGTAACAACAGCCGACTAAAAGCCTAAGGGTAGATGACGTTTATCAGGTAATGCCGAATCTCGCAGCGTTATATATAGCCGACCACGATAAGGCGTAGCACATTAAGTCAGTTTTGTGCGCCGATCTTGATTATTCGATTCTGTGCTGAAAACAGATGACCGACATTTGCCAATCGCTGAAAAGCAACTAGCGTCATAGTTCGAAAGCATTAATAGCTATTCTCGACTGCCTCAGCGAAACGGCTCTGGAATGGGCCTTTGAGGCTACAGCGTTATGCCCGCAACGGGCGCACAAGTCATTCATTAACAATGGAATGTGACCATGCACTGATCCATGTCAGCTGTTCGAACAGACAACAGTACTAGGCTGTGAGCTCTCCTTTCCTGCAATGGAGTCATGCAAATGTCTGAAGCGCCCGGAAAACTAAGACTCGGTGCACTGGTTGCACTGGTAGTCGGTTCAATGATTGGCGGCGGGATATTTTCGTTGCCACAAAACATGGCCGCCAGCGCCGACGTCGGTGCAGTGCTGATCGGCTGGGCCATCACCGCAGTAGGCATGCTCACCCTCGCTTTCGTCTTTCAGACCCTCGCCAATCGCAAGCCTGACCTGGACGGCGGAGTCTACGCCTACGCCAAGGCCGGATTCGGCGACTACATGGGTTTCTCCTCGGCCTGGGGCTACTGGATCAGCGCCTGGCTGGGCAACGTCGGTTACTTCGTTCTGCTGTTCAGCACCCTCGGCTATTTCTTTCCGATCTTCGGCGAAGGCAATACCCCGGCGGCGGTGATCGGCGCGTCCTTGCTGCTGTGGGGCGTGCATTTCCTGGTGTTGCGCGGGATCAAGGAAGCGGCGTTCATCAACCTGGTGACCACCGTCGCCAAGGTCGTGCCGCTGCTGCTGTTCGTGTTGATCGCAGTCTTCGCGTTCAGACTGGACATCTTCACCGCCGACATCTGGGGCGTGAAGAACCCCGACCTGGGCAGCGTGATGAACCAGGTGCGCAACATGATGCTGGTCACCGTCTGGGTGTTCATCGGCATCGAAGGCGCGAGCATCTTTTCCGCCCGCGCCGAGAAGCGCTCTGACGTCGGCAAGGCCACCGTGATCGGCTTCATCACCGTGCTGCTGTTTCTGGTGCTGGTGAACGTGCTGTCGCTGGGCATCATGACCCAGCCGGAACTGGCGAAATTGCAGAACCCGTCGATGGCCGCCGTGCTCGAGCATGTGGTCGGTCACTGGGGTGCGGTGCTGATCAGCGTCGGCCTGATCATCTCGCTGCTCGGCGCGCTGCTGTCGTGGGTGCTGCTGTGTGCCGAGATCATGTTCGCCGCCGCCAAAGACCACACCATGCCGGAGTTTCTGCGCAAGGAAAACGCCAACCATGTGCCGGTCAACGCCCTGTGGCTGACCAACGCGATGGTGCAGGTGTTCCTGATCATCACCCTGTTCTCGGCCAGCACTTACCTGTCACTGATCTACCTCGCCACCTCGATGATTCTGGTGCCGTACCTGTGGTCGGCGGCCTACGCCCTGCTGCTGGCGGTGCGCGGCGAGAGCTACGAAGGCTTTGCCGCCGAGCGGCGCAAGGATCTGATCATCGGCGGTATCGCCCTGATCTACGCGGTGTGGTTGTTGTACGCCGGCGGGGTCAAGTACCTGCTGCTGTCGGCCCTGCTCTATGCGCCCGGCGCGATCCTGTTCGCCAAGGCCAAGCTGGAACTCAAACAACCGGTTTTCACCAACGTCGAGAAGCTGATTTTCGCCGCAGTGGTCGTGGGCGCCGTGGTGGCGGCCTACGGTCTCTACGATGGCTTCCTGACGCTGTAACCCCTGATTGAATTGTCATCTGGAGGAACACAGAAATGACCACGGAAAAAGTGAAGTACGGCGTCCACTCCGAAGCCGGGAAACTGCGTAAAGTCATGGTTTGCTCCCCAGGTCTGGCCCATCAGCGGCTGACCCCGAACAACTGCGATGAACTGCTGTTCGATGACGTGTTGTGGGTGGCGCAAGCCAAGCGCGACCATTTCGACTTTGTCACCAAGATGCGCGAGCGCGGCATCGACGTGGTGGAAATGCACAACCTGCTGACCGACATCGTCGCCATTCCCGAAGCGCTGGACTGGATTCTTGAGCGCAAGGTGACCGCCGACTCGGTGGGCCTGGGCCTGATCAGCGAAGTGAAATCCTGGCTGAAAAGCCTCGAGCCACGGCACATCGCCGAATTCCTGATTGGCGGCGTGTCGGCCGATGATCTGCCGGACAGCTTCGGTGGCAAGACCATCCAGATGTTCCGCGACTTCCTCGGCCACTCCAGCTTCATCCTGCCGCCGCTGCCCAACACCCAGTTCACCCGCGATACCACCTGCTGGATCTACGGTGGCGTGACGCTGAACCCGATGTACTGGCCGGCGCGCCGTCAGGAAACCCTGCTGACCACCGCCATCTACAAATTCCATCCGCAGTTCACCAATGCCGAATTCGAGATCTGGTACGGCGACCCGGACAAGGATCACGGCAACTCTACCCTTGAGGGCGGCGACGTCATGCCGATCGGCAACGGTGTGGTGCTGATCGGCATGGGCGAGCGTTCATCGCGTCAGGCCATCGGCCAACTGGCGCTGAACCTGTTCAACAACAAAGCAGTGGAAAAAGTCATCGTCGCCGGCCTGCCGAAATCCCGCGCGGCAATGCACCTGGACACCGTGTTCAGCTTCTGCGACCGCGACCTGGTGACGATTTTCCCGGAAGTCGTCAACCAGATCGTCGCCTTCACCCTGCGCCCTGACGAAAGCAAACAGGGCGGCATCGACATCCGCCGCGAAGAAGGCAGCTTCCTCGACACCGTCGCTGCGGCGCTCAACCTGCCGAAACTGCGCGTGGTGGAAACCGGCGGCAACAGCTTCGCCGCCGAACGCGAGCAATGGGACGACGGCAACAACGTGGTCGCGATGGAGCCGGGCGTGGTCATCGGCTACGACCGCAACACCTACACCAACACCCTGCTGCGCAAGGCTGGCGTGGAGGTCATCACCATCAGCGCCGGCGAACTCGGCCGCGGCCGTGGCGGCGGCCACTGCATGACCTGCCCGATCATCCGTGACCCGATCGATTACTAAACGACCGTCCCCCCGGCCGCACCCATCCCGTCGCGGCCGGGCCGATTACCGAATCCAAGGAGAATCATCATGGCGTTTAACATTCACAACCGTAATTTGCTGAGCCTGGAACACCACACCCCTCGCGAATTGCGTTACTTGCTCGACCTGTCTCGCGATCTGAAACGTGCGAAGTACACCGGCACCGAGCAACAGCATCTGAAGGGCAACAACATCGCCCTGATCTTCGAGAAAACTTCGACCCGCACCCGTTGCGCCTTCGAAGTGGCGGCCTATGACCAAGGCGCCAACGTCACTTACATCGACCCGAACTCCTCGCAGATCGGCCACAAGGAAAGCATGAAGGACACCGCCCGCGTGCTCGGGCGCATGTACGACGCCATCGAGTACCGTGGCTTCAAGCAGGAAATCGTCGAAGAGCTGGCCAAGTTCGCCGGCGTGCCGGTGTTCAACGGCCTGACCGATGAATATCACCCGACCCAGATGATCGCCGACGTGCTGACCATGCGTGAGCACGCCGACAAGCCGATCCATGAAATCAGCTACGCCTACCTGGGCGACGCGCGCAACAACATGGGCAACTCGCTGCTGCTGATCGGCGCCAAACTCGGCATGGACGTGCGCATCTGCGCGCCGAAAGCCCTGTGGCCGCTGGACGATCTGGTGGCGCGCTGCAAAAAATACGGTGAGGAAAGCGGCGCACGCATCACCCTCACCGAAGATCCGAAAGAAGCGGTCAAAGGCGTCGACTTCATTCACACCGATGTCTGGGTGTCTATGGGCGAACCGGTGGAAGCCTGGGCCGAGCGTATCCAGCAACTGCTGCCGTATCAGGTCAACGCCGACCTGATGAAAGCCACCGGCAACCCGCGTACCAAGTTCATGCACTGCCTGCCGGCCTTCCACAACAGCGACACCAAGGTCGGCAAACAAATCGCCGAGCAGTATCCGCACCTGAAAAACGGCATCGAAGTGACCGACGACGTGTTCGAGTCGCCAGCCTGCATCGCCTTCGAGCAAGCGGAAAACCGCATGCACACGATCAAGGCGATTCTGGTTTCGACCCTGGCTGATCTCTGACGCCACAGCGCTCCCACAGGGATATCGGTTCCGACAGGGAGATCGAGTCGTTTGCCATTCCTC
>NZ_RCNX01000048.1:110837-119299 GCF_004307595.1 Pseudomonas sp. Sample_23
CGCTCCCACAGGGATATCGGTTCCGACAGGGAGATCGAGTCGTTTGCCATTCCTCTGCTTAGAAGGATTGCACCATGCGTATCGTCGTAGCCCTGGGCGGTAACGCCCTGCTCCGCCGTGGTGAGCCGATGACCGCTGACAACCAGCGCGCCAACATCCGCATCGCCACCGAGCAAATCGCCAAGATCCATCCCGGCAACCAACTGGTCATCGCTCACGGCAATGGCCCGCAAGTCGGTCTGCTGTCGCTGCAAGCGGCGGCCTATACCTCTGTCACCCCCTACCCGCTGGACGTGCTCGGCGCTGAAACCGAAGGCATGATCGGCTACATCATCGAACAGGAACTGGGCAATCTGCTCGACTTCGAAGTGCCGTTCGCCACACTCCTGACCCAGGTCGAAGTCGACGCCAACGACCCGGCATTCAAGAACCCGACCAAACCGATCGGCCCGGTCTACGAGAAAGCCGAAGCGGAAAAACTCGCCGCCGAGAAAGGCTGGGCAATTGCTGCCGATGGCGACAAATTCCGCCGCGTCGTCGCCAGCCCACGGCCGAAGCGCATCTTCGAAATCCGCCCGATCAAGTGGCTGCTGGACAAGGGCAGCATCGTCATCTGCGCCGGAGGCGGCGGCATTCCGACCATGTACGACGAGCAGCGCAACCTCAAAGGCATCGAGGCGGTGATCGACAAAGATCTGTGTTCGTCGTTGCTTGCCGAGCAATTGGAAGCCGACCTGCTGGTGATCGCCACTGACGTCAACGCAGCGTTCATCGATTACGGCAAGCCGACGCAGAAAGCCATCGCCGAAGCCCACCCGGACGAACTCGAACGCCTTGGTTTCGCCGCCGGCTCCATGGGACCGAAGGTGCAGGCAGCCTGCGAATTCGCGCGCCATACTGGCAAGGTCGCGGTGATCGGTTCGCTGGCCGATATCGAAGCCATCGTCCAGGGCACCGCCGGTACGCGGGTCAGCACGGCGAAGCCGGGGATCAGCTACCGATAACAATAAACGCCGGGGCAGGCTCAAGGCCTGCCCCGCTTCCATGCCTTGAAAGGAGTAGCTCAATGGCCCTGTTCGAACCCGGTCATCTGCACATCGAGCGGCACGCGTTGACCGACGATGACGTCAATTACAACGTGCATCTGGACTATGAAGTGTTCACTGATCCACAGAAAGGCAAAGGGATTCAGTTCACCCTGCACGGCAGCATGCAGGGCAAGGACATGAAGGAGACGTTTTTCCTGCCCAAGGAAGAGGCCTACAACTTCGCCCGCGATGTCACGCAGATTGCCGAGAAGTACGGAATCCCCAAGACCCACAGCCAGATCGGCTCGGTGCACAAGCATTACGATCTGATGTTTGAAGACATTCGGCAGAAGTTGAATATGCAATCGGGGAATCCGGTGAACCTCGAGCATTTCGAATAAAAATCAAAAGCCCCTCACCCTAGCCCTCTCCCGGAGGGAGAGGGAACCGATTGGGGGATGCTGCAGCATTGCGTCGAACTGATCCTGCATCACTGAATCCATAATCGCCCGGTAACTTTCAGGTCGATGCATAACCTCAGACACCTCGGTCGGCTCCCTCTCCCTCCGGGAGAGGGCTGGGGTGAGGGGGCTTTTGATTTAAGGCATACTTGCCCCCCTCCGCTCTGCAGATCACTGAACCGCCCCCATGCGTATTCACGTCAGCTTCATCGACCGCGTCGGCATCACCCAGGAAGTCCTGGCTATCCTCGGTGGGCGCAATCTCAATCTGGATGCGGTGGAGATGATCCCGCCGAACGTCTACATCGACGCGCCGACGCTGAGCCCGCAAGTGCTCGAAGAACTGAAAGATGCGCTGTTTCGCGTGCTCGGCGTGGAAGCGGTGACCGTGGTCGATATCCTGCCCGGCCAGCGTCGGCATCTGCAGCTAGATGCCCTGCTCGCGGCGATGACTGACCCGGTGCTGGCCCTCGACAGCGCCGGCAAGGTGCTGCTGGCCAATCCGGCGCTGATTGCCCTGTACGGTCGCGAACCGGCCGGCGAAAGCGTCTCGGCGCTGTTCAATGATCCCGGTCTGCTCGACACCCTGCTGGAAAACGGCTTTCGCCTGCCGCTGCGCGAGATCACCGTCAACGGCCAGACCCTGCTGCTCGACGCCACGCCGATCACCGACGCCGGCGCCCTGCTGACCTTGTATCAACCGAACCGCATCGGCGAACAACTCTCGGCACTGCACCACGATCATGCCGAAGGCTTCGACGCGCTGCTCGGCGAGTCTCCGGCGATCCGCACACTCAAGGCCCGCGCGCAACGCGTCGCCGCCCTTGATGCACCACTGTTGATTCAAGGCGAAACCGGTACCGGTAAAGAACTCGTCGCCCGCGCTTGCCATGCCATCAGTGCGCGGCACAGCGCTCCGTTTCTCGCCCTCAACTGCGCAGCGCTGCCGGAAAACCTCGCCGAAAGCGAACTGTTCGGCTACGCCCCCGGCGCCTTCACCGGCGCGGCGCGTGGCGGTAAACCGGGGCTGATGGAACTGGCCAACCAGGGCACGGTGTTCCTCGATGAAATCGGCGAGATGTCGCCGTACTTGCAGGCCAAACTCCTGCGTTTTCTCAACGACGGCAGCTTCCGCCGCGTCGGTGGTGATCGGGAAGTAAAGGTCAACGTGCGCATCCTCAGCGCGACCCACCGCGATCTGGAAAAAATGGTCAGCGAAGGCCTGTTCCGCGAGGACCTGTTCTATCGCCTCAACGTGCTCAACGTCGAAGTGCCGCCGCTGCGTGAACGCGGTCAGGACATCCTGCTGCTGGCGCGCTACTTCATGCAGCAAGCCTGTGCGCAGATCCAGCGCCCTGTCTGCCGCCTGGCGCCCGGCACTTATCCGGCGCTGCTCGGCAATCGCTGGCCGGGCAACGTGCGGCAATTGCAGAACGTGATTTTTCGCGCAGCGGCGATTTGCGAGAGCAGCCTGGTCGATATCGGTGACCTCGACATCGCCGGCACTTCGGTGGCGCGCCAGGCCGATACCGATGTCGACAGCCTCGAGCAAGCGGTCGAATCGTTCGAAAGAGAGCTGCTGGAAAAGCTCTACGTCAGCTACCCCTCGACCCGGCAATTGGCGAGCCGCTTGCAGACCTCGCACACCGCCATTGCCCATCGCCTGCGCAAATACGGCATTCCCAATAAACCCTGACTCACCGCGCATCCCTATTGCAGGAAATTCCCCATGTGGGAGCGAGCCTGCTCGCGAAAGCGGTCTATCAGCAAAATAGCTGGCGCCTGACACACCGTCTTCGCGAGCAGGCTCGCTCCCACAGGATTTATGGCGGATTCGAAATCCGTCCAAAAACGACCTCCATCTGTACCGAAAGCGCTACAGCGGAACGATATCGCTACACCCGCCTGTGACCAGCGCTGCGCAACGCTTTGATCCGATTAAGCTTTTCTCCTCGCCCCAAGCTGTAGCGATTTCGCTACAGGCGCAACCTGCCTACATCCAGCTAAAAAAACCAAGCCATTGATTTATATAGATAAATTAACCTTGGCCGCATTCTTGCTACCTGCCTCCTCATCTATTAAGGGCTTCCCCGCCCCAAGCTTTCCACCGCGTCCACCAGACGAGTCTGGCCCCTGAGGAGTTTCCATGAGCGAGTTGCGTTTTACTGAAGATCACGAATGGCTGCGCACCGAAGCCGACGGCAGTGTCACTGTCGGCATCACCGCATTCGCGCAGAACGCCCTGGGCGACGTGGTATTCGTGCAACTGCCTGAGCTGCAGGCTTACGAAAAAGGCGCAGAAGCCGCCACCGTGGAATCGGTGAAAGCCGCCAGCGGCGTGTACATGCCGCTCGATGGCGACGTGCTGGAAGTCAACCCGGCGCTGGAAAACGCTCCTGAGCTGGTCAACGAAGATCCGCTGGGCGAAGGCTGGTTCTTCCGCTTCCAGCCAAGCGACGCCGCCGCTGTCGGCAAATTGCTCGATCAGGACGCTTACGACCGCCTGATCAAAGCCCAAGCCGAAGCCTGAGGAATTACCCCATGACCGCCATCAATCTCGGCACCGCCAACGAATTCATCGCCCGTCACATCGGCCCGCGCGCCGGTGACGAGCAAGCCATGCTCAACAGCCTCGGCTTCGATTCCCTCGAAGCCCTGAGCGCCAGCGTCATCCCCGAAAGCATCAAGGGCACCAGCGTGCTCGGCATGGACGACGGCCTCAGCGAGGCCGACGCCCTTGCGATGATCAAATCCATCGCCGGCAAGAATCAGCTGTTCAAGACCTACATCGGCCAGGGCTACTACAACTGCCACACGCCGTCGCCGATCCTGCGTAACCTGCTGGAAAACCCGGCCTGGTACACCGCTTACACGCCGTACCAGCCAGAAATTTCCCAGGGCCGTCTCGAAGCGCTGCTGAACTTCCAGACCATGATCAGCGACCTCACCGGCCTGCCGATCGCCAACGCCTCCCTGCTCGACGAAGCCACCGCCGCTGCCGAAGCCATGACCTTCTGCAAACGCCTGAGCAAGAACAAGGGCAGCCACCAGTTCTTCGCCTCGATCCACAGCCATCCGCAGACCCTCGACGTGCTGCGCACCCGTGCCGAGCCGCTCGGTATTGACGTGGTCGTGGGCGATGAGCGCGAACTGACTGACGTCACGCCGTTCTTTGGCGCGCTGCTGCAATACCCGGCGAGCAACGGTGATGTGTTCGACTACCGCGAGCTGACCGAGCGTTTCCACGCCGCCAACGCTTTGGTCGCCGTGGCCGCTGATTTGCTGGCCCTGACGCTGCTGACCGCACCGGGCGAATTCGGTGCCGACGTCGCCATCGGTTCGGCGCAACGCTTCGGCGTGCCGCTGGGCTTCGGTGGCCCGCACGCCGCTTATTTCTCGACTAAAGATGCGTTCAAGCGCGACATGCCGGGCCGTCTGGTCGGTGTCTCGGTTGACCGTTTCGGCAAGCCAGCGCTGCGTCTGGCGATGCAGACCCGCGAGCAACACATCCGCCGCGAGAAGGCCACGTCGAACATCTGCACCGCCCAGGTGCTGCTGGCCAATATCGCCAGCATGTACGCCGTCTACCACGGCCCGAAAGGCCTGACCCAGATCGCCAACCGCGTGCATCACCTGACCGCGATTCTGGCCAAGGGCCTGACCGCGCTGGGCGCTCAAGTCGAGCAGGCAAACTTCTTCGACACCCTGACCGTTGCCACCGGCGCGCACACCGCCGCGCTGCACGACAAGGCGCACGCTGCGCAGATCAACCTGCGTGTGATCGACGCTGAACGTCTGGGCCTGTCGGTCGACGAAACCACCACTCAGGCTGATATCGAAACCCTGTGGGGCCTGTTCGCCGACGGCAAGACCCTGCCGGACTTCGCTGCGCTGGCCGCCTCGGTGCAGAGCACCATTCCTGCTGAGCTGGTGCGCCAGTCGCCGATCCTCAGCCACCCGGTGTTCAACCGTTATCACTCGGAAACCGAGCTGATGCGCTACCTGCGCAAACTGGCGGACAAGGACCTGGCACTGGATCGCACGATGATTCCACTGGGCTCGTGCACCATGAAACTCAACGCCGCCAGCGAAATGATCCCGGTGACCTGGGCCGAATTCGGTGCGCTGCACCCGTTCGCCCCGGCCGCACAAAGCGCCGGTTACCAGCAACTGACCGACGAGCTGGAAGCGATGCTCTGCGCCGCCACCGGTTACGACTCGATTTCGCTGCAACCGAACGCCGGCTCACAAGGTGAATACGCAGGTCTCCTGGCAATCCGCGCCTACCACCAGAGCCGTGGCGACGAGCGCCGCGACATCTGCCTGATCCCGTCGTCGGCCCACGGCACCAACCCGGCCACCGCGCAAATGGCCGGTATGCGCGTGGTCGTCACCGCGTGCGATGCCCGCGGCAACGTCGACATCGAAGACCTGCGCGCCAAAGCCATCGAGCACCGCGAGCACCTCGCTGCGCTGATGATCACCTACCCGTCGACCCACGGCGTGTTCGAAGAAGGCATCCGCGAGATCTGCGCGATCATTCACGACAACGGCGGCCAGGTGTATATCGACGGCGCCAACATGAACGCCATGGTCGGCCTCTGCGCACCGGGCAAGTTCGGCGGCGACGTCTCGCACCTGAACCTGCACAAAACCTTCTGCATCCCGCACGGCGGTGGCGGCCCGGGCGTTGGCCCGATCGGCGTCAAATCGCACCTGACCCCGTTCCTGCCCGGCCACGGCCAGATGGAACGCAAGGAAGGCGCGGTCTGCGCAGCACCGTTCGGCAGCGCAAGCATTCTGCCGATCACTTGGATGTACATTCGCATGATGGGCGGCGCTGGTCTGAAGCGCGCTTCGCAACTGGCGATCCTCAATGCCAACTACATTTCCCGTCGCCTCGAAGAGCATTACCCAGTGCTCTACACCGGCAGCAACGGCCTGGTGGCGCACGAGTGCATTCTCGATCTGCGTCCATTGAAAGACAGCAGCGGCATCAGCGTCGATGACGTCGCCAAACGCCTGATCGACTTCGGCTTCCACGCGCCGACCATGTCGTTCCCGGTCGCCGGCACATTGATGATCGAGCCGACCGAAAGCGAATCCAAGGAAGAACTCGATCGCTTCTGCGACGCGATGATCCGCATCCGCGAAGAAATCCGCGCAGTGGAAAACGGCACGCTGGACAAGGAAGACAACCCACTGAAAAACGCCCCGCACACCGCAGCGGAACTGGTTGGCGAATGGACCCACCCGTACAGCCGCGAGCAAGCCGTTTACCCAGTCGCGTCGCTGATCGAAGGCAAATACTGGCCGCCGGTCGGCCGCGTCGACAACGTCTTCGGCGATCGCAACCTGGTGTGCGCCTGCCCGTCGATCGAAAGCTACGCTTAATGGAATGAGGGGCTGAATATCGGCCCCGATTTCAGCAACACCCTAGATCCCCCTGTGGGAGCGAGCCTGCTCGCGAAGGCGCCATTTCAGCCAGCGTAAATGTTGGCTGATCCGACGCTTTCGCGAGCAGGCTCGCTCCCACAAGGGATCTGCACCGATGTCAAACTGCGCCAATCCCCATAACAAGAAACCGGAGAACCACTCATGTCGTTAAGCGTGTTCGACCTGTTCAAGATTGGCATCGGTCCCTCCAGTTCCCACACCGTCGGCCCGATGCGTGCTGCTGCGCGTTTCGCCGAAGGGCTGCGCCGGGAAAACCTGCTGACCAGCACCGCCAGCGTGCGTGTCGAGCTGTACGGTTCGCTCGGCGCTACCGGTAAAGGACACGGCAGCGACAAAGCCGTGCTGCTCGGCCTCGAAGGCGAACACCCGGACACTGTCGACACCGAAACCGTCGCCGCGCGCCTGCAAGAAATTCGCGGCAATGGCCGACTGAATCTGCTCGGTGAACACAGCATCGCGTTCAACGAGAAAGAACATCTGGCGATGATCCGCAAACCGTTGGCCTACCACCCCAACGGCATGATCTTTCGCGCCTTCGATGCGGCGGGGATTCAGATCCGCAGCCGCGAGTATTACTCGGTCGGCGGTGGTTTCGTTGTCGATGAAGATGCCGCCGGCGCCGATCGCATCGTCGAAGACGCCACGCCGCTGACCTTCCCGTTCAAAAGTGCCAAGGATTTGCTCGGTCATTGCGCCACCTATGGCCTGTCGATCAGTCAGGTGATGCTGACCAACGAGAGCGCCTGGCGCCCTGAAGCGGAAACCCGTGCCGGCCTGCTGAAAATCTGGCAGGTGATGCAGGACTGCGTCGCTGCCGGCTGTCGTAACGAAGGCATTTTGCCGGGCGGCTTGAAGGTCAAACGCCGGGCGGCGGCGCTGCATCGGCAATTGTGCAAGAACCCGGAATCGGCGCTGCGCGATCCGCTGTCGGTGCTCGACTGGGTCAATCTTTATGCACTGGCGGTCAACGAAGAAAACGCCAACGGCGGGCGCGTGGTTACTGCGCCCACCAATGGCGCGGCGGGCATCATTCCGGCGGTGCTGCATTACTACATGCGTTTTATCCCCGGGGCGAATGACGACGGTGTCGTACGTTTTCTACTGACCGCTGCCGCGATCGGCATTCTTTACAAGGAAAACGCTTCGATTTCCGGCGCCGAAGTCGGCTGTCAGGGTGAGGTCGGCGTGGCTTGTTCGATGGCGGCCGGCGCCTTGTGCGAAGTGCTCGGCGGCAGCGTGCAGCAAGTCGAGAACGCTGCGGAAATCGGCATGGAACACAACCTCGGCCTGACCTGCGACCCGATCGGCGGTCTGGTGCAGGTGCCCTGTATCGAGCGCAACGCGATGGGTTCGGTGAAAGCCATCAACGCGGTGCGCATGGCGATGCGTGGCGACGGTCAGCATTTCGTCTCCCTCGACAAAGTCATCCGCACCATGCGCCAGACCGGCGCCGACATGAAAAGCAAATACAAGGAAACCGCCCGCGGCGGCCTGGCGGTCAACATTATCGAATGCT
>NZ_RCNX01000048.1:119399-303177 GCF_004307595.1 Pseudomonas sp. Sample_23
AGCAAATACAAGGAAACCGCCCGCGGCGGCCTGGCGGTCAACATTATCGAATGCTAATTAGCCCCCTCTCCCTGCGGGAGAGGATTGGTATGAATCAAGGAGTCCCGCATGACCACCGAACACCTGTCGAAAACCCCGCTGCACGCACTGCACCTCGAACTCGGCGCGCGCATGGTGCCGTTCGCCGGCTACGACATGCCCGTGCAATACCCGCTCGGCGTGATGAAAGAACACCAGCACACCCGTGAGCAAGCCGGGTTGTTCGACGTCTCGCACATGGGCCAGATTCGCCTGACCGGCGCCAATGCGGCCAAAGCCCTGGAAACCCTGGTGCCGGTGGACATCGTCGACCTGCCGGTGGGCATGCAGCGTTATGCGATGTTCACCAACGAAAGCGGTGGCATCCTCGACGACCTGATGGTCGCGAATCTGGGCAATGACGAGCTGTTCCTGGTGGTCAACGCCGCGTGCAAGGATCAGGATCTCGCGCATCTGCAAAAACATATGGGCGATCAGTGCACCATTACGGCGCTGTTCGAAGAGCGCGCACTGCTCGCCTTGCAAGGTCCGGCAGCCGTCACGGTGCTGGCGCGTCTTGCGCCGGACGTGGCGAAGATGACGTTCATGCAGTTCAACCGTGTGTCGTTGCTGGGCGTTGAGTGCTTTGTCAGCCGTTCGGGCTACACCGGTGAAGACGGTTTCGAAATCTCGGTACCGGCCGCTGAAGCGGAGAAACTCGCCCGCGCCCTGCTCGCCGAACCAGAGGTCCAGGCCATCGGCCTTGGCGCCCGCGACTCGCTGCGTCTGGAAGCCGGCCTGTGCCTGTACGGCCATGACATGAACACCGAGACCACACCGATCGAAGCCAGCCTGCTCTGGGCGATCTCCAAGCCCCGCCGCGCCGATGGAGCGCGGGCCGGCGGTTTCCCGGGCGCCGAGCAGATCTTCGCGCAGCAACAGAACGGCGTCGCACGCAAACGTGTCGGCCTGCTGCCACAGGAGCGTACCCCGGTGCGTGAAGGCGCAGAGATCGTCAACGAGGCCGGCGAGATCATCGGCAGCGTCTGCAGCGGTGGCTTTGGTCCGACCTTGGGCGGGCCATTGGCGATGGGTTACCTCGACAGCGCTTACGTCGCACTCGATACACCCGTGTGGGCCATCGTCCGTGGGAAAAAGGTGCAAATGCTTGTAAGCAAAATGCCATTTGTTCCACAACGCTACTATCGCGGTTGATCGACTGTTTCTATAAGTAACGCGATTGCGTTATACGTGCACTAATGTGTAACGCAATCGCCATAAAACAGTGCGTTTTTTTAACATCCGTTTCGAATATGAACGTTGCTTATAACGTTTGCTGAAAATAGAACCAGACAATCGTCCAAGACGGAACTAGTTTGCTGACGAACTGCCATGAAGAGCAATAAAACCGGGGCCTTCGCAGGGCTTGTTTTTTCTCCCGTAGTTGGCGTAGAGTTTGTCCACTGTGTTTGCATGGGTCAGCTTGGAATCGTGACCTGGGCAGTAGCCTACAAGTTAGCTACATCCCGCTCGACGTCTTCTTACTCCTTGCAACCAGCTCCAGTACTCTTTCATGTGAAAGGGGCTGTCATCAATTTATGCGTCAAAGGAAATAAGAAATGTCCACACGTCAGAGCGGTACCGTCAAGTGGTTTAACGACGAGAAAGGTTTTGGTTTTATCACTCCAGAAAGCGGTCCGGATCTGTTCGTACATTTCCGCGCCATTCAGGGCAACGGCTTCAAAAGCCTGAAAGAAGGCCAGAAAGTGACTTTCGTTGCTGTGCAAGGCCAGAAAGGCATGCAGGCTGACGAAGTACAAGCAGAAGCCTGATCTTCTGATACGAAAAAGCCCCTGATATTGATATCAGGGGCTTTTTTGTGCGCGCTAATCCGTAAAATGGCGCTTCCATTCGCGTTCCGAGGCTGCCATGTCGAAACACCTGCTCACGCCGCAAGGGGACTTTCCTCCCGTTGCTCTCGGTCGTCGTCTGGCGGCGATGTTCTACGACTTCCTGCTGTGCACCGCCCTGATGATCGTCACCGGATTCATCTACAAGCTGATCCAGGCCGCAATCATTGGCGAAGAACGTTTGCGGGTGATGACCGATGCCGGCCAGC
The DNA here is from genome assembly GCF_004307595.1 of Pseudomonas sp. Sample_23. NCBI lineage: Bacteria > Pseudomonadati > Pseudomonadota > Gammaproteobacteria > Pseudomonadales > Pseudomonadaceae > Pseudomonas > Pseudomonas sp. Sample_23. The sequence goes on from NZ_RCNX01000048.1 coordinate 121,537, forward strand.
TCGATGGTGATCCACTGTATTCCACGGTGCTGCTGTTGGTATTGTTCGGCTTCTTCGCCAAGTTCTGGACCCATGGCGGGCAGACACTGGGCATGCAGGTGTGGGGCATCCGCGTGCAGAACGCCAACGGCACAGCGATCAGCCTGTGGCAGGCGCTGCTGCGCTTTATGGTGGCGATCGCGTCGTGGCTGTGTGTCGGGCTGGGTTTCTTCTGGTCGCTGTTCGACAAGCAGAAGCGCACCTGGCATGACATCTATTCGGATACCCGTGTGGTGCGAATCCCGAAGAAGAGCAAATAATTTCCATACTCAGGAGTCCCCCCTGTGGGGAGGGGATTTATCCCCGTCCGGCTGCGTAGCAGCCGTAAAGGAGCCCACGCGGTATCCCTGATATGCCGCGGTGTTTGATTTAGGGCGGCTTCGCCACCCAACGGGGATAAATCCCCTCACCACAGGGCTCACTCCTACAAGGGGTTCAATCAGGCGTTACCGGCCAGCTTCATCCGCGCTGCCTGAGTGAAGTCGAGCATGCGCTTCAACGGGCGAATCGCCTGGGGAATCAGCGCCGGATCGACAAAGATCTCGTTGGTGCCTTCCTTCAAGCTCTTGAGCGTGCGCTCAAGGGTATTCATGGCCATCCACGGGCAATGTGCGCAACTGCGGCAAGCCGCGCCGTTACCGGCGGTAGGCGCTTCGATGAAGACCTTGTCCGGGCACAGCTGCTGCATCTTGTAGAAGATGCCACGGTCGGTGGCGACGATCAGGGTCTTGTTTGGCAGGCTTTGCGCGGCGGCGATCAACTGGCTGGTGGAACCGACGGCGTCCGCCAGCTCGATCACCGAAGTCGGCGACTCGGGATGCACCAGAATCGCTGCGTCCGGGTACAGCGCCTTCATGTCTTCGAGCTGCTTGGACTTGAACTCTTCGTGAACGATGCAGGCACCATCCCAAAGCAGCATGTCGGCGCCGGTCTTGCGCTGAATGTAAGTGCCCAAGTGCTTGTCCGGGCCCCAGATGATCGTCTCGCCGTTGTCCATCAGGCTTTCGACGATTTCCAGTGCGCAGCTCGAAGTCACCACCCAGTCAGCCCGAGCCTTCACGGCGGCGGAAGTGTTGGCATACACCACCACGGTACGTTCCGGGTGCTGATCGCAGAACGCCGAGAACTCGTCGACCGGGCAGCCCAGGTCCAGCGAGCAGGTCGCCTCCAGAGTCGGCATCAGCACGCGTTTTTCCGGATTAAGAATTTTTGCCGTCTCGCCCATGAACTTGACGCCGGCGACCACCACGGTCTTGGCCGGATGGGCGTTGCCGAAGCGGGCCATTTCCAGGGAGTCGGAAACACAGCCGCCGGTTTCTTCGGCCAGGGCCTGAATCACCGGATCGCAATAAAAGTGGGCCACGAGCACCGCGTCCTGAGCCTTGAGCTCGGCGGCGATGGCGGAACGGTAATAAGCCTCCTCTTCTGCCGTCAGCGGTTTCGGCTGTTTGGCGTCGAGGTGGGCTTGAACCAGAAGGCGTTCGGAAATCTGCGTCATGTTCGCAAGACCTGCAGGCGCATTCGCGCGAAAGTCGAGTATACACCCGGCTCCGGACCACTAGAGGGTACCGCCGGGAGAGTGAGTATCATCAGGCACGGGACAGCGTTGAAGCTGCGCAAGGCTACAGAATATCCCGTTGATACAAAAGATGATTCTGACCTGCGTCAGGTGTGGCCGCGCTGAAACATCGAACGCCCGAATTGCAGGCAAAAAAAAACCCGGAAATCCTCACTTTCGTGGGCCTTCCGGATTTTCTAAACCGCCAAATATGGTGGGTCGTGTGGGATTCGAACCTACGACCAATTGGTTAAAAGCCAACTGCTCTACCAACTGAGCTAACGACCCGCTGTGTGGTGGCGCGTATAATACTGATTTTTAAGGACTATTCAACACCTTTTTTGAAAAAATCAAAAATAAGGGGTTGGATCGTCCACACCAGCCGCCGCGAAGCCTTCTGCACGCAGGCGGCAGCTGTCGCATTTGCCGCAGGCGCGGCCGTCATCGTCTGCCTGATAGCAGGAAACCGTCAGACCGTAATCAACGCCAAGCTTCACGCCGGCCTGAACGATCTGCGCTTTGCTCAGGTTCTGCAGCGGCGCCTGGATGCGGAAGCCGTTGCCTTCCACGCCGGCCTTGGTCGCCAGATTGGCCATGCGCTCGAACGACTCGATGAACTCGGGACGGCAGTCCGGGTAGCCGGAATAATCCACTGCATTGACGCCGATGAAGATGTCGCGGGCGCCGAGCACTTCGGCCCAACCCAATGCCAACGACAGGAAAACCGTGTTGCGCGCCGGCACGTAAGTCACCGGAATGCCTTCGCCCAGCTCTTCCGGAATGTCGATGCTGGTGTCGGTCAGCGCCGAGCCGCCCATGCCATTGAGGTTCAGTCCGATGACCTTGTGCTCGACCACACCCAAATCGCGAGCAACGCGGGCGGCGGCATGCAATTCGGCATGCGAGCGCTGACCGTAATCGAAACTCATGGTGTAGCAGGCGTAGCCTTCGGCGCGTGCCATCGCCACGACGGTGGCCGAGTCGAGGCCGCCGGACAGCAAAATGACTGCACGTTTTTCAGTGGTGTTCAGTTGTTCAGTCATCTCAGCGCCCCGGCTCGTCGTTCCAAAGATATTTATGCAGCTGCAATTGCAGGCGTACCGGCAGGTTGTCCGCCACTACCCAGTCCGCCAGTTCCCGAGCATTCAGGTCGTGGTGACTCGGCGAAAACAGTACTTCGCCGGCGCGCTGGTCGAGACCGTACTGGATCAGCTTGGAGACCGCCCAGTCGTAGTCTTCCCGCGAGCAGATGACAAACTTCACCTGATCGTTGCGGGTCAGCAGTTCGATGTTCTCGTAACGGTTGCGATGGGCTTCTTTCGAGCCCGGTGTTTTCAGATCGACGACGCGACTGACACGCGGATCGACAGCGGATACGTCAAGGGCGCCGCTGGTTTCCAGCGACACCTCGTAGCCGGTATCACACAACCGCTCAAGCAAAGGAATGGCGTTCGGCTGAGCCAACGGCTCACCGCCGGTGACACAAACGTAGCGCGGACGATATCCGGCCACTTGCTCAAGGATGTCGTCGAGGGTGCGGACGGTGCCGCCGCTGAACGCGTAAGCGCTATCGCAGTACTGGCAACGCAACGGGCAACCGGTCAGGCGCACGAAAACCGTGGGCAGCCCGGCAGTCCGAGTTTCACCCTGCAACGAGTAGAAAACTTCGGTGATTCTCAATGTGTCTTGCATAGTCGCCACGGGCGTAACAGCTAAACAGGCTGTCCGCCTCCGTCAGGCACTTCAGGCAATCCCGCCAACGCGTAGACCACAAGAAGCGTGTTTCAGAAAAAGGGCGTGAATTCTAACGAAAAAACCCGCGACAAGCGCGGGTTTCTTCAAAACACGGATGAACAGGCTTACATGCGCTGTAAATCACGCTGGGCCAGCTGCGCGGCGGAAGTGCCCGGATATTGGGACACCACCTGCTGCAGAATGCCTTTGACCTTGTCGGTGTGACCGAGGCGGCGCTCTACGTCAGCCAGCTTGTACAGCGAGTCCGGCACTTTGTTGTGCTTGGGATACAGCTGCGAAACCTTGGCAAAGGCCTGACCTGCACCTTGCAGATCACCCTTGGCCAGGTTCACTTCGCCCAACCAGTACTGGGCGTTGCCCGCGTATTGGCTGTTGGGGTATTTGCGCAGGAAAGCGGCGAAGGCCTGGCTGGCCTTGTCGAAATCTTTGGCTTTGATCAGGTCGAAAGCGGCATCGTAATACAGCTTTTCCTTGGCCGGATCAGCCGGTTCGCTACCCGCGGCAGGTGCCTGGGCTGCCGCAGCAGCACCCGCGCCTGCGGCAGCACCGGCGGCAGCACTTGCATCGCCACCGGCAGAAGAATTCTCGGGAGTCGCGGCTGGTGCAACGCCGGATCCTATGCGCCGATCAAGATCCTGGTATCGCTCCAGGGATTCCTGCTTCATGCGCGAAACCTGATTCTGCAGTTCTTCGATCACGCCCTGTTGGCGCGAGATCTGATCCTGCATCTGTTGCAATTGGTTGAACAGCATGCCTTGTGCCGAGGCAGGGGCCGAAGCCGCTCCCCCGGCATAGGCGCCGTTCGTACCGTAACCCGCAGGCGGATAACTGCTCCCGCTATTGTTATAACCGGAGTTGTCATCGACCACAGGAACCGCAGCCCACGCCGCAAGCGGCGCGAGGCTGAGAGCCAGAACAGTTACAGCACGACGGCACGTTCGCATATCGAATTACTTACGCAGTTCGACGCGACGGTTCTGGGCCCAGGACTGCTCGTCGTTGCCGGTAGCAACTGGACGCTCTTCGCCGTAGGAAACCAGTTCCAGCTGAGCTGGGGAAACACCTTGCAGTACCAGGTAGCGCTGAACGGCTTTCGCACGACGCTCGCCCAGTGCCATGTTGTACTCACGAGTACCACGTTCGTCGGTGTTGCCTTCCAGAACAACGCGAGCGCCGTTTGCTTTCAGGTCTTTGGCGTGAACGTCCAGAGCGCGCATGGCTTCTGGCTTCAGGTCCGAGCTGTCGTATTCGAAGTAGAAGGTGGTGATTGCGCGCAGAGCAGCTTCTTCGCTCAGGGAACCGTCAACGGCACCAGTGTTTGCGCCGTAACCAGCGTTTGGATCAACAGCGCCTTCACCGGCGTTGTCGCCGCCTTTGGACGAGCAACCTACAGCTACAGCCATGGCCAGAGCCAGCGCAGCAAATTTACCAAACTTCAGCATTTCCATCGTGAAACTCCTAATGAACCCCAGTGTGTTAAGTAAAACGTGTAGCGCCCGCTCACTTCAGGTAAGGGGACCAGGACGGTTCTCTGACTTCGCCTTGAGCGGTAGGAAGCGGGAGCCTCACGCGCCCATTAATGGACACGAGCATCAAGACTCCCCGGCCCTGTTGGCGGGTGGCGTAGATTACCATGGTGCCGTTGGGCGCAACAGTAGGTGACTCGTCCAGAGTGCTATCAGTGAGGATCTTTACACTACCGCGCTGCAGATCCTGAGCTGCCACCTTGAAATTGGTGAAGCCATCCTGACGATGGATCATCACCAAAGTCTTTTCATCAGCCGAAAGTTTCGGGTTGGCGTTGTAGTTGCCCACGAACGTCACACGCTCGGCACCACCGCCACCGACGCTGGTTTTATAGATTTGCGGCTTGCCGCCACGGTCCGAGGTGAAATAGATGGTCGAGCCATCCTTGCCCCAGAACGGTTCGGTATTGATGCCCTGGCCATTGGTTACGCGGCTGATCTGACGCGAACCGAGGTTCATTACGTAGATGTCCGGGTTACCGTCTTTCGACAGCACGAACGCCAGGCGATTGCCGTCCGGCGACCAGGCTGGCGCGCCGTTGAGGCCTTCGAAGTTGGTGATCTGCTCACGGCGACCGGTGTCGATGTTCTGCATGAAGATACGCGGACGCTTCTGCTCGAACGACACGTAGGCGATACGCTTGCCGTCTGGTGCAAAACGCGGCGACAGGATCGGCTCGCGCGATTGCAGCAGAGTCACTGCGCGGGCACCGTCATAGTCGGAGCGTTGCAGGGTGTAACGGGTGTTCTTCTCGGAAAAACGCTCGGCCGTCACGTACAGCAGGCGCGTCGAGAAGGCACCTTCAATGCCGGTCAGCTTCTGGAACGACTGATCGGAGATGAAGTGCGCCATGTCACGGATCTGGTCGGTCGTACCGGAAACACTGCCGTCCGCCACTTTCTGCTCGGTGGCGACGTTGAACAGTGCCCACTGCACCTGCAGGCGACCGCCCGCTGGAGCGATGCTGCCGACCATCATGTACTGAGCACCCACCGCCTTCCAGTCACGGAAGATGATTTCGCTCGGCTGGCTTGGCTGGCTGATCATGTTGGCTTTCGGAATCGGCGAGTAATAGCCCGAGTTGCGCAAATCGTTGCCAATGATTTCAGCCATGTCATCCGGCAGCACGGCGCCGCCCTGCATGCCGAACGGTACGACGGCGATCGGAGTAGCCCGATCGCTGCCGCTGGTGACCAGAATGTTCTTTTCATCTGCCGCCGCGATCCCTGCCATGCAGCAGATCACGACCAGCATTCCTCGAAGAAGGTTTCTCACAAGGCTAGATCCTCAGGTGTGAATGTCATCTTGAATGAACGATACGGAGCGAAATCGCTCGGCTTCATTCCCTGCATTTCTGTCAAACGTCCAATATTCTTCACTGCCGCGACTGCCGAAGCATCGAACGGACCGTCACCGCTGGACTTGGCCACGCTGACCGAGGTCACCGTACCGTCCGGCAACATGCCAATTTGCAGCACGACCGTCATGCCTTTGCGCGCCGAAGGAGGACGAGCCCAGCCTTCTGCTGCGCGAGCGCGAATCAGGTCATCGAAACTACCGGCAACCTCGTCACCCTGCTCATCGGCCAGGGCCTGCTGACGCTGCGGCGTGTCGGAAAGCAGATCTGCCAGGGCCTGGGCCTTTTTGTCTTCGGCAGATTTGCGTGCCGCTTCCTGCGCTTTCTTCTTCGCAGCATCGGCAGCAGCTTTCTTCTTCGCGTCTTCGGCGACTTTCTTCTTCGCCTCTTCAGCTTCAGCTTTCTTCTTGGCGTCTTCGGCGGCTTTCTTCTTCGCGTCTTCGACGATCTTCTTCTTGGCTTCTTCGGCAGCGGCTTTCTTCGCCTCTTCCTCAGCAGCCTTCTTCGCTTCGTCTTCGGCCTTCTTCTTGGCTATATCAGCCAATTGTTTCTCTTCGGCCTTTTTCGCTTCGGCTTTTTTCGCGTCGTCGGCTTTCTTGGCTTCATCAGCCTTTTTCGCTTCGTCCGCTTTCTTCGCCTCGTCGGCCTTCTTGGCTTCCTCGGCCTTTTGAGCCGCTTCCTCTTTCTTTTGTTCCGCCGCCTTCACCGCTTCCTGCTCGATCTTTTTCTGTTCCATCTGTTCGACTTCGGTTTGGCGCGCGGCGGATTTCTTCGCCTCACCCGCAATCTTCTGATTGGTCTGGGTGGTCGCCTGACTTTTCGATTTCAGCTGGTACAGAGTCGCCTGGACGATCGGCTTGGCCGGCGGCAGTTCGGGCGTGAAGGCAAAACTGACGAACAGCATGCCGAACACCAGCACGTGCAGGACAATCGCCAGAACACTAGGCCAGAAGTAGCTTTCCGAGGCGGACGGCTCTCGCTGTTGCTGCATCAGGGGGCCTCGGTAATCAGACCAACGTTACCGACCCCGGCTTTCTGCAACCCGCCCATGGCACCCATGACGGCGCCGTAGTCGACAGTCTTGTCACCACGAATGAATACCTGGGTGCGTTTGCCGCCCTCGGTGCCGGCGCGGATGATCTTAGTCACCGCGTCAGTCATCTGTGGCAGGGTCATGGCCCTGTCCTGTTGCTTCTCGGTGTCGACTTCGCTGCCAAGGTTCCAGTAGTAGGTCTTGTCAGCCTTGATCGAAATGGTCAGGACCTGGGTGTTGTTGTCCTGCGGCAAGGCTTCGCTGGAAACCTTGGGCAGATCAACTTTCACGCCCTGATTGAGCATCGGCGCGGTCACCATGAAGATGACCAGCAGCACCAACATCACGTCGATGTAGGGCACTACGTTCATCTCGGCGACCGGCTTGCGCTTTTTGCGAGCTCGAGCGATTAAAGCCATCGGGAAATACCTGCTTATTCTTCGCTGGTGTGCACTTTGCGGTGCAGGATCGCCTGGAATTCATCGGCGAAGGTGTAGTAGCGGCCCAGCAAGGTTTCGCTGCGAGCAGCAAAACGGTTGTAAGCGATGACCGCCGGGATCGCAGCGAACAGGCCGATCGCGGTGGCGATCAGGGCTTCGGCGATACCCGGAGCAACGGTGGCGAGGGTCGCTTGCTGAGCGCTGGCCAGACCGCGGAAGGAGTTCATGATCCCCCACACGGTACCGAACAGACCGATGTACGGGCTGACCGAACCAACAGTGGCGAGGAACGGCAGGCTCTGCTCGAGTTTCTCTTCTTCGCGCGAGATGGCCACGCGCATGGCACGGGCGACACCTTCCATCACGGCTTCAGGATCGACACCTGGCTGCTGCCGCAGACGGGAGAATTCCTTGAAGCCGGCACGGAAGATCTGCTCCACACCCGAATCCGGATCAGGGTTGCTGCCAGCCTGACGGTACAGTTTGGACAGGTCGATACCGGACCAGAAGCGCTCTTCGAAGCTCTCCAGGGCGCGTCGACCGGCACGCAGCAAATTGCTGCGCTGAAAGATCATGATCCATGAGGTCACCGATGCGGCCACCAGGGTCAACATTACCAACTGCACCACGATGCTGGCATTGCTGACCAGGCTCCACATGGAGGAATGGTCGACGACGTTAGCTTCCACGCTTTATCTCCTGCTTTGAGTGTGTACCCGGGCCGACCGCGTCGGCGAAGGCCGCACGCAGGTCTTCGGGAAGGGCCCGGGGTTTCAAACTGTCGGTGCGCACGCAGGCCACCAAAAACTGCCCTTCGCAGAGCAGCACATTATCCGTGGCCCGCCTGACCTGCTGTTTGAAGCGCAGGCTGGCACGGTTCAATTCGATTACATCAGCGCTTACCAGCAATTCGTCGTCCAGTCGCGCCGGCGCGTGGTAGCGCGCTTCGCTGGAATGCACGACGAACAACAGGTCCTCTCCGGCAAGCACAGATTGGGCAAAGCCCAGTTTCCGTAGCCGCTCGGTTCGAGCCCGTTCCATAAACTTGAGGTAATTAACGTAATACACGATGCCGCCCGCATCGGTGTCCTCGTAATAAACGCGACAACGATGTGCGAACGGCTCAAGCCCGTTTTGCGCGCGCATACTCTAGTGCTTACTCCTCAGGTTGCCAATCCGGCCAGACAACTGTTTTTCGTGGTTTCAAAGCTTTAACGCAAAAGTACCGTCGTCTGACAGTACAAACCCTGAATAAATCACCAACAAATGTGTATCAATCGTCGACGGCGTCGAGAAACTCGTCTGCCACGGGCATCTCGCCCATGCGTGACGGAACATTCAAACCGAAATGCAAATAGGCATGCCGCGTCACCACCCTGCCCCGTGGCGTGCGCATGATGTAGCCCTGCTGGATCAGATACGGTTCGAGCACGTCTTCAATGGTGTGGCGTTCTTCACTGATCGCCGCCGCCAGACTGTCGATACCGACCGGGCCGCCGTCGAACTTCTCGATCATGGTCAGCAGCAGGCGTCGATCCTGATGATCGAAACCGTGCTCGTCGACATCCAGCAGGTTCAGCGCCAGATCCGCCACCGCTTTGGTGATGTGACCCTTGGCGCGGACTTCGGCAAAGTCGCGCACCCGTCGCAGCAGACGGTTGGCAATTCGCGGCGTGCCACGGGCGCGACGGGCGATCTCGAACGAACCTTCCGGGTCCAGCGGCAGACCGAGAATCGCCGCCGAACGACTGACGATGGTTGCCAGATCCGCCGTGCTGTAGAACTCCAGGCGCTGGACGATACCGAAGCGGTCTCGCAACGGGTTGGTCAGCATGCCGGCGCGGGTGGTGGCGCCGACCAGAGTGAACGGCGGCAGATCCAGTTTGATCGAACGCGCCGCCGGCCCCTCGCCAATCATGATGTCGAGCTGGAAATCTTCCATCGCCGGGTACAGCACTTCTTCAACGATCGGCGACAGACGATGGATTTCGTCGATGAACAACACGTCGTGCGGCTCAAGATTGGTCAGCAACGCGGCCAGATCACCCGGGCGTTCCAGCACTGGCCCGGAGGTGCTCTTGATCGACACACCCATTTCCTGGGCAATGATGTTGGCCAGCGTGGTCTTGCCCAGCCCCGGTGGGCCGAAGATCAGGGTGTGATCGAGGGATTCACTGCGGCCACGCGCAGCCTGGATGAACAGCTCCATCTGCTCGCGCACGGTCGGCTGGCCAATGTAGTCGGCCAGACTGACCGGGCGGATGGCCCGATCCTGGACTTCTTCGCGCTCGCGCGGGCTGTGCGCGGCGGCGATCAGACGATCAGCTTCAATCACTTAAATCATTCCCTTCAGAGCGCGGCGGATCAGGTCTTCGCTGCTCAGGTTCTTGTCTTTGATCGCGGAAATCGCCTTGCTCGCTTCCTGCGGCTTGTAGCCCAACGAGATCAACGCGCTGACCGCATCGGTCTCGGCGCTGTTGACCGGCGCCGGGCCGTCCGGCTGATTCGGCACCAGCGCGAACATCGCCGGCGAGGTTTCCCAGGCCTTGAAGCGATCTTTCAATTCCACCAGCAGACGCTCGGCGGTCTTCTTGCCAACCCCCGGGACCTTGGTCAACGCCGAAGTGTCCTGAGACTGCACGCAGCGCACCAGCTCATCGACTTCCAGGCTCGACATCAACGCCAGCGCCAGCTTCGGTCCGACCCCGTTGAGACGGATCAGCTCGCGAAAGAAGTCTCGCTCACGCTTGCCGGCAAAACCATAGAGCAATTGCGCATCTTCGCGTACGACCAAATGGGTGTGCAGGGTCAGTGGTTCACCGACCGACGGCAAACGATAAAGGGTGGTCATGGGCACTTCCACTTCATAGCCGAGGCCATTGACATCGAGAATCAGGTGCGGCGGCTGTTTCTCAGCCAGGGTGCCGCGCAAGCGTCCAATCACGTTTTGAATCCTTGAGCGCTGGCCAGCCGTGGGCTGGCGACGATTGAAGGTGGCTTGCGCGCCGGCAACACAGGCACCGCAAAGCCACTTTCAGGAAAATTGATGCTGATGCTATCAGAGACGCAGGCGCCCGCCACGACTGCGTGCGGTTCCCAGCCCGTGCGGCAGCAGGCTGGAGCGCGTGTGCGCATGGCAAATGGCAATCGCGAGGGCGTCGGAGGCGTCGATCTGCGGCTTGCTGGTCAGCTTAAGCATGTGCATGACCATCATCTGCACCTGCTCCTTATTGGCCGCACCAGTCCCGACGACGGCCTGTTTGACTTGCGTGGCGGTGTACTCGGCGATCTCCAGACACTCTTCGGCGCCGGCGACAATCGCAGCGCCCCGTGCCTGTCCGAGCTTCAGCGCCGAGTCGGCGTTTTTCGCCATGAACACTTTTTCAATACCCATGGTCACCGGGCCGTAGGTCTTGATGATTTCGCGCACGCCGCGATAGACGATTTGCAGACGCTCATGCAGCTCGCCGGAGCCGGTGCGAATGCAGCCCGAGGCCACATAGATGCAGCCACCCCGCCCGGTATCGCGAACGATCCCGTAACCGGTGATGCGCGAACCGGGGTCGATACCAAGGATTAGAGTCATAAAGCCTGCAGATTCATAAAAACGATTTACCTGACAGCCAATAGCAAATGTGGGAGCGAGCCTGCTCGCGAAGGCGGTATGTCAGCAGATACAGGTGCTGAATGACACACCGCTTTCGCGAGCAGGCTCGCTCCCACAGGGAAGACTAGTCGCTTATCAGCCAAGCTGAGCGGCGACGTCTTCCGGGATATCCGCGTTGGAGTAGACGTTCTGCACGTCATCCAGATCCTCAAGCATATCGATCAGCTTGAGCACCTTCTCCGCACCTTCCAGATCCAGCTCGGCACTGGTGGTCGGCTGCATGACGATTTCCGCGTCGTCACCCTTGAACCCGGCCGCTTCCAGCGCGTTACGCACCGCATAGAAGCTGGTGAACGAGGTGAACACGTCGATCGAACCATCTTCGTGGGTGACCACGTCATCAGCGTCGGCTTCAAGCGCCGCTTCGGTCAGTGCGTCTTCATCGACGCCCGGGGCGAAGCTGATCTGGCCCTTGCGCTCGAACAGATACGCCACCGAACCGTCGGTGCCGAGGTTGCCGCCACACTTGCTGAACGCGTGACGCACCGCTGCGGCGGTACGGTTGCGGTTGTCAGTCATGCACTCGACCATCACCGCCACACCGCCAGGGCCGTAGCCTTCATAGGTCAGCTCTTCAACGTTGTCCGCTTCAGTGGCGCCGGCACCGCGCGCGACGGCACGGTCAATGATGTCGCGACTCATGTTGGCGCTCAACGCCTTGTCCAGAGCCAGACGCAGACGCGGGTTGGAACCCGGATCACCGCCACCCTGACGGGCCGCAACGGTCAGTTCACGGATCCACTTGGTGAAGATCTTGCCCCTCTTGGCATCCTGACGTTCTTTGCGGTGCTTGATGTTTGCCCACTTGGAATGACCTGCCATAACTTGCTCCGAATGCTCTTTGAAACCTTGCCCGCCCCGCCAAGGCAGCGGCCGGCAATTGAAAAATTCGACCTGAGAAAGAAAAAAGGCGCATCCGAAGATGCGCCTTCAGGCCCGTCTTACTCAGCCTTTGGCGTTTCGCGCAGGCGAATGTGCAGCTCGCGCAGTGCCTTGGCATCCACTACGCCCGGAGCCTGCGTCATCACGTCGGCAGCACTCTGGGTTTTCGGGAAGGCGATCACTTCACGGATCGACTGGGCGCCGGTCATCAGCATCACCAGACGGTCCAGACCGAAGGCCAGACCACCGTGCGGCGGTGCACCGTACTTCAGCGCGTCGAGCAGGAAGCCGAACTTCTCTTCCTGTTCCGCTTCGTTGATGCCCAGCAGGCGGAATACCGCTTGCTGCATTTCCTTGCGGTGGATACGGATCGAACCGCCGCCCAGCTCGGTGCCGTTCAAGACCATGTCGTACGCACGGGACAGTGCGCCGGCCGGGTTGGCTTCGAGCTCCTGCGGGGTGCACTTCGGTGCAGTGAACGGGTGGTGCAACGCCGAGAAGCTGCCGTCGTCGTTCTCTTCGAACATCGGGAAGTCGACGACCCACATTGGTGCCCACTCGCAGGTCAGCAGCTTGAGGTCGTGACCGAGCTTGATGCGCAGCGCGCCCAGGGCTTCGCTGACGATCTTGGCCTTGTCGGCACCGAAGAACACGATGTCGCCATCGACTGCGCCAACGCGATCGAGGATCACGTTGAGCTTGTCTTCCGGGATGTTCTTCACGATCGGCGATTGCAGACCTTCAACACCGGCGGCACGCTCGTTGACCTTGATGTACGCCAGGCCCTTGGCACCGTAGATGCCGACGAACTTGGTGTAGTCGTCGATCTGCTTGCGCGGCATGCTCGCCCCGCCTGGAACACGCAGTGCGGCGATGCGGCACTTCGGATCGTTGGCCGGGCCGCTGAACACCTTGAATTCAACTTCCTTGAGCTGGTCGGCAACGTCGACCAGTTCCAGCGGAATACGCAGGTCCGGCTTGTCCGAACCGTAGCGGCGCATGGCTTCTTCGAAGGTCATGTGCGGGAATTCGCCGAATTCCAGATCCAGCACTTCCTTGAACAGGTTGCGGATCATCTGCTCGGTCAGGCCCATGATCTCTTTTTCATCGAGGAAGCTGGTCTCGATGTCGATCTGGGTGAATTCCGGCTGGCGGTCGGCACGCAGGTCTTCGTCACGGAAGCACTTGGCGATCTGGTAGTAACGGTCGAAGCCGGCCACCATCAGCAGTTGCTTGAACAGCTGCGGCGATTGCGGCAGGGCGAAGAACGAACCGGCGTGGGTACGGCTCGGCACCAGATAGTCACGCGCGCCTTCCGGAGTGGCCCGGGTCAGGATCGGCGTTTCGACGTCGAGGAAGCCGTTCTCGTCGAGGAAGCGACGGATGCTGGTGGTCATGCGCGAACGCAGACGCAGCTTCTCGGCCATTTCCGGACGACGCAGATCGAGGAAGCGATAGCGCAGGCGGGTTTCTTCGCCGACGTCGGAGAACTCGTTGAGCGGGAACGGCGGGGTTTCCGACTCGTTCAGCACTTCCAGTTCATAACCGAGCACTTCGATCATGCCCGAGGCCATGTTGGCGTTGGTCGCGCCGGCCGGACGCAGACGCACCTTGCCGGTGATCTTCACGACGTATTCGCTGCGCACGCGATCGGCGGCGGCGAAGCTCTCGGCGCGATCCGGGTCGAACACCACCTGGGCCAGACCATCACGATCACGGATGTCGAGGAAAATCACCCCGCCGTGGTCGCGGCGACGGTGAACCCATCCGCAAAGGGTAATTTCCTGGCCTTCCAGGCTTTCGTTCAGTTGGCCGCAATAGTGGCTGCGCATCATGGTGTGGTTCGCTTCTCGTAATTCGAAATTCGGTGGAGATCCCGCCGCCATCAAGCAAGGCGGAAACTCACGCGTGTCGTTCGTTCAGGGTTGGAACCCTAGTCAGCTTTGTCGCCACCGGCCAGATTCTTCTTGGCTCCGGTCTTGAAGTCGGTCTCGTACCAACCGTTGCCGCTGAGGCGAAAACCCGGCATGGACAGCTGCTTCTTCAGTTCGGGCGCCTGGCAGGCAGGGCAATCGACCAACGGTGCGTCGCTGATCTTCTGAATGGCTTCCAACTGATGACCACAGGAAGCACATTGGTAATCGTACATTGGCATGGAGGTGTCTCGGCGATCAGATTGCTGCCGCGCGCAGGGCTTTGCGGCGAAAGCGCGGGATTATATCGATTAAATGCAGGCTGTGCAGCCGTAACGCTGCACAGCCTGCAACCTCGTTGCAACCGCCGTTTCAGCGCGAAACGGCGGGTGCGAGATCTTTGATCCCGTTCATGACACAAACCACCCGTACCAGCGCACTGAAATTCTTCACCCCGCCGTAACGCAGATGCACCTCGCGATCGACGTGGGATAACAGTGTGCTGACCGAACAATGATTGTCCTCGGCCATGCCGCCGAGAATATTCCAGTAGACCTGCTCGAGGCGCAGGCAGGTCGCAAAACCGTTGAGGCGAATCGATCGCGACAACGGCCGGATCAGATTCATGTCGAACTCGCTGACAAACGGGTCGACTTTAATTACGTGCCGCGAAGCCGACATCCTGTCGCTTCGCCTGTCTCCTTCTACCATAGCGTTGACACTCCTTTGCCATGACTGCTGATTTATAAGGCAACATCCTGCGCCTTCATAAAAACCCAGTGACAAAGTTAGCGCCATACGACTTGTTGACCAGCCTCGTAGGATAAGCCAACGACAACGGTAAGAGTCTGGAGAGCATGCGGACGACCTCACGCCGTCCGCAGCGTCTGGATCATTCCTCGAGCAGTGCGCGCAGCATCCACGCAGTTTTCTCGTGCACTTGCATGCGCTGGGTCAGCAGGTCAGCAGTCGGCTCATCGCTGACCTTGTCCAGCAGCGGGAAAATGCCGCGCGCGGTACGGGTCACCGCTTCCTGGCCTTCGACCAATTGCTTGATCATGTCTTCGGCGCTCGGTACACCGACTTCTTCTTTAATAGAAGAAAGACGCGCGTAGGTCGCGTAGGCACCCGGCGCCGGGAAGCCCAACGCACGGATACGCTCGGCGATCGAATCGACAGCCAGCGCCAGCTCGTTGTATTGCTCTTCGAACATCAGGTGCAGCGTGCGAAACATCGGGCCGGTGACGTTCCAGTGGAAGTTATGGGTTTTCAGATACAGCACATAGGTGTCCGACAGCAGCCGCGACAGCCCTTCGACGATGGATTTGCGGTCTTCTTCACTGATACCGATATCAATTGCCATGCTTACCCCCTAACAGTGATTGAATTCATCCAGCAGGTTCAGCCCCACTTTAGCAAGGCAAGCGCCCGCTCGCAGCTATCAATCCGTGATCTGACTGCGACAAATCGACCGTTTCTCTGCCGCTGGCCGGGCTGATTTGAGTAGCCGCAGGCTTTGCTGTTAAATAGGCAGTGTGTCGCCATGCCCTATTTTCCGGGGCGTTGCGCATAGGCTGATGCCGTGTACGTGTCCACCGCCTCTTATTTTGTCCTGAAGCGAACCGTGCGCCTTCAGCTCTTCCTTGTGAGCCGTCATAACGTGAGCCAATCAAAATGTTGAAAATCGTCCACCTGCTAATGGGCGCAGCAGCCTTGCTGCTGTCGTTCATACCCAGCCTGAAAGCCGAAGCCGTTCCTTACCTGCAACAGCCCGATGCACTTTACCTGGCCTTTTTCGGCCTGCTGAACCTGGTCATCGCTCCAGTGATTCCCTACTGGAACAAAGGCCCGCGCCAGCATCTGCAAAATCTGGTCAGCGCCCTTCTGGTACTGACTGTCGTCCTGCAGACTTTGACCCTGATCGCGCCGATGCCGGTCATCGCTGGCCAGCCGGCGGTGTTGTTCAGCCTGGTGATCGCCCTGGTTGCCGTGCTGCTGCATTTGGCTGTCAGCTTCTACAAATCGTCACCGGCCGCTGCGCCGACTACCTATGACATGAGCAATCGCGATACCGGCACCGTGAAGTGGTTCAACACTTCCAAGGGTTTCGGGTTTATCTCCCGGGATTCCGGCGATGATATTTTCGTGCACTTTCGCGCCATTCGTGGCGAAGGCCACCGTGTTCTGGTCGAAGGCCAGCGCGTCGAGTTCTCGGTGATGAACCGCGACAAGGGCCTGCAAGCCGAGGACGTGATCGCCGCTCTGCCGCGTCGCTGATCCAAAGCAAAAAAAAACCGCGAACAGCCTGGCTGTTCGCGGTTTTTTTATGCCTGGCGAATGGCTCAATAATGCGGCGGCGGTGCGTCTTCTTCGAAAGCACCGAACTGCCCGACCATTTCTTCGTGACGCTTGATCAGCGCCTCCATCTGCAATTGCAGGCGCTCGATGACTCTCTGCTGGGCCACCAGCACATCGTTCAAAGCCTGAATGGTGTCATCCTGAAAGGCCAGACGGCTTTCCAGATCGGTAACGCGTTCTTCAAGGCTCATGACTCAGCCCTCCACAAAGGTGAATTCTTCGGTCAGCACCAGACGCAAGCGCTCGCGAATGGCTGCTACCTGTTCCGCGCTGTACGGCTTGGCCGGGTGCCTGCCCCAGACCGGCGCCGGCCAAGCGGCGTCGTCGCGTTTACGCACAATGACATGCATGTGCAACTGACTGACAACGTTACCCAGGGTTGCCACGTTCAGCTTGTCAGCATCGAAGGAATCCTTGAGCAATTCGGCAAGGGTGGTGGTTTCCCGCCATAGCTGTTGCTGATCGGCGACATCCAACTGAAACAACTCGCTTATATCCTCGCGACGAGGTACCAGGATGAACCAAGGGTAATTGCTGTCGTTGGACAGCAACAGCCGGCACAACGGAAAGTCGCCGATGACCAGGGCGTCCTGTTGAAGTCGTGAATCCAAAGCAAACACTGTGAGCACTCCCGCTGATCCTATGACTCAGCTTAGCGGCGGCGCCGTGAAAGCAGCGCGCCAAGCGACAGAACGGCAGCATACCTGCGAATGCAGCGGGCTTCACGCTTCCCTCCGACAGTAATTCAGTAAGCGCGCCGACATAAGACATTTATCTCGCCGACGCACCAATACAGCCCCGGACATGAGCCTTGACGTGAAGATCCGCATGAAAACCCCTGATCTGTCGACCCTCGAATCGGGCGGCGCCAGTTTTACTCGGGCCCGATTGTGATTTTTTTGCACCAAAACTGCACAACACGTCTACGCTCAGTGGGCCGGGCATCCGCCAAATACTCAATGCGGGGTGAACCGGTAACGTTTTTGGTTGTCCTGCGCGGCTTTGGTGCGTTGCAACACCATTGGGGGATCGTCGTCAAGCCCGTAACAAAACAGCCCCGAGGCCCCGTTTTCACAAGGTTTTCACATCTGAGAGCTGCACACAGAAAAATAACCGCAGCGTTTTTGCGGTTTGTGCACGCTTGTTGCATTCGTAAAGGTATGGACTATAAGCGCACCACTGGAAGTGGTCGCCTGAAGCCAATAAAAACAGTGGCAGGGTTGCCCGATGGAGATTCAAGTGTTTTGCCAGGGACTCTTTTTTAGCGATGCAAAAAGGCCCGGAAACAGCGATAAAGTTGTCAGCCCGGTTGCATCGGTACTGTGGATTTGCGACATCCAGCGCTCCTTCTGCGACAACGCCGTAAAGAAGCTGAAAGGTTGATTTCGCAAGTATCGCCAACAATGTCGGCGTGATATAAGTTTGCGCCGACACAAAAAGAAAGAGCCGCCCAGATAATAAAACAGGTGGGACGGCAGTACTCTTCTAAAAACCAAAGGAGCAAATCACGATGCGCGTGATGAAGTGGAGCATGATCGCCCTGGCTGTTGCAGCAGGCACCTCGCAGTTCGCAATGGCGTCTTCGCAGGATGAAGCCAAAGGTTTCCTGGAAGATCAGAGCCTGAACCTGAAAACCCGCCTTCAATACATGAACCGCGACTTCCGTAATGGCGCTGGTAATATTCCGAAAGAGGGTGGGGGCTTTAAAAGCGGCTACCGTCAGGACACCGGTATCAGCCAGCTGCTGAGCTACGAGTCTGGCTTCACTCAAGGCACTATCGGCTTTGGCCTTGACGCAATGGCGATGGGCGCTGTCAAACTGGACGGCGGTTCGGGTCGTGCGGGCAATAATAAATTCGCTGTCGATAGCGACGGGAACCCAGAGCAAGCACAAGGCAAGACGGGTGCTGCGGTGAAGTTTCGCCTCTCCGACACCACTCTGAAGTATGGTCGTCAATTCGTTGCCAGCCCGGTCTTCGCTACCGATGACAGCCGTATGCTGCCAGAAGTTGCGGAAGGCACCTTGCTTACCAGCAAAGAGATCAAAGGCCTGGAACTGACCGCAGGTCGTTTCACCGCACTGAGTTCCCAAACCGGCATGGGCAAGGATAGCATCAACGGCAAGTCTACCCCGGGTCTGACCAGCGCCAACATCGCTGGCGCAACCTACCAGTTCACCGATAACTTCGTTGCCGGTGTTGCTGCGTCGGACGTTGATGACTACTTCAAAAAGCAATACATCAACGCCAACTACACCTTCCCGATCAATGACGAGCAGTCGCTGAACTTCGACTTCAACGGCTACCGCACCAAGGATCAGGGCCAAGCGCTGTATGGTAAACAGGACAACAAACTGTGGAGCCTTGCTGCTGCCTACAGCATCGGTGCACACAAATTCACCCTTGCTCACCAGCGCTCCACCGGTGACACAAACTACCTGTACGGCGTGGACGGTAACAGCACGATTTTCGTAGCCAACTCCATTCAGATCTCTGACTTCATCGGGCAAGACGAACGCTCTTGGCAAGCTCGCTACGACCTGAACATGAAGAATTACGGCGTTCCGGGCCTGAGCTTCATGGCTCGTTACGTACGAGGCGACAACATCACGACCTCCTCCGACACCGAAGGTAAAGAAAACGAGTTCAACTTCGAAACCAAATACGTGATGCAGGAAGGTCCGGCCAAGGATTTGTCTTTCCGTCTGCGTAGCGCGATTTATCGTGCCAATGACGCGTATAACACTGACTACGCTGCAGACAACAACGATGTACGTATCATCGTTGAGTACCCTCTGAGCATCTTGTAATCTTGATGTAAATTGGCGTCACTCTAGAGCGTTGCTCTAACAAAAACCGCTCACCTGACTCAGGTGAGCGGTTTTTTTACGAGTGAAACTTCACACAAACTTCAAGCATTAGCCAGCTATCTATTAGCCTGCAATCTTTCGCGTTAGCCTAAAACCCAAAGGTATTAACACCCCTTTGAGTTTGCGTTAATTAACTGTTCGCAAGGCAATTATCATTGGTTTTGCTGAACAGCGCTTTCCTGAACCACACGTATAACCCGCTGCGGAAATGGAATATCAATACCAGCACTCTTCAAACGATCACGCGCCTGCTCATTGAACATGAACATCACATCCCAATAATCCGCAGTTTTAACCCATACGCGCAGGGAAACAGTGATCGAACTGTCGCCCAATGTCGAAATCACTGCCTGTGGCTCCGGGTCCTGCATGACGCGGGGATCCTTGGCCAGATCCAGCAATACCTGACGGGCCTTCTGCAGATCCGCTTCGTAATCCACGCCCACATCGAACACGACTTTGCGGGTTGGCTGGCGGTTGGTGTTGGTGATGATGCCGTTCGACAGGTTGCCGTTGGGCAGGATGATGGTCTTGTTGTCGCCGGTACGCAGCACGGTATGGAAAATCTGGATGCTGTCGACGGTACCCGCTACACCTTGGGCTTCGATCCAGTCACCGATGCGGAACGGGCGGAACAGCAGAATCAGCACGCCGCCAGCGAAGTTGGCCAGGCTGCCCTGCAAGGCCAAGCCAATCGCCAGACCGGCAGCACCGATGGCCGCGACGAACGAGGTGGTTTCGACGCCGATCATCGACGCGACGCTGACAATCAGCAACACCTTGAGAATGATATTGGCCAGGCTGCTGATAAAGCCTTGCAGCGCCAGATCGGCATTGCGCAGAGCGAGCAGACCGCCGAGTTTTTGCGTGACCTTGTTGATCAGCCACCAGCCGATCGCCAGGGTAATCACTGCCAGCAGTACGCGGCTGCCGTATTCCATGATCATCGGGATCCACGCCTGGGACGCCTTGACCAGGTGGTCCACTTCCGCATTCAAATCCATGTTCTATCTCCTGATTTCCGGCTTCCCGGGGTGTATTCAAAACAACTGTGGGAGCGAGCCTGCTCGCGAATGCGGCGTGTCAGTCAACTTTTCGCTGAATGAAACACCGCATTCGCGAGCAGGCTCGCTCCCACATAGCCTTCAGACCAAGCTTAGTCGCGGAAGTTGTTGAACTGCAGCGGCATGCCGAATTCCTTGGCACGCAGGGCCGCGATCGCTTCCTGCAGGTCGTCGCGCTTCTTGCCGGTGACACGCACCTGCTCGCCCTGAATGGCGGCCTGGACCTTGAGCTTGGCTTCCTTGATGTGGCCGACGATCTTCTTCGCCAGCTCTTTGTCGATGCCCTCCTTGAGGATGGCGTCCTGCTTCATCAGCTTGCCCGAAGCGTAGGCGTCCTTGACCTCGAGGCATTGCACGTCGATCTTGCGCTTGGTCAGCGCCAGCTTGAGGATTTCGATCATCGCTTCGAGCTGGAAAGCGGCTTCGGCGGTGAGGCTGACGGTCAGGTCTTTTTCCTTGAACTCGAAGCTGCCTTTGCCTTTCAGGTCATAACGACGATCGAGTTCCTTCACGGCGTTCTCGACCGCGTTGGTGAGTTCGTGTTTGTCCAGTTCGGATACCACGTCGAACGACGGCATGTAATCTCTCCAATAAAAAGGCGCGCTCGATGTGGATGGAGCGCGCTTGGCTTGCGGTTAAAATCGGGCTCATTATAACGGGTCTTTTCCTACCGATACGGCGAGCCGCACATGCCTGCAAGCAATCGAGCAAAAAACTGATGTCGACCACCTGGCACGTACTCGGCGCCGGCAGCCTCGGCACACTCTGGGCGACACGTCTGGCTCGCGCCGGCTTGCCGGTGCGCCTGATCCTGCGTGATGCGGCGCGCTTGCAAAGCTACGAGGCAGTGGGCGGATTGACCCTGGTAGAAAACGGACAAGCTCATACCTATGCAGTTCCCGGCGAAACCCCGGACAGCCCCGAGCCGATTCGCCGATTGCTGGTTGCGTGCAAGGCCTATGACGCCGAAGAGGCCGTCGCCCGCCTCGCTTCCCGCCTCGCGCCGGACGCCGAACTGATCCTCCTGCAAAACGGCCTCGGCAGTCAGGACGCCGTCGCCGCGCGGGTGCCACAGGCGCGCTGCATCAGCGCCTCCAGCACCGAGGGCGCGTTCCGTGATGGCGATTGGCGCGTGGTGTTCGCCGGTCACGGGTTCAACTGGCTGGGCGATGGCGCAAATCCGCTGGCGCCGGTCTGGCTGGACGATCTGCAAGCGGCGAACATTCCCCATGAATGGAGCGCCGACATCCTTACTCGCCTGTGGCGCAAACTGGCGCTGAACTGCGCGATCAACCCGCTGACCGTGTTGCACAACTGCCGTAACGGCGGGCTGAGCGAGCATCACTGCGAAGTCGCCACGCTCTGCGCCGAACTGGCGGAACTGCTCCAACATTGCGGCCAGCCGGCTGCGGCGGACAATCTGCAAGCGGAAGTCGAACGAGTGATCCACGCCACCGCCGCCAATTACTCTTCGATGTATCAGGACGTCGCCAACCAGCGCCGCACCGAGATCAGCTATCTGTTGGGACACGCCTGCAAAGTTGCCGAGCGCCATCAGTTGCATCTGCCGCATCTGCAGCAGTTGCAGCAACGTTTGGTGGCGCATCTGCGCAAGCGTGGATTGCCCAGCGACTGAGCAGCCGCTAGGCTGACGACTTGTTCCCCTGCTGCGATAAACCTGATGCCATTGCGCCAGCGCCTTGAAAACCTGCCGGTCGGCCAGAAACTGCTGGCCGCCCTGCTGGTGTTGTTGACCACGGTTCTGCTGGTCGCCAACCTGACCTTTATCAGCGCCGCCTACTACATTTCTCAGGAAAGCATGGCGCCTCAGGCCCTGCAGACCATCGGCCGGCTGATCGCCAATCCGAGTCTGGTCAGCGATGCGCTGGAGTCGCCGCGCAGCGCCGAGCGCCTGCTCAAGGAGCTCGACAGTTATTCACCGCTGCGCGCCGCCGCCCTGTACGACGGCAAGGGCGAACGCCTGGCGCAAGTGCAGCGCGGCGAGAAACTCAGTCTCCCCGAGCGCTACCGCCACGTCGAAGCCTGGCAACTCACCGAGTTTCGCAGCAACCAACTGATCACCCTGCCCCGCCCCGGTGCCGCGCCGGGGCATCTGTTGCTGGTCGCCAGCAGCGAACTGCCGATGGCGTTCTACACCGGCACTCTGACCGCCAGCCTCGGCATCCTGATCTTCAGCGTACTGCTGTGGCTGGTGATTGCCCGGCAGATCAAACGTCTGATTACCCGGCCGATTCATCAGCTGGAGGAATTGTCCCGCCAGGTCACCCGCGAAGAGAACTACGCCCTGCGCGCTGCACGCGGCAACCATGACGAAATCGGCAGCCTGGCCGAGGCGTTCAACACCATGCTTTCGCGCATCGAAGCCCGCGAGCAGCAGCTCAAACGCGCACGCGACGACTCACAGGCCGCCTACGATCAGGCGCAGGGGCTGGCCGAGGAAACCCGCCACACCAACCGCAAACTGGAGCTGGAAGTCCAGGTGCGCAGCAAGATCGAGAAGAAGCTCACCGGCTTCCAGAATTACCTCAACAGCATCATCGACTCGATGCCCTCGGCGCTCATCGCTCTCGATGAGCAGCTTTACGTCACTCAATGGAATCAGGAAGCCAGCGCCCTCTCCGGCACGCGCCTGGATGAGGCTTTGAACCAACCGATCTTCCTCGCCTTCGAACCGCTGAAACCGTTTTTGCCGCAGCTCAAGGCCACCGTCGAACAGCACACCGTGGCCAAAGTCGACCGGGTGACCTGGTTCAAGGACGATGAACCCAAGCATTACGCGCTGACGTTTTACCCACTGATGGGCGGTGCCGGGCGTGGCGTGGTGATCCGTATCGACGACATCACTCAGCGTCTGTCGCTGGAAGAAATGATGGTGCAGTCGGAGAAGATGCTCTCGGTCGGTGGCCTTGCGGCCGGCATGGCCCATGAAATCAACAACCCGCTCGGCGCGATCCTGCACAACGTGCAAAACATTCGCCGGCGTCTGTCGGCGGATCTGCCGAAGAACATCGAGACTGCCGAACAACTGGGCATTGAACTGGACACGGTGAACCGCTACCTGCAAGGCCGCGAAGTCCCGCAACTGCTCGACGGCATTCAGCAGGCCGGCGCCCGCGCGGCGAAAATCGTCACGCACATGCTCAGCTTCAGCCGCCGCAGCACCCGGCAAATGGCGCCGTGCGATCTGCCGGCGCTGATCGATCAAGCCGTTGAGATCGCCGGCAACGATTTCGATCTGGCCATCGGCTTCGACTTCAAGGGCCAGGCGATCATTCGTCAGTTCGACCCTGCCCTCGGTCCGGTGCCGGGCACCGCCAACGAGCTGGAACAGGTGTTGCTCAATCTGCTGAAAAACGCCGCGCAGGCGATCCACCAGCGCGAAGACGACAGCGAGCCGGGCCGGATCATTCTGCGCACCCGGCTCAATCCGCCGTGGGCCGAGATCCAGGTCGAAGACAACGGCATCGGCATGAGCGAGAACGTGCGCAAGCGTACCTTCGAGCCGTTCTTCACCACCAAGGAAATCGGCCAGGGCACGGGGCTTGGTCTGTCGGTGTCGTACTTCATCATCACCAACAATCACAAGGGCCAGATGGAAGTGCAGTCGGCGCCCGGCCAGGGCACTTGCTTCACCCTGCGTCTGCCGCTGGCGCAACCTGCGCCGCTGACCACCGAAACCAATCCACTACCGAGGTAACCCATGGGCTTTCGCTTGTCGAAGATCTACACCCGCACCGGCGACAAAGGCGAAACAGGCCTCGGTGACGGCCGTCGCGTCCCCAAGGATCACCCGCGCATCGAGGCGATCGGCGAGGTCGATACGCTGAACAGTCAGGTCGGCGTGCTGCTCGCCGGTTTGCTCGCCGAGCGCGCAGTGCATCCGGGGCTGAATGAAATCATCGAAGTGCTGGCGCCGTGTCAGCATCGCCTGTTCGACCTCGGCGGTGAACTGGCGATGCCGGAATATCAGGCGTTGAACGAGGCTGAAATCGAGCGGCTGGAAGCGGCGATCGATGCGTGGAATGAAGAGCTGGGGCCGCTGGAAAACTTCATCTTGCCGGGTGGTTCAATGTTGATTGCGCAGGCGCATGTCTGCCGCAGTCTGGCGCGCAGTGCCGAGCGGCGCTGTCAGCATTTGAACTCGGTTGAGCCATTGACCGGGGTTGGCCTGGCGTATATCAATCGGTTGTCGGATTTGCTGTTTGTTGTGGCGCGGTTGATTGCGCGGCGGCAAGGGGTGGCGGAGATTTTGTGGCAGCCGGCTGCGAAACCTGAAGGAAAGTAGCGCCTGTCAGGCCTCTTCGCGAGCAGGCTCGCCCCCACATTTGACTGCGTTCTGAATGAGAGATGCAATCCACTGTGGGAGCGAGCCTGCTCGCGAAGAGGCCGCTAGCCTCAATCGAGAATCAAGCTTCTGGCCAGAACGCCCGAATCCCCGCCACACCCTGAGCCCCAACACCCCAAGCCTTCTCGCGTTCCGCCGGCCCTACTCCACCGAGCAGAAACACCGGTTTACTGAAATCGTCGATCAACGCCTGCGCCTGCTCCCACCCCAACGGCTGTGCATCCGGGTGCGTCAGCGTCGGCTGCACCGGGGACAGGGTGACAAAGTCGACGCCCATCTGCTCGGCCAGCGCCAGCTCTTCAGCGTTATGGCACGACGCCGCGAGCCAGCGCTCGGCTGGCAACGGACGTCCTGCCGCTGCGTATTTACGCAGTTGGGCAGCGGTGATGTGCCAACCGGCAGACGGGAAATCGCCCAGCCATTCGAACGGCCCTTTGATCATCAACTGCGCCTTGCCGGCGCACAGGCCCACCGCATCCACCGCCAGATCACGGTATTTCGGGTCGTAGCCGCTGGGTGCGCGCAGCTGGATCAATTTGATGCCGCCGGCAATCGCCTTCTGGATGCCGCGCAACAGTGCCGGGCCTTCCACATCTTCCGGTGTGATCAGGTATTCGGCAGGCAAGCGCGCTGCCGCGACGATTGGCTGGTTGGCCGCCGGGAACTCGTAGTTGATCAATTCCCTGGCAGTGACCCAAGCCAGTGGCTGGCCTTCCGCGCCGTGGGGTTCGCCGCTGAACGCCGAGACTTCCCAGACATCCAGCAACACCTGTTTGTCCGGGTAATCGTGGCGAACTTTGATCAGCGGCCGCGCAGCATCAACGATGACGCCCAGCTCTTCGTGCAGCTCGCGAGCCAGTGCCGATTCGACCGATTCGTCAGCCTCGACCTTGCCACCGGGAAACTCCCACAAGCCGCCCTGATGCTGGGTGTCGGCACGGCGGGCGATAAGAATTTTGCCGGCACCGTCACGGATGACGGCAGCGGCGACGTGGACGCGTTTCACGGATTCAATTCCTCCAGTCCAGCCTTTTGCCACGCTTTGAAGGCGGGCCATTGGTAGACGGTTTCAACATAGGCTTCGTCGACCGCCGGCAGCTTCACCTGATAGGTGCGCAAGCGCACGGCGATCGGCGCGAAAAAGGCATCGGCAAGGCTGACACGACCGAACAGGTACGGCCCCTCTTCCGTCGCTGCCGCGCGGCATTCGGCCCACAGCGCGAGCATGCGTTCGATATCGACCTTCACTTCTGGCGGCACCGGGTTCAGCGGTGCGTCCTGGCTCAGGTTGAACGGCATGTGGTTACGCATGGCGAAGAAGCCGCTGTGCATTTGTGCGCAGGCCGAGCGGGCCTGGGCGCGGGCGAAGGTATCGCTCGGCCAGAGTTGCTCGGACGGAAACTGTTCGGCGAGATATTCAGCAATGGCCAGCGAATCGGCGATGGTGCCACGGGTGGTTTGCAGCAGCGGCACCTTGCCGGTCGGCGAATGCTTGAGCAGGCGCTCGCGGGTGTCGGGCTTGCCGAGCTTGATCAGCTCTTCGCTGTAGGGTGCGCCGGTCAGTTCCAGCGCCAGTGCCGCACGCAGGGACCAGGAGGAAAGCAGTTTGTCGCCGATGATCAGGTGCAGGGACATGGTGTGGCGCCTTTTCGTCAGAGGAATGCTTCTGAATGGGTTGTGTCCGGATCGCCGCTTTCGCGAGCAGGCTCGCTCCCACAGAGAACCGAGCTGCAGCGAGAATACCCTGTGGGAGCGAGCCTGCTCGCGAATGGAGCGGCTCGGTCCCGGATCAGGTCAAGTACGGTATTCAGCGTTGATCTTCACGTACTCATGCGACAGGTCGGTGGTCCAGATGGTTTCGCTGCAATCGCCGCGCCCCAGTTCGATGCGAATGGTGATTTCTTCCTGCTGCATCACCGCCGAGCCCTGGGCTTCAGTGTAGGTCGCGGCGCGAGCGCCACGGCTGGCGATGCACACGTCGCCGAGGAACACGTCGATCTTGCTCACGTCCAGATCCGGCACGCCGGCACGACCCACGGCAGCGAGGATACGGCCCCAGTTCGGATCAGAGGCGAACAGCGCGGTCTTGATCAGCGGCGAGTGGGCCACGGTGTAACCGACGTCCAGGCATTCCTGGTGGTTGCCGCCGCCGTTCACTTCAACGGTGACGAACTTGGTCGCGCCTTCGCCGTCACGCACGATGGCCTGGGCGACGTCCATGCACACTTCGAATACCGCCTGTTTCAGCTTGGCGAACAGCTCGCCTTCAGCGCGGGTGATCTCAGGCAGCGCGGCCTTGCCAGTGGCGATCAGCATGCAGCAGTCGTTGGTCGAGGTGTCGCCGTCGATGGTGATGCGGTTGAACGACTTGTTGGCGCCGTCGAGCATCAGGTTGTGCAGCACCTCGCGGGAGACTTTGGCGTCGGTGGCGATGTAACCCAGCATGGTCGCCATGTTCGGGCGAATCATGCCGGCACCTTTGCTGATGCCGGTGACAGTGATGGTCACGCCGTCATGCTCGAACTGGCGGCTGGCGCCCTTGGGCAGCGTGTCAGTGGTCATGATGCCGGTGGCGGCGGCTTCCCAGTTGTTCTCCGACAGATCATCCAGCGCAGCTTGCAGCGCGCCTTCGATCTTCTCGACCGGCAGCGGCTCGCCGATCACGCCAGTGGAGTACGGCAGAATCTGGCTGGCATCGACGCCGGTCAGCTCGGCCAACTTAGCGGTGGTGCGCTCGGCAGCCGCCAAGCCAGGCTCGCCGGTGCCGGCGTTGGCATTGCCGGTGTTGGTCAGCAAGTAACGCACAGCATTGTGCACGCGCTTTTTCGCGAGGATCACCGGCGCGGCGCAGAACGCGTTCAGGGTGAACACGCCAGCCACGGTCGAACCTTCAGCACAGCGCATCACCACTACATCCTTGCGCCCCGGGCGCTTGATGCCGGCCGAGGCGATACCGAGTTCAAAACCGGCAACCGGGTGCAACGTTGGCAAAGGACCAAGACCAACAGCCATGAATGCGCTCCTTACTCAATGATGTCAGCACCGCCACGGGAAAGGACGGTGGGATAAATGGCAAAACGCCGCGACGGCAGGAGCCGGTCGCGGC
This sequence comes from Pseudomonas sp. Sample_23, assembly GCF_004307595.1. Lineage (NCBI taxonomy): Bacteria > Pseudomonadati > Pseudomonadota > Gammaproteobacteria > Pseudomonadales > Pseudomonadaceae > Pseudomonas > Pseudomonas sp. Sample_23. The sequence continues at coordinate 149,471 of NZ_RCNX01000048.1, forward strand.
GCGGGGTGTTCAGCGATTGAAACGGGTTTTACTGGATCTGCCCGTGGCAATGCTTGTATTTCTTGCCCGAACCGCAGTAGCACAGTTCGTTGCGGCCCAGCTTCTGCTCGTTGCGAACCGGGGCAGCGGCGGTGGCCAGTGCCACATCGACCTCTTCACCCAGCGCTTCCGGCTGATCCAGCCCAGGCGCTTCGGCGTGTTCGAACTGCATGCGCGCCGCCAGTGCTTCGGCTTCCTGACGCAGGCGTTGCTCTTCGGCTTCCGGATCTTCGCGGCGGACCTGAACGTGCGACAGCACGCGGATCGAGTCGCGTTTGATCGAGTCGAGCAGCTCGGAGAACAGCGTGAACGACTCGCGCTTGTATTCCTGCTTCGGGTTCTTCTGCGCATAGCCACGCAGGTGAATGCCGTGACGCAGGTGATCCATGGTCGACAGGTGGTCTTTCCACAGGTCGTCGAGTACGCGCAGGACGATCTGCTTCTCGAACGAGCGCAGCGCCTCGGCACCGGCCTGATCTTCTTTCTCGTTGTACGCCGCCATCAGCTCGGTCATGAGCTTCTCGCGCAGGGTTTCTTCGTACAGGTGATCGTCTTCGTCGAGCCATTGCTGGATCGGCAGTTTCACGCCGAAATCGCTTTCGATCGACGCTTCCAGACCGGCCACGTCCCACTGCTCTGGCAGCGATTGCGGCGGAATGTGGGCGCTGACGGTAGCGTTGAGCACGTCCTGACGGAAGTCGGCGATGGTTTCGCCGATGTTGTCAGCGGCCAGCAACGTGTTACGCATGTGATAGATCACTTTACGCTGCTCGTTGTTGACGTCGTCGAACTCGAGCAGTTGCTTGCGGATGTCGAAGTTGCGGCCTTCAACCTTGCGCTGCGCCTTCTCGATCGCGTTGGTCACCATGCGGTGCTCGATCGCTTCGCCCGGCTGCATGCCCAGGGCTTTCATGAAGTTCTTCACCCGGTCGGAGGCGAAGATGCGCATCAGGCTGTCTTCCAGCGACAGGTAGAAGCGGCTCGAACCGGCATCGCCCTGACGGCCGGCACGGCCACGCAGCTGGTTGTCGATACGGCGCGATTCGTGACGCTCGGAAGCAATTACCTGCAAGCCGCCGGACTCCAGCACTTGCTGGTGACGCTTCTGCCAGTCGGCCTTGATCTGCGCGATCTGCTCGGGAGTCGGGTTTTCCAGCGAAGCGACTTCCACTTCCCAGTTGCCGCCCAACAGGATGTCGGTACCACGACCGGCCATGTTGGTGGCGATGGTCAGCGCACCCGGACGACCGGCCTGAGCAATGATTTCAGCTTCTTTTTCGTGGAACTTGGCGTTGAGAACCTTGTGTTCGATGCCTTCTTTGACGAGCAACTCGGACATGTGCTCGGAGGTCTCGATGGTCGCGGTACCCACCAGCACCGGACGACCGGCGGCCATGCTTTCCTTGATGTCCGCGACGATCGCCGCATATTTCTCTTCGGCGGTGAGGAACACCAGGTCGTTGTAGTCTTTACGCGCCAACGGTTTGTTCGGCGGGATGACCATGACTTCCAGACCATAGATCTGGTGGAATTCGAACGCTTCGGTGTCGGCGGTACCGGTCATGCCGGACAGCTTGGTGTACAGACGGAAGTAGTTCTGGAAGGTGGTCGAGGCCAGGGTCTGGCTCTCGGCCTGAATGTTCAGACCTTCCTTGGCTTCGATAGCCTGGTGCAGGCCTTCGGACAGACGACGACCCGGCATGGTACGACCGGTGTGTTCGTCGACCAGCACGACCTGACCGTCCTGGACGATGTATTCGATGTTGCGGTTGAACAGCTTGTGCGCACGCAGACCGGCGTAGACGTGGGTCAGCAGGCCAAGGTTGTGCGCCGAGTACAGGCTCTCGCCTTCGGCCAGCAGGCCGACGCGGGTGAGCATTTCTTCGATGAACTGGTGACCGGCTTCGTTGAGTTCGACCTGACGGGTCTTTTCGTCAACGGTGTAGTGACCGGCCTTGGTGACCTGGCCTTCAACTTCTTCGACGTGCAGTTCCAGCTGCGGGATCAGCTTGTTGATCTCCATGTACAGCTTGGAGCTGTCCTCGGCCTGACCGGAAATGATCAGCGGAGTACGCGCTTCGTCGATGAGGATGGAGTCGACTTCGTCGATCACGGCAAAGTTGAGTTCGCGCTGGAATTTTTCATCCATGCTGAACGCCATGTTGTCGCGCAGGTAGTCGAAACCGAATTCGTTGTTGGTGCCGTAGGTGATGTCGGCGGCGTAGGCGGCGCGCTTCTCTTCCGGCGGCTGGAACGGCGTTACGACGCCGACGGTCAGGCCGAGGAATTCATACAGCGGGCGCATCCAGTTGGCGTCACGGCGGGCCAGGTAGTCGTTCACGGTCACAACGTGCACGCCCTTGCCGGACAGTGCGTTGAGGTAAACACCCAAGGTGGCCACGAGGGTCTTGCCCTCACCGGTGCGCATTTCGGCAATCTTGCCTTCGTGCAGAGTCATGCCGCCGACGAGTTGCACGTCGAAGTGGCGCATGCCCATCACGCGCTTGCCAGCCTCGCGGGCGACGGCGAAGGCTTCCGGCAACAGCTTGTCGAGGGTTTCCCCTTTGGCGATACGGGCCTTGAACTCGGCGGTCTTGGCGCGCAATTGATCGTCCGAAAGGGCCACCATTTGCTCTTCGAAGGCATTGACGAGCTGCACCGTCTTGAGCATGCGTTTGACTTCACGCTCGTTCTTGCTTCCAAAAAGTTTCTTTAACAAAGGCGCAAACATATCGGCAGGATCTTCCACACTAAAGGGATGGAGGGCGGCCCCGTGAGTCGCCCGTGCAGCCCTCATGGCCGCATGCGAACGAGCATTCTACCCGGAAACGGTGGTGAGGAAAGTGGCGATGTTCCACGATGCTGGCACTGCGCTTTGACGGGGCTCACTTAAAATAGGGGCGTTTTGCTCAACTTCAACCCGTCGGGGGAAAGAAGTCAGGCGTTGATTTAATGAGCAAATCAGGGACAAAAGCAATGGCCCAGAGGTTCCGCAGCTTTCTGCTACCATGGCGCCTCTGTTCCTTCAGGTGTTCGATCATGGCGTTTCGCCCTCTCACGGCCAGAGCACCCGCCGTTCTGTTACGCGAAGCCAAACCGCTGAAAGCCATCCTCGGCCATGCCCAGCGTCTGGAGCATTTGCAGCGCCTGCTCGAAAGCCAACTGCAACCGGCCGCCCGCGAGCATTGCCGGGTAGCCAAGTGGCGCGAAGGCGAGCTGTCGCTGGTGGTCACTGACGGCCATTGGGCGACGCGACTGCGCTATCAGCAGAAACGTCTGCAGCGACAACTGCAATTGTTCGAAGAGTTCGCCAACCTGACGCGGATCAAATTCAGCGTGCGCCCGCCGATCATCCAGCACCGGGCGGTTGGACACACCGTGGATTTGTCCAGCAGTGCGGCGGAGACGATTCAGTCGACGGCCGACGGGATCAGCGATCCGGGATTGCGCGCGGCGCTGGAGCGGTTGGCGGCGCATGCCAAAAGCAAAACCTGACCGTGCACACCATTGCCATGTGGGAGCGAGCCTGCTCGCGAAGAGGCCATGTCAGACGACATTGATGTTGAACGACACAGCGCTTTCGCGAGCAGGCTCGCTCCCACAGTTTTGATCTCCGATTCTCCTCAGTTCAGCGGCGCTTGCTGCCGCCCAATAAAGACCCCATCAACCCCCGCACCAACTGCTTGCCAAGGTTATTAGCCGCCTGGCGCATCGCTGATTTCAGCGCCTGGCCTGCCGCCGTGCCGAGGAATTCGCCCGCACGATCAGCCAGGCTCGGCTCTTCGGCCGCCGCTTTGCCCGCTGGTGTTTCAGCCTCGGGCGCCAGCCCTTTGCGGCCCATCAAAATCTCGTAGGCCGACTCGCGATCGATCGGCTTGTCATAACGGCCCTTGAACGGCGAGCCGGCGATCAGCACGGTGCGCTCGGTTTCGGTCAGCGGGCCGATCCGCGACTGCGGCGGTGCCACCAGCACGCGCTGGACCATTTCCGGGGTGCCCTTCTCGGTCAGCGTGCCGACCAGCGCCTCACCAATACCTAACTCAGTCAGCACCGACAGACTGTCGAACGCCGGATTCGGCCGAAAGCCATCCGCAACCGCACGCAGGGACTTCTGCTCTTTGGCGGTGAACGCACGCAGGCCGTGTTGAATACGCAAGCCCAACTGCGCCAGCACGTCATCCGGCAGATCCGCTGGCGACTGGGTGACGAAATACACGCCAACACCTTTGGAACGAATCAAACGCACCACTTGCTCCAGGCGTTCCTGCAAAGCCTTGGGCGTGTCGCCGAACAACAAGTGCGCCTCATCGAAGAACAGCGCCAGCAGCGGCTTGTCAGCATCGCCGCGCTCGGGCAGTTGCTCGAACAACTCGGCCAGCAGCCACAGCAGGAACGTTGCGTAAACCTTCGGCGCCTCGTGCACCAGACGGCTGGCGTCGAGCAGATGGATGCGTCCCCGGCCATCGGCGCCCGGTTGCAGGATGTCTTCAAGTTGCAGCGCCGGCTCGCCGAACAGGGCTTCGGCGCCCTGCTGTTCCAGCGTCGCCAAACGGCGCAGCAGCGCCTGGCTGGAACCGGTGGTCATCAGCGCCGCGTCTTCGCCGAGCAACTGCGGGTTGTCCTTGAGGTGGTTGAGCAGCGCTTTCAGATCCTTGAGATCCAGCAGCAACAACCCTTCGCGATCCGCCACCTTGAAGGCAGCGTACAGCGCCGACTGCTGACTGTCGGTCAGCTCGAGCAGGCTGCCGATCAGTAGCGGACCCATTTCGCTCAGGGTGGTGCGCAGCGGGTGTCCGGATTCGCCGTGGATGTCCCACAGCGTGACGGGATAAGCCTGCGGCGTGTGACCGAGCCAGGGCATGCCGGCGATGCGCTCGGCCACTTTGCCCTGCGGGTTGCCAGCGGCGCCGAGCCCGCAGAGGTCGCCCTTGATGTCGGCGGCGAACACCGCCACACCGGCGTCGCTGAACGCTTCGGCCAGACGCTGCAATGTCACGGTTTTACCGGTGCCGGTGGCGCCAGCGATCAGCCCGTGGCGGTTGGCCAGGCGCATGGCCTGAGCGATGGGTTGCGCGGCCGGATCAGCGCCGATAACGAGTTGCGAAGAGTCAGGCATTTTCTCACCCAATGGTTAATCTTTGATGACACATGGCCGATACATAAATTGGATAGACCCATCAGAAAATCGGGTCGGACATTTCCCTAAGGAGAGCCGGAAATATCAGTTTTTCAACCTTGCCCATAGTGCGCGTCTCTATCAAAGCACGCCCAGGACATTAAGACCTTAGCGGAACCCCAAGCCATGAACAAAAACCTGCGCTTCAGCCATAAGATTTTGCTTGCCGCCGCTCTCATCGTCATTGCCGCTTTCGCCTCGTTCACGTTGTACAACGACTGGCTGCAACGCAATGCGATCCGCGATGACCTGAACAACTACCTCAATGAAATGGGCGAGGTCACCGCCGGCAATATCCAGACCTGGCTCAGCGGGCGCATCCTGCTGATCGAGAACGCCGCGCAGAACATCGCCATCAACCCGGAACCTGCCACGGTCGCCAGCCTGCTGGAACAGAAAAGCCTGACCTCGACGTTCATGGCCACCTACCTGGGCGATGCCACTGGCCACTTCACCATCCGCCCGGACGTGAAGATGCCGGACGGTTTCGATCCGCGCGTACGCCCTTGGTATAAAGGTGCCGAAAGCAGCAGCACCTCGACCCTGACCGAACCCTACATCGATGCGGCCACCGGCCAGTTGATCATTTCCATCGCCACCGCGTCGAAAAAGGCCGGGCAGAGCGTTGGCGTGGTCGGTGGTGACCTGAGCCTGCAATCGCTGGTCGACACCCTCGCCGCGCGGGATTTCGACGGCATGGGTTATGCGTTTCTGATCAGCGCCGACGGCAAGATCCTCGTCCACCCGGACAAGGCACTGGTAATGAAGTCGCTCAAAGAAGCCTACCCGCAGGACACGCCGCGCATCAGCAGCGATTTCAGCGAAGTGAGCGTCGACGGCAAAACCCGCATCGTCACCTTCGCCCCGATCAAAGGCCTGCCGTCGGTGAACTGGTACATCGGCCTGTCGATCGACAAGGATCAGGCCTACTCGATGCTCAGCGAATTCCGTACCTCAGCGGTAATCGCAACCATTATTGCCGTGGCAATCATCATCGCCCTGCTCGGCATGCTCATCCGCCTGCTGATCCAGCCGCTGCACGTGATGACCCGCGCTATGGAAGACATCGCCGACGGCGAGGGCGACCTGACCAAACGCCTGAACATCGTCAATAACGATGAATTCGGCATCCTCGGTACCGCGTTCAACCGCTTCGTCGAGCGTATTCACGGTTCGATCCGCGAAGTGTCCTCGGCCACCGGCCAGGTCAACGAAGTCGCGCTGCGCGTGGTCGCTGCGTCGAATTCGTCGATGTACAACTCCGACCAGCAGGCCTCGCGCACTAGCAGCGTTGCCGCCGCGATCAATCAGCTCGGCGCCGCCGCCCAGGAAATTGCCCGCAACGCCGCGCAAGCGTCGAATCAGGCCAGCGATGCCAGGGGTCTGGCCGAAGATGGCCAGCAGGTGGTCGAGCGCAGCATCAAGGCGATGAACCAGTTGTCGAGCATGCTCAGCGCGTCCAGCACCAACATCGAGTCGCTGAACAGCAAGACCGTCAACATCGGCCAGATTCTCGAGGTGATCACCAGCATTTCCCAGCAGACCAACCTGTTGGCGCTGAACGCGGCGATCGAAGCGGCGCGCGCCGGTGAGGCCGGTCGTGGTTTCGCCGTGGTGGCCGACGAAGTGCGCAACCTCGCGCACCGCACGCAGGAATCGGCACAACAGGTGCAGACCATGATCGAGGAGCTGCAAGTCGGCGCCCGGGAATCGGTGAGCACCATGAGCGACAGCCAGCGCCACAGCCAGGACAGCGTCGAGATCGCCAACCTCGCCGGCGAACGCCTGAACAGCGTGACCCTGCGCATTGGCGAGATCGACGGGATGAACCAGTCGGTGGCGACGGCGACCGAGGAGCAGACTGCGGTGGTTGAGTCGATCAACGTCGATATCACCGAGATCAACACGCTGAACCAGGAAGGCGTGGAAAACCTGCAAGCGACCTTGCGCGCTTGTTCGGATCTGGAGCAGCAGGCTTCGCGTCTCAAGCAACTGGTGGGCAGCTTCAGGATTTAAGCTGCGGCGACTGGCCACTTCGCGAGCAGGCTCGCTCCCACAGGGAAAATGCATTCCATTGTGGGAGCGAGCCTGCTCGCGAATATCTACCTTTCAACGAAACCCGACTGACACCCCACCGCGCAATCCCGACCGAACATCTATTCTGGATAAAGGTCAATCAAGGGAGAACGACACAGCGGAGGGTTGCTCACCGTGCATATCGCCGACATCACCATGTTCTACGCCCCGGCCAGCGGTGGCGTGCGTACTTACCTGGATGCCAAACACCGTCGCCTTGGCGAGCGCAACGCCATTCGCCACAGCCTGCTGATCCCCGGCGCGAGGCTGGGTGAACACGACGGCATTTACACGGTTCCGGCGCCCGCCCTGCCCTTCGGCAAAGGTTATCGCTTCCCCTTGCGGCTGGCGCCATGGCGAAACGTCCTGCAGGATTTGCAGCCGGATCTGATCGAAGTCGGCGATCCCTACCTCACCGCATGGGCAGCGCTGGATGCGCGGCGGCAGCTGGATGTGCCGGTGATCGGCTTTTATCACTCGGATCTGCCGCTGCTGGCGGGCAATCGCATGGGCCATTGGGTCACGCCGAATGTCGAGGCTTACGTGACTCGTCTGTACGGCAATTTTGATCGTGTGCTCGCGCCGAGCCAGGTCATGGCCGACAAGCTCATCGGGCTCGGGGTGCGCAATGTTCATGTGCAGCCGCTGGGCGTCGATCTGCACACTTTCCATCCTGACACCCGCGCCCCCGGCCTGCGTGCCGAGCTGGGAATCGCTGAAGACACCCGCCTGCTGATCTTTGCCGGGCGCGGTTCCAAGGAGAAAAACCTGCCGGTGCTGCTCAAGTGCATGCAGCGCCTTGGTCCGCGTTATCACTTGTTGTTGGTCGGCTCGTCGATGCCTGCGGCGGTGCCGGACAACGTCAGCGTCATCGACGAATTCTGCCCGGCGCCGAAAGTCGCGCGGCTGATGGCCAGCGCCGATGCGCTGCTGCATGCCGGCGACCAGGAAACCTTCGGCCTGGTCATCCTTGAGGCCATGGCATGCGGCATTCCCGTGGTAGCTGTGGCGGCCGGGGCGTTTGAAGAAATCGTCAACGATTCCTGCGGCCTGCTCTGCGCGCCGAACAATCCCCAGGCCATGGCCAACGCCGTGCGTGAGCTGTTCAGTCGCGGCTGCGCCCGCCTCGGTCAACAGGCGCGCCAGCACGTCGAACGGTATTACGCCTGGGACACCGTGGTCGACAGTCTGCTCAGCCACTATCACGCGGTGCTCGGCCATACGCTGCCACGGGTGGCCAATGGTTGAAGAAATGAAAGCTGTTTGCCTGGTGTTGCATGATGTGGCGCCCTCGACTTGGGCGGATTACCAGCCCTTCGTCGAGGCCGTCGATGCCTTGGGTGATGTGCCGATGACGTGGCTGGTGGTGCCGGATTTCCATCGCCACGATGCGCTTGACGCCAACCCGGCGTTTCGCCGAGTGCTCGATGCCAGGGTCGCCCGAGGCGATGAACTGGCGCTGCACGGCTACTACCACGACGATCAGGAACCCCTGCCGAACAACCCGCGCGACTGGTTCATGCGCCGGGTCTACACCCATGAAGGTGAGTTCTATCGCTTGTCCCGCGAAGCAGCCTTGGCCCGCCTGCATGCGGGTCTGGAGATGTTTCAGCGCTACGACTGGCCGGTGCAGGGTTTCGTCGCTCCGGCCTGGCTGATGAGCGACGGCACCCGCCAGGCCTTGCGTGAATTGCCGCTCAGCTACACCAGCGATCCGCAGCACCTTTATCGCTTGCCCGACTTCAGCGCTATCGCTGCACCGGGGCTGGTGTGGAGCGCGCGCAGTGCCTGGCGGCGCGGCTTGTCGAAAATCCTCAGCGACCAGCGTGAACAGCGCTGGCGCGAGGCATCGGTGATTCGCCTGGGGCTGCATCCGGTGGACATGCGTCACCGTTTTTCTCGCGATTACTGGTTGCACACGCTGCAACGCCTGCTGGCGGAGGGACGCGTGCCGCTGACCAAAATCGACTGGCTGGCCCGACAGCGCGGACAACTGGAACGCGCAGCATGAAGCGCAGCCTGTTGTTGCTGATCGGCCTGCTCGCGGCGGTGCTGATTCCGGTGCTGCTCGGCGGCGGCGAAACCTGGGCGCGCCTGCGCAGTTTTCCGCTGAACTGGCTGTTGATCATGTTCGGCATGATTCTGCTCTGCTGGGGCATCAATACGTTGCGCCTGCGTTTGTTGCTCGGCGACCAGCGTGAAAAGGTCGCGCCATTGAAAAGCCTTGGCGTGGTGATGGCCGCCGAGTTCGCGTACTGCGCCACGCCGGGTGGCAGCGGCGGGCCGCTGACGATCATGGCCCTGCTCGCCCGTTGCGGCGTGCGTCCGGCGCGGGGCAGCGCGGTGTTTGCCATGGATCAGCTCAGCGATCTGCTGTTCTTTCTCTGCGCCCTGAGCGGGATTCTGATTTACGCGCTGTTCCAGCACCTGAGCGATCGTCTCGAGTGGCTGCTGACCGTCAGCGCCGTTTCGCTGTTTGGCGGTTTGTTCAGTTGCGTGTTGATCGCGCGTTATCACCGAGCGTTGATTCGCCTGAGCGGGCGGCTGTTGGCGGGGATGAACATTACGGCACGCACTCGCCGTCGCTGGGCGCGCAAGTTGCTGCACTTCCTCGCGGCATTTACCGACACCTTGAAACTGCCTTGGCAAACGCTGGTTCAGGTTTTTGCTCTGACCTGCGTGCACTGGCTGCTGCGCTACAGCGTGCTGTATCTGGCCTTGCGCGGGCTCGGCGCGGATTTGCAGTGGGCATGGAGTTTTCTGGTGCAGATGCTTTCGCTCGGCGCCGGTCAATTCAGCCTGTTACCTGGCGGCGCGGGAGCCGCAGAATTGACCTCCGCCGCGCTGCTCGCACCCATGGTGGGCAAGTCCACCGCAGCGGCGGCGATCCTGATCTGGCGCGTGGTGACGTATTACTTCTATCTGCTGGTGGGCGGGCCGGTGTTCGTATTGATGCTGGGCAAGCCGTTGCTGAAGAAGCTGATGAACGTCAGGCAGGCTTCTTAGGTTCGTCCTGCTCTTGCTGGAGTCGCTCCCAAAGTTCGGCGGCGCCGGGGAATTCGGTGCCGTCGTCCGGGCTCATGTCATCCGGGTCGTAACGACTCAGGCAACCTTCACCAAGGGTGGCGGGGGCTTTGGAAGTGGCTTTGTCCAGTGGATCGCTCATGGCTTTTCCTCGGGCTCAAATGACAAGGGCCTGAGCGATTCAACGCCCAGGCCCCTGGTTTTTCAAGCGTGTCGTGCTCGATCAGAACACAACCGTCTTGTTGCCGTGCACCAGCACGCGGTCTTCCAGGTGATAACGCAGACCACGGGCCAGCACCATCTTCTCGACGTCACGGCCGAAACGCACCATGTCTTCGATGCTGTCGCTGTGGCTGACACGCACCACGTCCTGCTCGATGATCGGGCCGGCGTCCAGCTCTTCAGTGACATAGTGGCAGGTCGCGCCGATCAGTTTCACACCACGCAGGGATGCCTGGTGATACGGCTTGGCGCCGACGAACGATGGCAGGAAGCTGTGGTGGATGTTGATGACTTTGTGCGCGTATTCGCGGCACATGTCCGGCGGCAGGATCTGCATGTAGCGCGCCAGCACCACCACTTCGGCGTCGTGCTGTTTGACCAGCCGCGACACTTCGTCGAATGCCGGCTGCTTGTCCTGCGGATTGACCGGCACGTGGTAGTAAGGGATGCCGTGCCACTCGACCATGCTGCGCAAGTCGTCGTGGTTGGAGATCACGCAGGAGATTTCGCAATCCAGTTCATCGCTGTGCCAGCGGTGCAGCAGGTCGGCCAGGCAGTGGGATTCGCGGCTGGCCATCAGCACCACGCGTTTTTTCTGCTCGGTATCGGTGATGCGCCAGTCCATCGAGAACTCTTCGGCGATCGGCGCGAACTTCTCGCGCAACTCTTCAATACCGAACGGCAGCGAATCGGCACGGATTTCGTGACGCATGAAGAACCAGCCCACTTGATTGTCAGAGTGGTGGCTCGCTTCGGTGATCCAGCCATTATGAGAGGCCAGAAAATTACTGACTTTGGCAACGATGCCAACGCGGTCCGGGCAAGAGATCACCAGCCGAAAAGTGCGCATGAGGGGGAAACTCCAGAACTTCACAAAGGCCGCCATTCTAGCGACTGCGCAGGAAAACTGCAGTACGCATACGCGCCGGGTGGGACAAAGCATGGCGAAACGGCTTTCTGACGCAGGTCTTACGTCAAGACCGTGACGCTTTAGTGGGGCTTTTGTCAGACAACTGTAAATATCTGTGCTGACTGCATCACATTATTTAACTGAACATTCAAAGCGCGGCTAATCCCTGTAACTCATTTAAATAAAAAGCCGATCTAAATGTTTACTTGATGAAACAGCCTGACTATTATTGCGGCACTGTCCCCTGTCATTCAGCATTCTACAAAAGGTAGTACTCATGTCCTTGATCAACGAATATCGCGCCACCGAAGAAGCCATCAAAGAGCTGCAAGCCCGTCTGAAGAACCTGTCCGAAGACGACAAACTGCAAGCCGAACTGGAATTCGAAGGCAAACTGCGCACGCTGATGGGTGAATACTCCAAGTCGCTGCGTGACATCATCGCGCTGCTGGATCCAGAAGCAAAATCCAAGGCTCCACGTGGCGGCGCAGTAAAAACTACCGGCACCAAGCGTGCACGCAAAGTTAAGCAATACAAAAACCCGCACAACGGTGAAGTCATCGAAACCAAAGGTGGCAACCACAAGACTCTGAAAGAGTGGAAAGCCAAGTGGGGCGGCGACGTGGTTGAAGGCTGGGCGACCCTGCTGGGCTAAGCCGCAACGCCTTCGCAGAGCGATCCGCGAACAAAAGAACGCCAGCCAGCGCTGGCGTTTTTTTATGCCCGTAATTTATTGTCCGGGCATGTTCGATTTCACAGATTCAAACGTTTGCGTAATGCCTGGACATAATTCTGCCAGTCATTGAGCACCTCTCGCTGCATCGGTGACGCACTAAGCGACCATTGCTCGGCGGCCTCGATAAATGACTGCACGGTATTCGGCGCACCTGCCTCGGGTTGCGTCAGGCGCTGCTGACAGAATAATTTCCAGCGCTCTTGCTCGGCCACATCCAGGGTGTCCGGAAAGTTGCGTGCTCGATATCGAAAAAGTAATTCAGGCAAACGTTCATCATCGAAAGGCCAGTGCTCTTGCGCCAATTGCGCAGGGTCGGCCGTTCGAACTTGTTCGCATAAACGACGATCACGATCACCGATAAATCCATCGTACAACTGCTGCTCGGGATCTTCGCTGGGAGTGAAATCTTCGCTGGCATAAATCGCCGCGACTTTATCTTTCCAGACTTGTTGTGCGTCAGTTAGTCGCACTGTCCGCTCCTGATAAAGCGCCATGTCCAGCCCAAGGCGCTGCTGGTCTTGTGCGCGCAATACCGCCAGCGGCGCTACAACCGGGCATCGATTGATGTGAATCAGCTTGAGCGGCACCGGCAGTTCACCTTCGGCCAACTCATCGCGACGGGTATAAAGACGCTGACGCAAGGCTTGCGCATCGAGGTCCAGCAATCCCTGCGGATCAAGATGCAGATCACAGACGATCAGGGCGTTGCGATTCTTCGGGTGCCAGGCCAGCGGCAGCACCACGCCGACATAACTGCGCGCCGCCGAGAAACGCCCGGACACATGCACCAGTGGCTGCAACAGGCGGATCTGATCCATCACCTTCTGTTTGCTGCGCAACTGGAACAGCCACTCGTAGAGCTTGGGTTGTTTCTCGCGAATCAGCCGCGCCAACGCGATGGTGGCGCGCACATCCGACAGGGCTTCGTGAGCGTGCCCGTGATCGATATTGTTGGCCGCTGTCAGGCGTTCGAGCTTGAGGGTCACGCGGCCTTCATCATCGGTCGGCCAGACCAGACCGTCCGGGCGCAATGCGTAAGCGGCGCGCACCACATCAATGAGATCCCAGCGACTGTTGCCACCCTGCCATTCACGGGCATAGGGGTCGAAGAAATTGCGATACAGGCTGTAGCGGGTCATCTCATCGTCGAAACGCAAGGTGTTGTAACCGGCGCCACAGGTGCCCGGTGCGGCCAGTTGCGCATGCACGCGAGTCATGAAATCGGCTTCGCTCAGGCCTTTTTCAGCGAGCTGGCCGGGGGTGATGCCGGTGATCGCGCACGCCGCCGGGTGCGGCAGGATGTCTTCGCTGGGCTGGCAATAGAGGTTGACCGGCTCGTCGATCTCGTTGAGCGCATGGTCGGTGCGAATCCCGGCCACCTGCAGCGGTCGGTCGTTGCGCGGATTGATGCCAGTGGTTTCGTAGTCGTACCAGAAGATTGAAGTCACGGGCGAATCCTGAACAGAAGATCGGCGAAGTCTAGGCGTTTCAGGGCTGCCACGGCCAGCCTGGTCGCCCTCGAACAGCAATTTCTCCAGATTCCTACAACTGGAATGCATTTCCCTCGTGGGAGCGAGCCTGCCCGCGAAGGCTTTCTGTCAGTTGCCCACAGGCTGACTGACCCACCACATTCGCGAGCAGGCTCGCTCCCACACCCGAGAGGCTGCTAGCATCAGGCGCACTTGCACCCCGAACAGGCGAACATCAGGTAGCCCATGCTCGAGCCCACAGCACCGCGAAGGAAAGCACCGCTGGATACGCGCCATCAGGTCGAAACGCCGGAAGGCATCGACCTGCCGTTGCGCCCCGCCGGGTTGATGGTGCGCGCGGTGGCGTTTGCCATCGATCTGGGCATTCGCGGCTTGATCCTCGGCGTGCTGTTCATCGCGCTGGCATTTCTAGGCAAGCTCGGCATGGGCCTCGGTTCCTTGCTGCTGTTTGCCATCAGTTGGTGGTACATGGTGCTGTTCGAGGTGCTGCGTCAGGGCCGCTCGCCGGGCAAACAATGGATGGGTTTGCGCGTGGCGCACGACGACGGCACGCCGATCGGCTGGTCGGCCTCGCTATTGCGCAACCTGCTGCGCTTTGTCGATCTACTGCCCTTCGGCTATTTCCTCGGTGCGCTCAGTTGCCTGCAACACCCGACCTTCAAACGCCTCGGCGACATAGCCGCTGGCACGTTGGTGGTTTACAGCGAACGGCCGCTGAGCCGACCGCAATTGCCTGATGCCGAACCTCGTCGCTGCCCCGTTCCGCTGACCTTGAGCGAACAACGCGCGGTACTCGGTTTCGCCGAGCGTCAGGCCGAACTCTCTCCCGCACGGGTCAACGAGCTGGCGGCATTGCTGGCGCAGCCGTTGCACATCTCTGCGCCCAAGGCCGTGTCTGAACTCAACGGCATCGCGCGCGGTTTGTTGGGGCCGACCCCATGAAGCAGAGCCTGTTCGAAAGTCGCCACAAGGCCGAATGGGAGCGCTTCGCCGTGGCGCTTGAACGCCTCGAACGCGGCAAGGATACGGCGCAAGTCAGCGATTTTCCCAAGGCCTATCGACGTCTCTGCCAACATCTGGCTCTGGCCCAGGCGCGTGGCTACAGCAGTTTTCTGATCGATTCATTGCAACAGCAAGTGCTGCGCGGCCATCAACAGCTCTATCGGCATCGCAGTCGCCTCGGGGCGCTCATCATCAGCTTTATCCTCGCGGACTTCCCGCGACTCGTGCGCGAACAGTGGCGCTTCGTTGCGGCCGCCAGCCTGTTGTTCTTCGGCAGCCTGATCGGTTTCGGCGTGCTGGTTTATCTGAACCCGGAACTGATCTACAACCTGATCCCGGCCGAACAGGTGCGCGAGATGCAGGGCATGTACGACCCCGTTGCCGGCCACCTCGGACGCTCGGCCGAACGGGCGGCCAGCGAAGACTGGGTGATGTTCGGCTATTACGTCATGCACAACACGGGCATCGCCTTTCAGACATTCGCCAGCGGTTTGCTGATGGGCGTGGGCAGCGGATTCTTCCTGCTATACAACGGCATGATCATCGGCGCGGTGGCCGGGCATCTCAGCGAGATCGGTTTCGGCCAGACCTTCTGGTCGTTCGTGATTGGTCACGGCGCGTTCGAACTGAGCGCAATCGCCCTCGCCGGAGCGGCGGGCCTGA
This sequence comes from Pseudomonas sp. Sample_23, assembly GCF_004307595.1. Classification (NCBI taxonomy): domain Bacteria; kingdom Pseudomonadati; phylum Pseudomonadota; class Gammaproteobacteria; order Pseudomonadales; family Pseudomonadaceae; genus Pseudomonas; species Pseudomonas sp. Sample_23. Next base: position 164,809 of record NZ_RCNX01000048.1, read on the forward strand.
AGGTGGGCTGGGCGCTGATCGCCCCCGGACGCCTGACATGGGGCGAGGCGCTGCGCCTGGCCGCGCGCAAAAGCGTGTTGCTGGTGTGTGGGGCCATGCTGTTCCTGTTGATCGCAGCCTTTATCGAGGCTTATTGGTCGTCGAAAACCAGCGTAACGCCGCTGACCAAATACGCCGTCGGCGCCGCGCTGTGGCTGGCCGTCGCGGTGTATCTGCTGTTTGCCGGAAGGACCCGCCATGCGCCTGAGTGACGCCAGCGCAGTGATCCGCCCGCGCACGACCTGGGAAGCCATGGACCTGGGCGTGTTGATGAGCCAGCAGCATCGGCGGTTGTTGATGACCAGTTGGGCGATCGTCACCCTGCCGCTGTTCGCCCTGCTCAGCCTGTTGCTGTGGGATTCGCCATCGCTGGCGGTGTTCATTTTCTGGTGGCTGAAACCGGCCTACGAACGCCTGCCGCTGTACATCCTCTCCAAAGCGCTGTTCGGCGAAACCCCGACGCTCAAGCAAGCCTTGCGTGAATGGCCACGCCTGCTCAGGCCGCAACTGTTGGCGAGTCTGACCTGGCGCCGGCTGAGCCTGAGTCGCAGCTTTGTGCTGCCGGTGACGCAACTCGAAGGTCTCGACGGCGAGGCCAGACAACAACGTCTGCAGGTGCTGCTGCAACGCAACGGCGGCGCCGCGCAATGGTTGACGATCATCGGAGTGCATCTGGAAACCGCACTGTGGATCGGCTTGATGCTGCTGTTCTACATGCTCTTGCCGCAGCAGATCGAGACCGACTGGGACTGGCAATCGCTACTACTAGCCGCCGATCAGGACTGGCGCTGGCTGGAGCACCTGACCAACGTTTTTTACGCGCTGATCCTGGTGGCCTGGGGACCGGTGTATGTCGCCTGCGGTTTCAGCCTGTACCTGAACCGCCGCACACAACTGGAAGCCTGGGACATCGAGCTGGTCTTCCGCCGTTTACGCCAGCGCTTGAACAACGGCGTGCTCGGCGTGTTGCTGGGGGCGTGTCTGCTGCTGCCGAATCTGCAACCGGTATGGGCCAGCGATGCGCCGGATGCTCCACGGTTGCTCAATCAGCCGCTGACCAGTCAGGCCTCGCGCGACAGCATTCAGTCGCTGCTCGAACAACCGCCGTTCAAGAACAAGGAAAGCGTCACCCGTTACCGCTTTGGCGACGACCCGGCAAAACCCACCGAGAACGCGCAAGCGGGTGAAGTTCCGCAATGGCTGAAAACCCTGCTCGGCTGGCTCGACGGTCGGCACCTCGATACCCTCGCCGGCGTGATTGAGGTGCTGTTGTGGGGCGCGCTGATTGCCGCGCTGGGCTGGCTGGCCTGGCGTTATCGCGAATTCCTCGGGGCTTTCGTCAGCCGCCGCCCGAACCTGCCAGCGCGCAGCAAACCGCAGGCGTCGCCACAAGTCTTCGGCCTCGATCTGAACCGTGAAACCCTGCCGGATGACATTGCCAGCAGCGCCGAACAATTGTGGCTGAGCGAACCTCGCGCCGCGCTGGGTCTGCTTTATCGCGGCTTGCTTAGTCATCTGTTGCATGATTTCGACCTGACGCTGAAAGCCGCCGACACCGAGAGCCAGATCCTCAACCGCATTGAGCAATTGCAACGCCCGGACCTGCTCGCCTACAGCCGCAACCTCACTGTTCACTGGCAGAACATGGCCTACGGGCATCGACTTCCAGCTGCGCACCTGCAAGCAGAGCTGTGCAACGGCTGGCGTGAATTGTTCGGCAAAGGATCCGGGCATTGAACCGGCGCATCGGCTGGTCGTTGGCTGCGCTGGCGCTTGTGCTGCTTGGCGGCTTGAGCCTGTTCCTCTACCTCAAGGCCCGGCCCTATCAGGAAACCGTCGATCACGGCCCCTCGCCTGCCGCGCAAGCCAATCCTTATCTGGCGGCGGAAATGTTCCTGCGCGAGCGCGGCCTCGCGGTCAGTCACGCCGAGACCTTGGCGGTGCTGCCGCAGATTGATCCGCACAGCCACACCTTGTTGTTGTTCGGCGAGCGCGCGCGGATGACGCCGCGTGAAGTCGATCAGGTGTTGAACTGGACTCGCGCCGGCGGACGCTTGGTATTTGTCGCTGAATCGCTGTGGGATGCGCAAACCGGGCAAAGCAATGATCTGCTGCTCGATAAGGTGCAACTGCACCAATCGCTGAGCAAGGAATTGAAAGATCCACCAGTGGACGTGGAAAAGGACCGCTTCCCGAAACTGACCAAACTGTACCTGGAAGACGAAGACGCGCCGGCCTACGCCGGTTTCGACACCGACTTCCACCTCGACGACCCGAATAATGTCGCGCAAGCCTGGGCCAACAGCGCCAAAGCCACGCACATGATGCAACGGGTGTACGGCCTCGGCACGATCACCGTGGTCACCGATGCCGAGCTGTGGAAAACCGGCGCTATCGGCAAATACGACAACGCCTGGCTGCTCTGGTATCTGAGCGCCGACACCGACGTCACGCTGATTTACAACACCGCGCACGATGGCTTGTGGACCTTGCTCTGGCGCTACTTCCCGCAGGCCATCGTCGCCCTGCTCGCCTTGATCGGCTTGTGGTTGTGGCAGGCCGGCGTGCGTCACGGCCCGGTGCAAATGCCAGCGCCAGCAGGTCGCCGCCAACTGCTGGAGCACCTGCGTGCCAGTGCCGACTTCCTGCTGCGCCACAACGGCCAGCAGGCGCTGCTGCAAGCCTTGCAACAAGACATCCTGCGCCGCGCCCGCCGCCGCCATCCCGGTTTCGATCAATTGAATGTGGCCGAGCAATGGCTGGCGTTATCGCGCCTGACCCGGCAACCCACCCGCGCCATCAGCCAGGCCCTGAGCCCACGTCAGAAGCAGCGTTTGTCCAGCGCCGAATTCAGCCGTCAGGTCGCTCATCTGCAAACCTTGAGGAACGCGTTATGACTGAACAGATCGAGCCCGGCAGCGCGACGCACGCCGCCCAGCAGCGCCAGCGTGCCAGCCAGTTGGCGCAGGCAGTGCGCAATGAATTGAACAAGGCGCTGATCGGCCAGGATGCGGTGGTCGACGATGTCCTGACCGCGCTGATTGCCGGCGGCCATGTGCTGCTCGAAGGCGTGCCCGGGCTGGGCAAGACCTTGCTGGTGCGTGCACTGGCGCGATGCTTCGGCGGCGAGTTCGCGCGCATCCAGTTCACCCCGGATCTGATGCCCAGCGACGTTACCGGCCACGCCGTGTATGACCTGCAGACCGAGCAGTTCAAGCTGCGCAAAGGCCCGCTGTTCACCAACCTGCTGCTGGCGGACGAGATCAACCGCGCCCCGGCAAAAACCCAGGCGGCATTGCTCGAAGCCATGCAGGAACGCCAGGTGACACTCGAAGGTCGCCCCCTGCCCATCGCGCAACCGTTCATGGTTTTGGCGACGCAGAACCCGATCGAACAGGAAGGCACCTATCCGCTGCCGGAAGCCGAGCTCGACCGTTTCATGCTCAAGGTGCGCATGGATTATCCCGACGCCGATCAGGAGCTGAACATGGTCCGTCAGGTCTGTCGTTCGACCCGCGCCGACATGCTCGATGTGCAACCGCTACGCACAGTGTTGCAAGCCAAAGACGTGCAGGCGTTGCAGCGTATTGCCAGCGATCTGCCGCTGGATGATCAGGTCCTCGATTACGCCGTGCGTCTGGCGCGCAGCACGCGCACCTGGCCGGGCCTGACCCTCGGCGCCGGACCACGCGCCTCGATTGCACTGGTGCGTTGCGCCCGTGCCCGCGCCTTGTTGCGCGGCGGCGAGTTCGTGATTCCGGATGACATCAAAGGCTGCGCACTCGCTGTGCTGCGCCATCGCGTGCGCATCGCACCGGAGCTAGACATCGAAGGCCTGCAGGTCGATCAGGTGCTCGCGCAATTGCTCGATCAAGTGCCGGCGCCGCGCCTGTGAAACCCTCGCGTTTGCTGCTGATCTGGCTGGCGCTGCTGCTGGGCGTCAGCATCGTGCTTGGCGCCTTTCAGGCACTCGGCAGAGAGCTCCCGTCGAGCCTGATTTCGATCAACTGGGGGTTGCTCCTGGCGCTGTTGGCCTTGGCGGTTATCGACGCCGTACGCCTCAGACGCCTGCCCTCGCCGCGCATCAAACGACAGATGCCCGGCAGCCTGGCGCTCGGGCGCTGGGGAGAGGTGAAGCTGGAGGTCGCCCATGAGTTTGCCGAGCCACTGAACATCAATTTCTTCGACCACGTACCCGACGGCCTCGCGTTTGAATATCTGCCAACAGTTGTCGAGCTTCAACCCGGCCATGTCAGTCAGCTCACCTACCGTCTGCGACCTCTCGAACGCGGGCATTTCTGCTTCGAACAGTGCGAAGTCAACCTGCCCAGCCCCTTGGGATTATGGTCCGGCAAACGCCTGCTCAGCGTCCGCGACGAGACCCGTGTCTACCCGGACTTCGCCCGGCTTTACGGCGGTGAGTTGCGCGCCGTCGACAACTGGCTGAGCCAGCTCGGCATACGTCAGCGGCAACGTCGCGGTCAGGGTCAGGAATTCCATCAGTTGCGCGAATTTCGCGAGGGCGACAGCCTGCGCCAGATCGACTGGAAAGCCACCGCCCGTCAGCGCACACCGATTGCCCGCGAGTACGAAGATGAGCGCGATCAACAGATCATCTTCCTGCTCGATTGCGGCCGGCAGATGCGCAGTCACGATGGTGAGCTGTCGCACTTCGATCACGCGCTCAATGCCTGCCTGCTGCTTAGCTATGTGGCGTTGCGCCAAGGGGATGCGGTGGGCATGAGTACCTTTGCCGGTGATGAGCCGCGCCATGTCGCGCCTGTCAAAGGCAGCGGCCAACTGAACGTCCTGCTCAACGCTGTTTATGACCTCGGGAGCACCCAGCTCCCTGCTGATTACCAGGCTGCTGCCAACCAGTTGTTGGCCCGCCAAAAGCGGCGGGCGCTGGTAGTGCTGGTGACCAATCTGCGCGATGACGATGATCAAGTGCTGGGCGCGGTCAGACGGTTGAGCGCGCAACATCGGGTGCTGGTGGCGAGCCTGCGCGAGGAAGCGCTGGATAGGTTACGCCAGACGCCAGTGCAAACACTGCCCGAAGCATTAGCCTACTGCGGCACCATCGATTTTCTCAATGACCGCTCGCAACTCCATGAGCGGCTGACTGCCCATGGCGTTGCAGTGATGGATGTTCGGCCCGCCGAGCTGGGGGCCGGACTGGTGACAAGCTACATGAGCTGGAAAAAGACCGCTGCGATCTGACAGATTCGATCAGTTGGTGACTGCAACATGCACAGCGCCGCTGTCCGAAGTGCCGTCGCTGTTTTCTACTTTGACGACCAGTGAAATCTGATCCGTAAGGCTCATCGGCCGCCAGTGAGCCTGGTATCGCCCGCTGTGATCGGTAAACGACTCAGTGAACGGTGCTCCATTAGTGGAGACAAGGATTTTCCGTCTGGGCATGGGCTCTCGCCCCTCCTTGGCCACAATCAGCGCGGTCATGGAGACGTAGGTCTGCAAGGGGACCGGATTAGGCGACGCAACAACGGATTCCACCGCTGCTGCACGCTCAGTGACGGTCAACCAGAGCGTTTTTACCACCCAGCCAGCCAAACCACCCTTTACCGACGCCCGCAACGCAGCCTCGCCTGCTCCTTCCAAGACAATGCGCGCCGTTGCCTTGCCTTCGGCATCCGTCAGGGTTGTCGGCAGCGAGGTGCGGTCGTACTCCCACATCACTTCGACATTGGCCAAGGGTTGCGCGGTACTCGCTGACACTACCAGGACTTGCGCGGTCATCTGTTGCCCCGGATACCCGCTCGGATAATCGCTGACCAGTTCCTTGATCTCCCGGGGCTCGTGCAGCAAAAACGCTAAGGAAATCGACTCCGAATACAGCGCATCGCCCACCGTGGCGGTCAGTTGCGCCGCACCCGGTGTTGTCGGCACGAACCGTATCCGCGCTTCACCGTAGAAGTTGGTAGTGGTGGTCACCTCACCAAGGTCCGGACTGCGCCAGACAACCTTCATCCCTACCATCGGTCTGCCACTGATGCCCGACACAATGGTGATCCGCTCAGATACAGCCTCGCCCCAAAACAGCGTCTGACTGCTGCGCGAACGATCCGCAATTTTTACCACCTGCGCGCCTTGCCCCAGCGACATCGCAATAACTGGAGAAAGCCTGGCCAACCGCGCCGAGGCAAAGCGCAGGCCGAAACTCCCGTCCTTGAGGTCGCCCGCGTTGAACCGATAGGTCATTCCAGCTTCCGAAAAAAACCTGGGATCACCCAGACGTGGTTCCTCGAAGCGCAAGCCCAATTCCGCCGGCCCGGTGCCGGTCATGCCCAGTGTCAGATATTGGTCATGCAGCGCACTGCCAGGCGGAGCACTCACGCGCAATTGGTGCTGCCCCTTGCGCCGGGGGAATTCAGCGCTTTCACCCAGTGCCTGAAACGGTCGGGAGTCGAAACTGTATTCGAATCCGTCCCACGGATCCCGTTCCAGCGCTAGAACCTGCATGGAGCGGCGCCCTTCAAAACGGTCATAAGGGCTGATAACCGCCGCTGTCACCACATGCTCACCTGCCGTGGTTGGCGCAAAGGGAAAACCACTCCAGCCGTCGGCCCCCGTCCCGTGCACTTCGGTGCTGCCGTCGGCTGTCCATTGAACAGCCACTTGCTCCAGAGGGAGGTCGGGACGATAAGGGGAGCGTACCTTCAGCCACATCCACGCAGGATCCTGCCCAATGACCGGATCCACCGCAGATGCACGGACGTCTTCGATCGTGATTTTATTGTGGGCCAGGGTCATCGTATTGATGTCGCTCACGCCAAAGAAACTGATAATGAACTGAAGTTTGAAAACCCCGGGTTTGGTACTTTTTGAACAGTCCAGCGTCCAGGTAAACCCGCTGTCGTCCACAACATTTTCGCTATTGGGGGGTGGGCTCAACTCGATTCCGAGCTCTGCCGCCGAGCTTCCCCTCCACAGCAAATCCATGGGGATACCCACTAAAGGACTCAGCGCATTGGTGCGGAAGATATAGCGATGTATAGCGCCAATACACGGAAAGAGCGGCTGCCCCCTGAGATCGGTCATCTGATCCAGGACCACGGTCATTTCTTCATGGAGGTCAGGTGATAACAGTCGGCAAGAAAAATCCTTGTTCGTGAGAGTGTCGGTGAGCAAACTTACCTCGAAAATACTGCTGGTACTTTCGATACGATCAGAGCTGAACAACCAACTCAGATCTTCCCCTTCGCGCAATATTCTCGGCATATCAAGGTCGCTCACCGCAAGCCCGATCTCTGGCTTTGCGTTGCGCCAACCGAGCGTAATTGCCTCGCCAATCAGCGGGCTATTCTCATATGCACGGACCGTCAGGATGTGCGTCTTGCCTCGCTTGCAAGCGATTCCGTCACTGGAAATTTGAAAGCCATCAAACGTGATCCTGACCTTGTCCTTCCACTCGTCTCGTGCAAACGCCGTGACCGAAAACGTGTGTCCATCTGCCGGCCCGCCTTCGTAGGCTCTCACACTGGCGGTAATCGTCTCGTTGCTCAAAGCCTTCAACGGCCAGTAATACAGGCTGGCCCAGCCACCACTGCCAGTACGAGACCTGACAATACCCTCGGGGGTTTGCCAGTCGACGAACGCATCAATTACTGGCTCACCGGCACCTTTGTCAGTGACATGCACCACCTGCACTCGCATCAAGGTCTTTTCGTAGTTCTCGACAACCGGCGAAATATTCGGGCCGCGCGTGTCAGCGATCCTGACCTTGTTGCGCGCCAGCGACATGGGTTTACGCGGCGATGGCAGTAACAACTTCGAGCAGACCAATGACAGTTCGAAGCGACCATCCAGCCAGTCCTCGCAGGCCAGCGTCCAGAGACTATCGTCGCCGTTGAAAGCGACCGGTTGCTGGAGTGGCGGGTTGACCGTGACCTTCAACTCTTCATGCCCGACGCCGCTCCAGTGCAGCGATAGATCAGTCGCCAGCAAAGGGCTGTCGGCGGGCAAGCGCACGATGAAGGGGTAATCAGTGCCGCGATTGGGATAACCGGTCGCGTCCCACAGGGTTACCTGCTCTTCGACAACGCAACGCAAGTCCCGCCAGGGGTCGGTCGCCAGCACCGTGACTGGAAATTCGTGAGTCACCTCGCCATTGCCGTAATAAGCGCTGTCGACCGACGCTGTGATGACAAAATCGCCGGCTTGCTCAGGGACGAAATCGAAGTAAGCCAGGCCCTGTTCATCAGTGACTGCGGTGCCCTGCACGCCCTGCCCGATACTCGTCCACCTGACCTCTCGACCATCAAGCGAACGGCCGGTGTAGAACGAAAGGACCTGCACGCCCAACCGGACGCTTTGTGCATACTCGAGGACGGGGTAATACGCCGCGGTCTGCACTTCGCGAAGCGCCAATCGATGATGCCCCAGCGACACGTCAATCGCATAAGGCTCGGTGTTGTACTGGTTCACCAGGTTTATTGTGAAGTCATGACTTTTCTCTTCTCCCATATCCGGGCAGTCGAGCGACCACTGCGACAGCAGCGGTTGATCGACTCCCCAGTCAGGGGTTGCCTTGACTGCTTCCAATGGGTTGCCCTGAATGATCAGTGCGATATCCGTACCCAGCCAGACGCTGCCGTCTACAGGGGTAAAAGACAGACGATGCGCAATGTACAAAGAGCCGTCCGGGTCATCGCCAAGGGAAGCGCCCAGGCAAAGGTGTAACGTCTGGCCTGGTGGCAAAACTTCGTCATCCAGTCGCACCGTCTGCAGTTGCAACGGTTCAAGCTTCAGTTGCAGGTCGATTCGAGTGATGCAGATTGTCGAACTACGGTCGCCCGCGTTGCGCGGGACACCGCTGACCTCGAAGCTCAATTCGTCATCTTCGACGAACGCCAATTGGTCCAGTGATCTTTGATACACCCGCGGCTTGAATTCCAGCGGCTGCTCCGCCCCCAGTCCGGCGTCTTCGTGCACCTGTTTCCGGCCTTCTTCTGCCGTGAGTTCGATGCTCATTAACACATCGCCGCTCTTGCGGATGTGCAACCAGCCCGATTCGCCCGACCATGAAACTCCGGGCCGCAGTTCGCATAGAAACGTCAGTTCGTAACCCGCGCGGGCGCCGGGGGTCTTGGGTGCCTTGATTACCTGTGTAGCCGAAGCCCCGACACCGACCTCCATGAAATTGACTAACTCGTCAGCATAGAATTCTCTCGCCAGGCCAATCATCCCGCTGGGGCGCCACTCTTTGAGCCGATCGTTGAAGTCACCATTGAGCACCAGATTCTGATTGTTTTGCACGACGGGATCATTCATGGTCGCCTGCTCCTTCGACTGGCATCTTCAAACTGGCGTTTTCAGCCTTGGTAACCAGGTCTGTGACTTTTTGGGCGAACGTCGGCTCGCCGGCTTTGGCGCTGTAGCGCACGCGGATAATGATATCGGTCAAGGATTTGAGCATTGCAGCTTGTGGCTGTTTTAGCGGTCGAGGAAAACTCAGTCGCCAGTGGGAAACCGCACCCGTGCATTCAAACGGGTTGAGTAAACCTTCATCAGGTTTCTGGTGGGTCAGGCCACTGTCGGAAAGCCCTACCGATAAAACGATCTGCTGAGCGCTGCGCAGGTTGAACACCAGATCGCCAGGTACCCCTGAGGTCGGCGTATGCAGGTACTGCACAGACTGTGTGGTGGGCCGGGTCGCCGTCACGCTACTGATCTGCAGCAAGGTTGCCCGGACATCCTCGTAAGGACCGGTCAGAACAGGCAGATCCACCTCCACTGAACTGATCTGCCTGCAGAAATGGCCGGGGTAATCCCGGTCGAACAGCAACTGGGTCAGTCTGAACTCCAATACACCTGTTGCCATCAATTGCTGGTGTGCATCTGCCCAACTGCTCACGCCCTCTTGAGGCTCGATGCCGTCGTCGCACAACTGCCGCAAGGAAACTGTTTTGACCAGCTCCAGCCGCCGCTCGTAGCTTTGCAAGCGCCTGCGTTCCTGGTCCAGCAGATACATGTGCAACTGTTCGCCAGAGCCCAGACCATAACGGTGATCGAGCCAGGCCTGAGGCAAAGGGACCGGTGCATCATAATCGCCGGTTTCAGCAGCCAGCGAAGCCTGCGCACTGAGGCACAGACTGACGACCGCGTCGTACGCCTGGTAGTGCAGGGCTTTTAGCTGGCCAAGCATCCAGCCGAACAACTCGGCATTGCTCGCGCGTTTTTTGAGGAAGTTGAACATGGTCAACGCTTGACTGTTGGCCCGAAGCGTCTGTTCAAGGCTGGATCTTGCTGCGTTGACCGCATGGCTTTGCGCTTCGATCTGCGCATTGATTGCGCCCACCTCCGCCAGCGCCTGATCGCGTTGCAGCGCCCATTCAGTGCGGCGGCGACGATAGCCTTCGGTCGTGGCTTGTCGGTCGGCGTCGATTTGCAGCAGTGACGAAGAGACGTCAAAACCGAAAGCCATTGCATCGAATGCGTGTTCGGGCTTGAAGCCACCGTTGGAAGTACCATAGATTTTCGGCAACGCCGCGATGACGCCCCCTGCCACTCTGACGGCTTTGGCCTGCAGGGCTGATGTTTTCGACTGCTGCAGGCTGGCCATGACCTGGTACTCGATCGGCGAAACGTTCTCGTTGTAACGCGTTGCATAGGCATCGGCCCGCTCCTGCGCCATTGCCCGGCTTTGCTGAAGCGCTGTTACATTCGCCTCCAGTTGGGCGATGGATTGTTCCTGCACCGTTTCGGCGTAACGGCCCAACTCCAGCAGATGGTTCTGCTGCAGTTCTTCTTGTTCGGCACGGTCGCGTTGTTCAAGCAGTCGCAGCACCAGACTGCCGAAATCCCGCAGACTCTGTACCCCACGCAGTGCGACTTCGAACGTGACACGCCAACGGTAGGCATTGACCACCAGCCGCCCCCCCATCGGTCTGGGTCCGGCCGCGCTGCCAGCGGCCAGATCGCGGAGCAATTGCCTGGGATCCGTCATCGGGCTGAACAGCAATATATCCAGCGGTTTGCCATCGATGGTGAGATTGTCGCGCAGGTAACCAAGCCGTTGCTGCGGCCTTGCAAACAGGTCGAGCAGCGATTGATTGATCGGAATTTCAAAAGGTTTGCTTGCCACCAATCCCAGCATCGGCGGGGTATCGGAAGCGATCGGGTAATCCGCCAGGTTGAAATCCTGCGTATTTTCAAGCGCTTCAAGAGGCGGTCGTGAATCACTCTGGGCCAGAAGGTTTTCAACGGTGGCGGTCTGCCAACGAGTCGCTGTGTCGGCGGTGGGCGCCTTGCCCATCAGAAACCCGGCCTGGACGTAGCAAAGCTTGGCGGCCACCAGACTGTCACGGGTCAATTGGCGGTAATACCAATCGCCCCACGCCATCAGGTTTTCCACATAGTCAGTGAACATCAGGATCTGAAAATGCGCGGGTGCGGCATAGCCAATGGCATCCGGATCAGAGGGATTCAGGATTTCCCACCCCGGATTACTTCCCGCCCCCTCTATATCCAGGGGCCGGCAACGCCAGTACGCCGGTTTCGGGTTCATGATCGGGACCGGCGGATCTTTCCGATCCTGGGTTGCCTGTGGATCGAACACGTAATGCAGCCAGTCCTGCGCTTCCTGGAAGCGCTCTTCATCACGCAACCGGGTGGCAATCAAATGCGGCAGGTGAAAAAACAATTCCCAGAAATTCAGACCGTTGGCACCGTTGAAGGGACCATTGAGTTCAACAAATTCTGCGCCGGTCGGCGACGGTTCGAGAATGAACTGGTTGGACCAGTCCAGCACGGCGTCCACGGAAATATTCGAACGCCTTACCAGTTCCGAACCGAATAATGAATTGAGCCGAACGTATTTCAACGCCAGTCCAGCTTGATTGAATGACAGGAACTGTGCCGTGCCTGCACTGCTCCTGTGCAGAGTTGGCGGGACGAAGTCCATGAGATCGACAATCGTCAGGTCGAACTCTTTCTGTCCTGTAGGGGAACTGGGAGAGGCGAATAAGACCGTGACTGGCGTAGCCCATGTGCCTTTCGCCCGCCGGGAAGTCCACGCTTGAGTTGTCCAGCCACCGCTTGCATCCTGGAGTTCACTAATCGGCGGCGGATCGATATCAGACGATCCCGTCACTTGCAGCACCATATTCAACATAGCGCTTTCAAGTCCCGTGGGACTGCAGAAACCCTGCACCGTCAGCACATCGTTGTCATCGACGCGCGTTGCCATAACGTTCAGACCAAGATAGGGGGTCAGAGAACCATGGTTCGTTATGCGAGGGACAGCAGTAACCTGAATGTCGAGCGGGTGCTGAACCGTATCGCTGCTGACGAATCGCTCCTTGAGTGCCAGATCCAGCCACGCGCCACCGTCCAGAAGGGGGCGCATCAGCACGTCGTAAATCGCATGCACTTCCAGATCCGTTTCAGCAGAATCTTCCGGTGGAGAATCTGCGGGTGACCTCTTAGAGAACTTGCCACTTAACAGAATCCCCAACTTGCCCTTCGGATTAAGGTAATCAGCATGCACAGTCGCAATCAGTCGGGGGGGGCTCGCCAAAAGCTTGTCCTTGCACTCTGAACTGTGCACACACAACGGCGCCGACCACTGCCCGTTCTGTGTCATGAATGCCAGATTGATCACCAATTTGCTCGGGCTGAAAGCCTCCGCTGCGCTGCCGACGACCGCGTCACGCCATTCGGCCCAGACCACACATAACCGGCCATTCCAGAACACCGGGCGGATATCCAGCACTTGATCGGCGGTCGGGATTTCCACGGCTTGCCATTCACTCCAGACCGCCGGATTGACCGCTACGCTGGTTACGCCCAGTTCGATCTCGGCCTTGCGCCAGAAATACTGAAACGGCTGCACCCGCTGCCGCCCCAGGAAGTAGTAATCGGCTTTGGCCGGTGTCATGCCATCCATGAAACAGCTGATCACATCGAGATCGCAGATTTTTTCGAATGCCTGTAGATACTCCTGCAGCGCAGCCTGCACGGTATCGTTGTTCAAACGGGCCTGGTTAAGGTTGTTTTCCAGATTTCTGAACAGACTGGTTTTGCGCAGTCGCACTGATGGAATGATGAAATTTTCCGGATAGCATGGAATTTTTTGCATCGCCGCCCAATCGGAATAATTGCTGTAAAAAATCCATTCGTGCAGATGACGCTTGTCGAACTCATGATCTCCAAAGCCTGGCTCCAGCTTTCGATACACCGCATGAATGTACTGCTGCACACAGCTTGTCGCTTCGGCAACTCTGGAACTCTTCACCTGATAGGTGTCAAGCGGGTCGATGCGCAGCAATTCAAACAGATCGTCAGGCGTTTTCAGAAACGGGTATCGGGTATTGGCCACTTGACCAATGCAGTATTCGAGCAGGGCCGAGCGACGTTTTTCCAGCAGCCCGCCAATGTTACTCAGTGCCATGATCTCGCTCCTTGGAATATGGCCCGGGGACAAACGTTCGCCAGGCAGTACGCAACGTCCTGCCACTAGCTCCGGGCGAACGTGATGGCATTGGTGAATATTCTTTCGCTTTCCCCAGACTGAGTGCGAACACTGAACACGAATGTGCCGCCCGTCCTGCTTGAAACAAAAACCCGTGTAAGCCCCTGCTGATCAGTAAAACCCTGCGCCGGCCGAATAGTGACGGCATCCCTCTTCTCGGGCGCTTCGATTGTCCAGAACCACTCCACCAGCGAGTTCTGTCCGCGGTTTCCGTAGGCGTCTTCCAGCACCGCATAAAGTTCTACTTCATGGCCGTATTCCACTGTATCCAGAGGCGTAGGTGAAAGTTCCTCAAGCGGGAAAAACAGCGTAGCGAAATCGGCCGTGATCTCGATGGAAGGGGCATATTGCGGCTCGAACAAATCCAGCCAGAGCAATGGCGTGTCGTGACCCATGACATTGCCGGGAATAAACTCGGCCACAAGCGTCCCGTCGATCAGGGTGGTGTCGTCCTTAATGGTGCCCAAAGTGGCGCGCCAATGGACGGTGACGCCACTCAGCGGCTCCCCGTTGGCGTCTTTGAGGGTCACCTTGTAAGTGACTTTTTCGCCTGGCTTATTGGCCACAACGGTGCTGTTATCCACCACTTCGCACGTCATCGTGACCAGCCCTGTGACGTCGCCCGGTGCATGCACAATTGGCGCCTGCGCACTGGACTCGCCGAGCAGGGCATGTTCAGCGGCCTTGGCGTAGGAACTTTTGTCGACCGTCTCGGGCAGATTACCGATCAGAAAAATCGTTAACGCATCCATACCGGTCGCGGTGGACAGCGTCAGCACGCGCATCAACAAATCGAGCTGGCTGAGGTTCTTCAGAATCCCGTCGGCATCGATGCGGCTGACACATTCGCGCACTTCCTGCACGCTCCAGCCAAAAAAATTCGCCAGCTTGATGGCAGACGCCTGTTGCGCAAGCCTTTTCGCATCACCGCTGACTGCCGGCAATGCGTTGACCTGACGCAGGTAATCCAAAAGCTTCTGTGGCGATTGGCCGCTCGCGGCTGAGGCGAGGGCAAAAGCGCGAGTGAGCGTCGTCAGGTAATAAAGAGTGCGCACCGTCAACGTATGTTTGTCGGCCTGAACAAGCCAGTCCGTGTAGCCGCTATCCAGATATTCCTGCAACAGCGCGGCGCTTAACCCAAGTGTCGACACCACCTCACTGCGCCGACGAATTTCAGCCAGCAGATCAAATGATGCGCTTGCGGCTCGGTCGCGTGTACGGCCGGACGTCTCGGCTTGCATATCGGTTCGCTCCAATACATGCAGGAGTAATTGATGCACCGTGACGCCTGCCCAATCCAGGACCAGCAACGCTTGATCCACACCCACGCCGGCGTATGCCGCCAGCGTCTCCCTTACCAGCGAAGTCTGAGCATCGCGCATCTGTAGAAAAGCACTGACCATGCTGGTGATGATGTTCTGCCGCAATGCTGGCTCGATCTCACCCAAGGCGCTATTGACCGCCCATGAGATTTTTTGAAGGACGAAGGCCGGATACGTCTCAGCGCCTTGCTCATAGGGCAGGATCAGACCATACAAATCGGTTATCGGCCCCAGGCTGTCGGCGGACGTCGCGAGGAATTCGATCCAGTCAGTAGCACCGGCGGTCGGTACGCCAGCCATGAGGAAAGTGCTATTGGACAGCTGTGCCGTCGGCAGCAAATTGCGAATCTGCTCGAAAAACTGCTCATCCTGTTCGGACAGTTCCTGTACCGGTGGCGCGTCGACCGCATGCTGCAACATCCACGACACCGGCAGATTGTTTTGCGCGCACCACTGCACGCAACTTTGCATAGCCTCGATCAGTTCCAGCGCATCCGGTAAACCGTCCGGAACATCGTGAATGACAGGGACACCGGCGAAGCGGTTGATCCACTCATCGCCGCCCAGCATCGACAGCATCAGTACACCTTCAACCGGTGTGATGTTCAACAGCCGGGGCAGCGACACCAAACGATAAAAACTTGAGATGGTCGCTGCATTGCGATTCAGTGTTTCGGTCAAGCCATAAGCCTTGGCCACTGTTTTCGCCAGAACGTAATAAGTCTGCGGATCAATCGCCAGGCCACTGCAGAGCTGGCTGATCGTCAGATCCACCATGCCAGGCACAGGTGTTACCGCAAACGCACCGTTGTCGAGCTTGAAAGGTTCGCGATAGCCTGATTCGAAATTGAACAACTGATCGAACTGCGAAAGCGCTTCGCCGCGGCCATAAACCGACATCTCACCGATAAAAACCGCGAAGTCCGCGGCAGTGCATTGGTAGCGCTCGCGCAACTTTTGAAACAAGCCAAGTGCATGCACGACGCCATTGGTTATTTCCATTTTGTCTGAAGAGTCTTCAGGCCGATTGCCGAGCGCTGTCGCCCTCATGGCAGCTGCCAACACTACGTCTACCTGATCGAACGGCAATCCGGTCCAGCTCGCCAGGCGCACCATCCGATTCAGTCGGTCATAACGATTGAACCCGATGGACTCGTCGGGATTTGCCGTCAATCGATGCCGAAGCTCGCTTGCATTATCGATACGCACCGCCGGCGCAGTGTTGTCATTGATATAGATTGACCCCGAGCGCTCGCTTTCCGGATGCTCGGGCTTGTCATCTATATAGGTGACATTGCTCGAGCGCACCGGAGCAAAGTCGCCAATCGACAGCAGGGCTTCGATCTGCCGACTGTCGAGCTTGGTGCGCTCACCCAGGAACACCACCTGATTGAGGAACAGGTATTCGTCGAGCTTGCTGGTACCAAAGTTTTGCGCAAAGAAACTTTCGCGATCTTCGAAATCCGCCCGGGTTTCTGTCAGCAACAGGCGCTGATAAGGGCCAAGCCGCGAAGCATGGGCGAAACCCTTTGCAGTATTGGCACCCCGACCATTGGTTTGCAGAAAATACGGATAAGAGAGGTCGACCCGGTGCTCAAAGTCGCCCACCGACAGATCATGAACCTGCGCGATACCATCAATCGTGACCCAATGCTGGTAATAAGGCAGGCCGTTGGGGTAGCGAGCTGCGATCAGCGCGTCTTCGATCGAATCGACATCCGTATTCGCCGCAATGAATTTCTCCAGCACCTCGACGATGATGTCCACAGACGAGATCGACTGATAAACCGCATTGAAGTCGACGCTCAGTGCCAGCAAATCCGTGCGCCGGTTATGCAGCGAATATTTTTCTTCCTTGTTGATGCCCTCCAGACGGTCACGAACCCAGCGCAACAAGTCGATCAGATAGGCTACTGGCGACCAGATGGACTCCAGCGCATCTGGCGGGCACAGTGCAGCAAAATCGGTACCGATCAGAGCGTGATAATTGGGACCGTCCACGATCGATAGCAAACCGCTGGAGCTGCGCTTTGGCGCGTCCCTGTTCCCCCTCAGCGTCCTCTCGATAAACTGGCGCCGCTGAGACGTGGCTATGCTGTTGGCGCCGCGCCAGAATTGTTGCGCTTGCTCAAAGCTGAGTTGCGGGTGCTCCTGGAGCATGCCTTGAACACCCTTTTCAACCAGTGAATAAATTGATCCACCGTTTTCCAGGTAAGTCTCGAGGTTCTGCAGTCCGACGTCCTGTGCTCGTTGTTTCTCGCTGAACAACTGGTCGAACAGTTGCAGGGCGGGACGGCGCGAATCAACCATGATCAGATTCCTTTAGGCGACAACTGGCCCGCACAGCCCGACATCCTTCGTCGGGCTGCACATTCAGTAAGTACGATTTAGCGCTGCGAAAGCCGTTCAGTCCACTGTCATTTATGACAGGTTTTATAACCGTTCGTCGGAAGTCAGGCTTGAGGAATTGTTGTGAAAAGCCGCGCGGCTTCGACTTCAAAACGCGCACTGTCCGCCCAATCGGACATCGTCGCGTCATCCGCTGCGTCAGTCAGCGTCTGCCGGAATCGGTACCAGTTACCCGCCAGCGGCAGTGCCCGCGTCGCCTCCCCGCGCCAGTGCTCATCGACCACAGGTGCCTGAGCCAGCCACTGCACGTCCGGGTTGTACCAACTCACGACGGCGCCCACGCCCGGACGGCCCTTGCCGCTGAACTGCACTGGCTGAGTGACCCAGCGTCCCGCCGCCGGCTCGTCGAGGACAGGCACAAAAGTACCCAACATGACCGAGCGCAGGGTTTCAAACGATTCGAAACCGTCCCGGGATGCAAATGCCTCCAGCCGGTAAAGCCCCCCGACCAGCGAACTTGCATCGAGCATCGCTGACCAGGTGCGATTTTCCTGCACGATTCCACTTGCCGGCTCTGAGCGCGTGGCACCGACCAGCGTCACCGTAACCGTATCGCCCGGCACGCCAAAACCGCACACCACCACCTGCTGCCCGATGGCATCGTCCTCGATCGGGGTTTCAATGAAGGGGGCGGCCGGCACGACGTCAAAGTGCAGCGGCTCGCTGTCTTTCGACTCCTGCTGTGTGCCGCTTTCATCCGTGAATCTTTGCCGGGCCCAGATTGTTTTGCTGCCCACCGGCAACGTCACTTCGGCTTGCCAAATACCCTGCCAGTCGACACCGACATTACTGAGCAGAGGTTCGGTGAGCCCTAGCAGACAGACTTCGACAACCCCGCCCCTCATGCCGGTACCCTTGAGCAATGCAGTTCGTGGCAACTTGCCGTTTGGTATCGGCTGGAGAAATTCTGGCGGCAGCAACACCACCGTCAATTCATGCTCGTCACTGTACAGCGACGGTCGACCGTCCAGTGTCTGCTGTGCGTCGAAGGTGTAGAGCCTGAATTCCAGAAGGCTCAGGTCAATCGACCAGTCGCCGTCCTGGCTCAATACTTTCGGCTCTCCCAACGGACGGCCAAAACGTTTGTCACGCAGTTGCAAGGTAGCACCCACCATTCCCATCGTGCCCTCGACCGTTACGACACGGCCGACTTCCGAGCCGTCCGGCGGCTGAGTAATCACTGGCGTGACCATCGGCCTCCTAACAATAAAGGTTCTGGACGCCGGCTCCGAAGTTTGCTGCGCGGCGAGCTGGGTTACCGTGACGGTATGGGAAATATCCGGGGCAAATTCTTTGTCGCGCCTGAACTGCCACGTGCCAGCACTGACGATGCCCTTGTGCACAATGCCGGTTTCGTCGCTGTACTCAATGTTCACGGTTGCACCCGGCCAGCACGTGCCGCTGAACCTGGGCGAAAGTCCGTCATCTTCAGGGTCGTTCAGGCCTGGGGCTTGCGGCGCGATGGTGACTTTCAGCACAAACCAGTTTGGCGACTGATGACCGTCGAGAAATTGCTTTATGTGTACCTCACGCTCGAACGACGGTCCCCAGACCGTTGAAGCCTTGGTAGACCATCGCCCGCCGTCGACCTCAGCTTCAGGCGCTTCGAGGTATCCGCTATTGGGCCTGTTTGGATGCACCATGGCTCCGTTGAAGCCTTTGCCGCTGAAGGTCGGTTGGTAGTCCTTGGTGAATTGCACTTCACTGACATCGGGGAGGATGTTTTTGACTTCGAAGGTCAGCGGCAGCGAGTCGATCCAGCCGCCGGCGTTGTCTCTGATCTTCTGGACGGCGTTGATCTCATAGGTGCCAAGTTTCCAGCCCGTTACGGCGGTGCTCCAAGTGCCGTTGCGCTGTACTTGTGCGTTGGGAGGCGCGACCGGCATTGGGCCGGCTGGACTTTCGAGGATAGTGAACTCGATTTCGGTTCTGAGCTTCTCGTCGAAATGTCCGGTGCCGGAAAATGTGATCGTTTCATTGGCTTGCGTGTATGTGACCGTGGGCTTGCCCGTGCGTACCCGTATGCCGAAGGGTTGGCTGGTCAGCGATGTCACTCCCAAATAGGTATGCGTGCCGACAATTGAATGCGGACCAGGTGTCAGCGTGAAAGATGCAGACCATGCGCCTGTGGCGGCATCGGTTGGGATGCTGATTTGAGCTTGGGTGTTTTCCGAACGCACAGCAACAGCACTGGAGATCCCGGCGACGACAGTGCCTGTGAACGTCGATGTCATGTCCACCGTCTGCGTCAATCCAGGAGACGTTATTCGGGGGGGGTCAATGACATAAAAATTTCGTTGGACTGACGGCACAGATGTTGCGCCATCGTATCTTTGACTGGCGACTAGAGAATAATTTTCGCCGAACGCAAACGTATAAGTGCTGGTACCACCCCATGACCCATCAATTTCGATCTTTGCGTCGGCCAATACTTTGATCGATGTGCCTTTGATGTAAACATCCACTCTCGTCATCGCTTGGTGCAGACCGCCTGTACCCGCAAATTGCGGCGTTTGTGTATTTATAACCTGCGGCAACGGCGTGAGCGTTACAGGCTTGAGTACGGTCAGTGACGCTTTCCCCGCGTAGCGCCCCTGCGTACTTCCATACTCCTCACGGATGATGAAATCCTGTAAACCCTGGGGGACATTATCAAGGAGGGTGACAGTCCAATTTCCGTAGCCATTGGTAATGGTCGTTGTGCTCAGTACAGTGCCTGAATTGGGACGCACAAGCGTGATTTTGCTGCCTTTACCGGCGAGGCCTGGAACCGTTGTAGTCACAGTACGATTGCTAGCAATGCGAGCAGCCTTTCTGACCAGCAAAGTCCGCGGTGTCCACCTTGACCATTGATCAACGTAATGCCATCTTCCATCAACTCTGACTTGCAGGTCACTCTCGGGAAGATCTTCGACTCGAATACTGTGCCAGACGCCCCCCAACCATGCACTTTCAGTGATACGCCGGTAGTAATTATCGGCTCCGTGAAAATCCAGATGAACTTTGTGATAGCGGCCATCGTTTACCGGTATACGAAACTTGAAGTCCATCGTGGTATCTACTAACAGTGACCCCGAGCCGGCCTCATACTCCAAATCCGCGACCAAGATTCCCGGCTCTTCGGAAATCGGATCATCGGATTTTTGGGAAGGGCGATGGTCCTCAGGAAACGGGCCATCTTCTGGAGAATTGGAGCCTGGGTTCTCATGGTCGGACATGGTTGAGCTTCCTTATACCGTCGGTATCTGGGTGCCTCATTGAAGAACCGTAAGCACGAAATGACACCTGTAAAACCTGACAGTCCCGACCAGCGGTAACTATTCCCACGCTGCAACATGCTGACGTCCTTCAGCCGTTAACACGCGGCTACATCAGGTTGCGCCGTTGCCTACACATCACTCAGAATCCGCCGGCTTGTGCGCTTTGAAGCTGCCCCGTAACGTGATCCGTGCCGCTGCCAATCAGTGGTCGGGTTTAGTCGCCCGGTAGGCATATGAAGGTGCATAAGCGTCATCCAGTCGGGTAATCCCTATCCCCGCACTTGATGGTGGCTGTGCGCAGGGCGCCTTCGGGCGCGCCGGTAATTCGTATGCCTCCCGGTCGACTAACCTGCGTTCAGCCGCCACCCTTTTCGTTTAGTCGCGAACAGGTATTGGCCCTCATCGAGGCAATACGACAATGATCAAACCAACACCCAATCCCCCTGAAAGCGAAGACTCGACCTCCCCCTACGCTTCCCCCGATTCCACCAGACTCCACGAGGCCGCTGAAAAAGCCCTCGATCACTACCTGAAAAAACCCGGCGCTGCGCCGTCGTGCAATTCCGTCGATCGCGGCATGCAGATGTTCATGGTCGCGCCCGACATCAACCCCGAAGCGATGGCCATTCAAACCTACGAGACCTTTTCTTCGGTCAGCATTCTGCTGCTCGACCTGGCGGACAGCCTCGAGGACAAGCCGCGACATCTGGCGATGGCGATCTATCAGTTGAGCGAGATGGGGTTATTGCTGGCGGAGAAGGCGCTGGATCAGGAGCGGGCGATCGCGGTGGCGTGATGTCAAGATCAAAAGATCGCAGCCTGCGGCAGCTCCTACATCTGGAATGCGTTCCCCTGTAGGAGCTGCCGAAGGCTGCGATCTTTTGTTGTTCAGGCAGAAGCCGGCAACGGCTGAAAACTGAAGTACTGCTTCAGCGCCAGCACCAGCTCGCCGAACTCCGCCGGCGCACGCCGCAGGATGAAACCAGCGTCGTAATGCAGCGGTGTGGCGTCTTCATGGCACCACACGCAGCAGGCGCTGAAATCGATGACTTGCTGGCTGCCATCGCGGGCCGGGACTTTGAGGCGTAACTGGAAATCTGCGCCGATCATCATCGGCAACTGGCTGATCAGCATCAGCCCGTCCGCAGACACGTTGCCGAGAAAGCCGACGGGTTTGTCGGTGATGCTATTGAACACTCTGAGGTAATACGGCAACTGGTGCCGTTCGATCCGGCGGTCGGTAAACATGATGTGCTGTACGCCATGCAGGGCTCCGCCAGGGAGCCGCACCTGTGCTTCGGAACGAGCCTGTAGGCAGGCCCGCTCTCCCCGCTTCCGGTGTGACGGTCGCGACAATCGCCGTCACTTTTACCACTGCCAGTCGCAGGTGTTGCGCCGCCATCGAGACAAGCCTCGCAAGCGGTTTCCTTGACTATAGCGGAGCTTGTACAGACGGCCAGATTTTGTACGACAGTACCGTCAGAAGCGTGTCGGCCGCACCACCGCAGCGGCGCTGCGTGTCGGGTAATGGCCCAGGCTCTGCAAGGTTTCCAGACGCGCGCGGGCGCGGTAGGCGTATTCGCTGTTGGGGTACGAAGCGATGATGAACTGGTAGGTTTGCACCGCGTCGATGTACAGCTTCTGCCGTTCCAGGCACTGGCCGCGCATCATCGACACTTCCGGCCACACGTACGGGCGGGCGCGGCTGGCACGTTCTACTTTGGACAGTTCAAGCATGACCTGCTCGCAATTGCCACGTTCATAGGCGCTGTAGGCGTTGTTCAAATGATGGTTCATCGACCAACGGGTGCAGCCCGTCGCGGCGAGGACGCTGAGGGCAAGGACGGCAATGGGCAACAATCGCATGGGGGTTCTCCTGTCTTGTGCTCTGTATCGACCCCTGGTCGAAAATCTTCAGGCGCGTTTGTCCCGAAGTTGCCACGTTCAATAAAGAAAACGATAAGTAGTGCATTCGAACAATGACTACACCCTTCGAGCATAGTAGCCTCTGCCTGCGCTTGAACTCAGGAGTCTTTGCATGTCCGTCCGTCGTACCAAAATCGTCGCTACCCTTGGCCCGGCCAGTAACTCGCCGGAAGTTCTCGAACAGCTGATTCTGGCTGGTCTGGACGTTGCCCGTCTGAACTTCTCCCACGGCACCCCCGACGAGCACAAGGCTCGCGCGAAACTGGTGCGTGACCTCGCTGCCAAGCACGGCCGCTTCGTCGCCCTGCTCGGCGACCTGCAAGGCCCCAAAATCCGTATCGCCAAATTCGCCAACAAGAAGATCGAGCTGAAGATCGGTGACAAGTTCACCTTCTCCACGAGCCATCCGTTGACCGAAGGCAACCAGCAAGTGGTCGGCATCGACTATCCGGATCTGGTCAAGGACTGCGGCGTGGGCGACGAGCTGCTGCTCGACGATGGCCGCGTGGTGATGCGTGTTGAAACCGCCACTGCCACCGAGCTGCATTGCGTGGTGACCATCGGCGGCCCGCTGTCCGACCACAAAGGCATCAACCGTCGCGGTGGTGGTCTGACCGCGCCGGCCCTGACTGAAAAAGACAAGGCCGACATCAAGCTCGCCGCCGAAATGGAAGTCGATTACCTCGCAGTGTCCTTCCCGCGTGACGCCGCCGACATGGAATACGCCCGTCAACTGCGTGACGAAGCCGGCGGCACTGCCTGGCTGGTGGCGAAGATCGAACGCGCCGAAGCCGTGGCCGACGACGAAACCCTCGATGGCCTGATCAAGGCTTCCGACGCAGTGATGGTTGCCCGTGGCGACCTCGGCGTGGAAATCGGCGACGCCGAGCTGGTGGGCATTCAGAAGAAAATCATCCTGCACGCACGCCGCCACAACAAAGCGGTGATCGTCGCGACGCAGATGATGGAGTCGATGATCCAGAACCCGATGCCGACCCGCGCCGAAGTGTCCGACGTGGCCAACGCCGTGCTCGACTACACCGACGCTGTGATGCTCTCGGCAGAATCCGCCGCTGGTCTTTACCCGCTGGAAGCCGTGCAGGCGATGGCGCGCATCTGCGTCGGCGCCGAGAAGCACCCGACCGGCAAGACGTCCAGCCACCGCATCGGCAAGGAATTCAGCCGTTGCGACGAAAGCATCGCGCTGGCGACCATGTACACCGCCAACCACTTCCCGGGCGTCAAAGCGATCATCGCGCTGACTGAAAGCGGCTTCACCCCGCTGATCATGTCGCGTATCCGCTCCTCGGTGCCGATCTACGCGTTCACCCCGCACCGCGAAGCCCAGGCCCGCGCGGCGATGTTCCGTGGCGTCTACACCATCCCGTTCGACCCGGCCTCGCTGGAACCGCACGAAGTCAGCCAGAAAGCCATCGACGAACTGACCAAGCGCGGCGTTGTGGAAAAAGGCGACTGGGTCATCCTGACCAAGGGCGACAGCTACCACACCACTGGCGGCACCAACGGCATGAAGATCCTGCATGTCGGTGATCCGCAGGTCTGAGTGACCGGCCGCTGAAACGCAAAAGCCCCGCCATGTGAATGGCGGGGCTTTTTGTTGTCTGCATGTCGCTGAAAACCAGTTTTCACAGAACGTCAACTGTCAGTTCTGTCAGTTGTTGCAAGAGCCATTCTTGACTAGCGTGCTACCTCACCACCCAACCACTCAAGACTGGACACGAGTCGTGATCAAGGAGGATTGAAGATGGACGTTGCGGCAAACATCTCGCCAGGTAAATTCGACCCAACGTTTGGCAATCAGGGCGTTGCCACTCCGAAAAAACCTCCCGATTTTTCCGGAAACCTTGTCCTGCGGGGGGTGATGGTCGACAAATCAGGGCGCACCTATATCGCGGGAAGCGTAGGCCAATCGAACGGTGATGCCTACTACTTGATCAGACTGGATAGCAATGGCGTACACGACACTCAATTTGGCCAAAGTGGCTACGTAACCGGTCAATTTGAGGACGGAGAAGGATCGCATTCCTTCGCTAACGAAATAGTGGAACAGGCCGACGGCAAACTGCTGCTCATCGGCAGTTTCTTTCAGGCTAACCTCAAGCGTGCCATAGGAGTCGTGCGTCTCGACGTCGCTGGCAACCTTGATCCGGCATTCAACGAAACCGGCAAAGTCGCTGTTTACCTCACGGATGACGACACGGCACATCAGAAGCACCAGCAACTACCCAACGCAGCGAACTCAAAAACCGCTAGCCAGCGGTCGACCGTTCTGCCTGACGGCAAGATCGTATTGCATACCACCGTAGATCGGGATGGAAACAAAGTGGCGACAGCCGTCATTCGACTCTTGCCTGACGGCACACGGGATATTGAATTTAACGAGGGAGAAATCGCCTATGTTCTCCACCCGAATTTCACTCACACGGAGCTATACGATCTATTGGCAAAACAGGATGGGACCTACGTGCTCGCGGGCTGTGTACGTGGCAATGATCCTTACCGGGCAGTACTCAACCGCTTGACTGCTACCGGGAAAATTGATGACTCGTTCGCCGTTGATGGCTTTGAAGTGATGGATCCGATAGAGAACTCGCTGAGCGTCAATGTCTTGAAAGTTATCGGGCAGACGAATAAGCGGCTGTTATCCGTTGGGTATACCGAGCCTGCACACCATGGCGTATTGATCAGCCGGGAATCCGACGGCAAACCCAACATCCAGTTCAACGCAGGCAAACCACTTCTGAGCAGACTGCAAGGCATTGACACCTTATGGCTTGACGCGTCCATCCAGAGCAGCGGACACATACTTGTTGCCGGGCTGAGTCAAGTGTCCTCTGGTTTTAACCATGTTATTGCCAGATTCACCGATGACGGCAAATTGGACACGGATTTTGCGGATGGCAAAGGCTGGCGAGTGTTCGACCTGGAGAGGGGGATCTGGACTGGGGTTGCAATCGGTGAAGGTAAAATGACGTTCCTCGGCCAAAGGCAAGTCGACGGGCAACGGGTTCAATGCGTCGGCCGTGGATTGATCGAGTGACCTGGCGACGAGTTTACCGGCTGCCCCTGATTGAGAGTTTTATGGTCTGGTCAACCCCTTTCGCGAGCAGGCTCGCTCCCAACTTTGAAATGCGTTCCCCCGTGGGAGCGAGCCTGCTCGCGAAGGCGTCTTGACCGTCACCGAAAAAACCTGCTCAACGCCGCAAACGCCTCCGGCGAACAATGGCGCTCTCATCCAAAACCATCGATCACGGACCATACAATGAACATACAAACATCAAACAGTGCAGGGACCCTGGATTTTGATTTTGGCGAAAATGGGGTCGCGATGATTACCGTGCCGCCATACCCGTCAGCAAGCATCCACGGAGTGGAGATCGGCCCGGATAAAAAAATTTACTTCGTAGCAGCTCAACCTGTGCCATTCCCGACCCAATACATACTCGGCCGGCTATTGAGTGACGGTAAAGTGGACACCGATTTTGGTGAGTCCGGGTTGGTCATAGGTAATTTTCCGGGTTTTGCACTAAGCACGAATGGAGTGCAGTCCTTAACCATCCAGCCTGACGGAAAAATAATTGTGCATTGTATTGTTAAAGGTTCTGCAGGCCAGAACGCCGCGGCTTTTTGCCGCTACGACGCTCAAGGTCAGCCGGATACGGATTTCGGTACAAACGGCCAAACCGTACTGGATATAATTTTATCGCCACCGGCCGTAGCCCCCTCTACAGTCAAGCCTCAATCCTTCGAGGGGAACGCCGCCACACCGCTCAGTGTAGAAGTTTTGCCCAACGGCAAACTACTTGCGTCCCATTATTACAGTTTCGACTGGCAGCAGAGCCATGGCCTGATTATCCGACTCAACGAAAACGGAACGCTGGATACGGATTTCAATCAGATTGGCTACATCGCGGTAATTCATCCCCGATATTTGCTTGGTAACACCGTTCTGCTCAATCTAATGGTACAGGCTGATGGCAAATATCTTGGATGCGGCAATGTCGGGGAACTTTCAGATCCATTCAGTTCGGCCATGTTTGTGCGTTACGACACCTCGGGTAAGCTCGATAGGACATTTGGTGAGGGTGGTTTCGTTACTATCGCCAGCGATGCGCATTCACTTCTGATTCGCAGCATGGTATTGCAACCCAACCAGCACATTCTGGGTGTAGGTTATACAACAGGCGAACCCGCCGTACTGATCAGCATCAAGGCCAATGGTGAGCCGGACGGTGAATTCAATGGCGGCAAGCCCCTCTTTACCAAACTTGAGGAAAGCGCTTTCACCACTTGGCTAGTCGGACGTATTCAAGCGGACGGAAAAGCTGTAGTTGCCGGGGGAGTCAGAAGTGACAATGAAGGATATATTGTCATCGCGCGATTTATCGATGAGCAATTCGACCCATCGTTCAATTATCCGCACGGCTGGGTTCGCACTGAGTTGGGAAGCGGTTTGCACGTAGCAACTGGTTTGACATTACAGGAAGACGGCAAGATTTTGATTTGTGCTCGCCTGCCTGACGGAAAAATCGGACTGTTGCGCTACCACGCCTGATAGGTGGGAGTCCCGCTGTATAAACGGCGGGACGCTTTGTCAGGTGATCCAGAAGGTGGGGTGACTTATCGAAAGCGATTGGCCCAACGACGCTCTCAATGCCGTTGGACAAATCCGATCAGCGCCGCCACCGCCTCCGGCGAACGCAGGCGCTGGGTGAACAACGCACCCTCCTCCTCGATCACCTTGCGTAGCAGATCCCGATCCGGCGCTCGCATCAATTGCTTGCTGATGCGCACCGCTTCGGCCGGCAATTCATCAAACCGCAGCGCCACTTCTCGCGCCTTGCTCAACGCCGCTTCACCGCTGTCCAGCGCTTCGGTGGCGATCCCCCACTGCGCAGCCTGTTCGCCGTTAAAGCCTTCCCCAAGCAGCAATAACTCAGCCGCTTTCGCCTGCCCGAGCAAACGCGGCAGGATCAGGCTGGAACCGAATTCGGGACACAATCCGAGATTGACGAACGGCATGCGCAGCCTGGCGTCGCGGCTGACATAGACCAGATCGCAGTGCAGCAACATCGTCGTGCCGATGCCTACCGCTGCACCAGCGACGGCGGCGATCACTGGTTTGCGGCATTCGAGCAGGTTAAGCATGAAGTGGAACACCGGGCTGTCGAGGTCGCTCGGCGGTTGCTCGATAAAGTCGGCGATGTCGTTGCCGGCGGTGAAGCACTCGGCACTGCCAGTGATCAGCACGGCGTTGATTGCCGGGTCACCGTCGGCCTGTTTCAGTGCTTCGGCGAGGCGGCTGTACATGGCGCGGGTCAGGGCGTTTTTCTTGCCCGGGCGGTTGAGGCGCAGGGTCAGCAAACCGCGTTCGCGTTCCAGCAGGATGGCTTCGGTCATGGCGTGTCTCGCGTCTGAAAATCAGCGCTCAACCACGGCTCACAAACACGTCGGCCAGCAGTTGATTGCGCGGCAATCCGGCCAGGTACAGACGCTTGGCGAAGGCGTCGACACTGGCCGTCGAGCCGCAGACTAAGGCCAGGGTCTGCCGGGAAACAAGGCGCAGTTGCGCCAAAGCGGCGGCCGACTCGGCCGCGGTCCACAGCTCGACACTGAGGTTTTCCCGCTGCGCAGCCAGTGCGGCAAGGGGTTTGGCCAGATAGTGCTCACGTTCGTCATGGGCCAGGTGAATGACGCGGATGGCGCCTTGGTGATCCTGACGCAAGGCTTCGCGCAGCACACCGAACAACGGACCTAAACCGCTACCGGCGGCCAGCAGCCACAGCGGGCGCGTATGCCAGTCCGGGTCATAGTGCAAAGCACCACCGCGCAGCTCGCCGAGGCGGATCGAGTCGCCGATCTGCAGCTTGCGGGCGGCATCGACGAATTCGCCGGGCTGGCGGCAATCGAGGTGAAACTCCAGAAAGCGGTCTTCTTGCGGCAGGCTCGCCAGCGAGTACGGGCGGGCGATGTGGCCGATCCACAGCACCAGATGCTGACCGGCGCTGTAACGCAGCGGCCGCTGCGGGGTCAGGCGCAGGCGCAGAACGCTGTCGCTGAGCCAGTCCAGCGCTTCGACCAAGGCCGGCAGACCGTCAGTAATCGGGTCGAAGGTATGCACCTGCAAGTCTTCGACCACTTGGCATTGGCAGGCCAGGCGCCAACCGTCCTGACGTTGCTCGGCACTCAAGGCATCCGGGCGGTTGTCGCTGGGCACACCTCGGATGCATTGCACCAGACAGGCGTGGCAACTGCCGGCGCGACAGCTGTAGGGCACGGCGACGCCGTTGTGGTTGAGGGCATCGAGCAGATTGCTCCCAGCCTCAACCGTCCACTGCCGATCACCGACACGCAATTCAGGCATCGACGTTCTCCCACGCGGCGGCACAGCGATTGCGCCCGTCACGCTTGGCCCGGTACAGCGCCTGATCGGCACGCTGCAACGCCTCATCCAGATCATCGCCAACGGACAGCAGGGTCATGCCCGCCGACAGGCTCAGGTTGCGCACTTGCAGGCCCATCAATTCCACCTCGCTGAAGGCGATGCGCAAACGCTCGCAACAAGCAGTCAGGCGTTCGGCATCGCAGTCGGGCACCAGCACCACGAATTCCTCGCCACCATAGCGCGCCAGCACGTCACCGTCGCGCAGGCAGGCTTGCGCCACACCGGCAAACGCCTGCAATACCTGATCGCCGGCGGCGTGGCCGTGCAGATCGTTGATGCGTTTGAAGTGGTCCAGATCGATCAGCGCCAGCCCGTGCATTACGTCGCTGTCCAACGCGTTGAGCTCGCGCGAGGCGATGCGCAGGAAATGCCGGCGATTGAACAGCCCGGTCAGTTCGTCGGTGGCGACCAGGTCTTCAAGCTGGCGCATCATCCCGCGCAGGGTGTCCTGATGCGCCTGCAAGGCAAACCGGCGCTGACGCTGACGTTGCCGCGAGACCTGGACAAAGCGTGCGTAAAGCACCAGCCACGCCAAAACCATCGCCAGAATGCACACTTGCAACGCCGCGAGCGCAGGCTCGGCCAAGCGGAAGTGGTAAGCGTCCCACAGGGTAATCGCGGAGAAACTGAAGAACACCAGCAGCGCGCAGCGGATGAACACCCGTCGGGTGAGATGGAACAGGCCGAACAGCAGGATCAGCACATAAAACACCAGAAAAGCGCCGCGTGCCTCGTCGACATGGGCGATCAGCCACGTCTGCCAGCCCAGTCCCATCAGCACTTGCGCTTCGGTCAGGCTGGGGTCGGCGAAGCGCTGGTTGCGCCCGCTCCAGAACATGGCGAAAAGGCTCGCCTGACTGATGACCACCAGAGCGCTGCCGATGGCCACGCCACTCAGAGATTGCTGGTAATGCCCGGTGAAAAACGCCAGCCACAGCAGCAGCAAAGCCAATCCGTAGGTGGCCGCAGCGAGGGCGAAGCGTTTGAGCAAAAGGCGTTGAATGGCGTTATGGGTCAATCGTTGACTCACCGTGCGATAGGAGGCTGACCGAGTGTCCTACTCTACAGACCGGATGCCACTTTAGAGGGCCGGTCGCTAAATGACCACCGATTTTCGGGCTCGAAAATTGACGTCAAATGCATGACCTGATTGAGCTGCATTGATGCCCGCACCAGGTCCCTGTGGTGAGGGGATTTATCTTCGATGGGCTGCGAAGTGGCCCCTTGCAACCGGTCAATCACACTGAGCTCACAGGTTTTACGACTGCTGCGCAGCCGAGCGGGGATAAATCCCCTCGCCACAGGGTCATCCGACCAAAAGCCAATGTGCCCCCACCACCGAGGCGCGGTATACTGCCGCGCCTTTTTAGCGTCGCGCCACAAAGGGACAGCCATAAGCCGCAAGCCTCAAGCGGCAAGCTCAAGCTGTCCGCGTAATGCTTTAACTTGCCGCTCGAAGCTAGAAGCCTGTAGCTTCCCCACCGTTTTCAGAGGAGCGCGACTCATGACCGTGATCAAGCAAGATGACCTGATTCAGAGCGTTGCCGACGCCCTGCAGTTCATTTCCTATTACCACCCCGTGGATTTCATCCAGGCGATGCACGAAGCCTACCTGCGCGAAGAGTCGCCAGCGGCCCGTGATTCGATGGCGCAGATCCTGATCAACTCGCGCATGTGCGCCACCGGCCATCGCCCGATCTGCCAGGACACCGGTATCGTCACCGTGTTCGTCCGTGTCGGCATGGACGTGCGCTGGGATGGCGCCACCATGGGCCTGGACGACATGATCAACGAAGGCGTGCGTCGCGCTTACAACCTGCCGGAAAACGTCCTGCGGGCATCGATCCTTGCCGACCCGGCAGGCGCTCGCAAGAACACCAAGGACAACACCCCGGCCGTAATTCACTACTCCATCGTCCCGGGTAACACCGTGGAAGTGGACGTGGCGGCCAAGGGCGGCGGTTCCGAGAACAAGTCGAAAATGGCCATGCTCAACCCGTCCGACTCGATCGTCGACTGGGTATTGAAGACCGTGCCGACCATGGGCGCCGGCTGGTGCCCACCGGGCATGCTGGGTATCGGTATCGGCGGCACCGCCGAGAAGGCCGCAGTGATGGCCAAGGAAGTGTTGATGGAGTCCATCGACATCCACGAGCTGAAGGCCCGTGGTCCGCAGAACCGCATCGAAGAAATGCGTCTGGAGCTGTTCGAGAAGGTCAACCAGTTGGGCATCGGCGCCCAGGGCCTAGGTGGCCTGACCACCGTGCTCGACGTGAAGATCATGGATTACCCGACTCACGCCGCCTCGCTGCCGGTGTGCATGATCCCCAACTGCGCCGCCACCCGTCACGCGCACTTCGTGCTCGACGGTTCCGGTCCAGCCTCGCTGGAAGCGCCACCGCTGGACGCCTACCCGGAAATCGTCTGGGAAGCCGGCCCGTCGGCCCGTCGCGTCAACCTCGACACCCTGACCCCGGAAGAGGTGCAGAGCTGGAAGCCGGGCGAAACCGTGCTGCTCAACGGCAAGATGCTCACCGGTCGCGACGCCGCGCACAAGCGCATGGTCGAGATGCTCAACAAGGGCGAAACCCTGCCGGTGGATCTGAAAGGTCGCTTCATTTATTACGTCGGCCCGGTTGATCCGGTCGGTGACGAAGTGGTTGGCCCGGCCGGCCCGACCACCGCAACGCGGATGGACAAGTTCACCCGCCAGATCCTCGAGCAGACCGGCCTGCTGGGCATGATCGGCAAATCCGAGCGCGGCCCGACCGCGATCGAAGCGATCAAGGACAACAAGGCCGTGTACCTGATGGCTGTCGGCGGCGCCGCTTACCTGGTTGCGCAAGCGATCAAGAAGTCCAAGGTGTTGGCATTTGCCGAGCTGGGCATGGAAGCGATCTACGAGTTCGAGGTCAAGGACATGCCGGTCACCGTAGCGGTGGACAGCAAAGGTGAGTCGGTACACATCACTGGCCCGGCGATCTGGCAGCAGAAGATCAGCGAGAGCCTAGCGGTAGAAGTGCAGTAAGCTTCTGGTGTCATGAAAACGGCCGGTGCATCCGCGAAGATGCCCCGGCCGTTTTTGTGTGTTCAAACCAATTGCGATAAAAGAATCGCCCAAGCACAGAAAACGATCTTGCGCACCTGTCAGATCTGACAGGTCCATTAGCGGCCCACTCCTGTTAGCGTCTATCCATACGCCCTATGTAGCGCGAATGGATTCGACCATGGCCGATCAAGACCTCAGCATCACAGCTCCTTCCATCGCCAGAAGCTCATCGATCGCCACCATCGGCAAAAGCTGGAGCGCCGTTGGGCCGACCGCCTCGGCTGGATGCGAATTGCTGATCCCGCTATCGAGCGGTCGTGGCTACGGTCCGCAAATACCCTTGGCAATCAACAGCCAGAGCGGTAACGGTTCGTTTGGCCTTGGTTGCCACCTGGGCCTGAGCCAGATCAGCCGCCGCACCAACAAAGGTGTTCCACGTTATACCGAGCACGATGAAATCATCGGGCATGACGGCGAGGTGTGGATGCCAGAGCTCGATGATGCCGGAAACCTGAAGTCGCGCACGGAACACAGCTACAGAGACCGCCCCATTGCCGAACACAACGTCGTGACTTACCGGGCGCGGATCGAAAGTGATTTTTCCCTGCGCGAATGCTGGCATCCGGCTGACGGCGGAGCCCCTTTCTGGCTGATCCACGGCGCCGACGGTACGTTGCATGTCTACGGCAAAACCACCGCCTCACGCCGTGCCGACCCCGACGACCCATCACGCATCAGCAGCTGGCTATTGTGTGAAAGCATGAACGCCCATGGCGAACACATCTGCTACGAGTACAAGGCCGACGATCAGCCTGACGAGCAAGACCCGATTCACGACTACCGCGCCCAGCGCTATCTGCGACGAGTGTGTTACGGCAATGCCACGGCGAGCGATCACCTTTACAGCTGGGACACTGACCGACCGACGGATCTGCCATGGCATTTTCAACTGGTGTTCGATTACGGCGAACGCAGCAATTCGCTGACAGAGATTCCGAGCTACGAGGAAGTGAACCACTGGCGGCTGCGACCTGATCCATTTTCCACCTATGGCCAGGGTTTTGAGCTGAGCACCCGCAGGCTCTGCCAGCAAGTGTTGATGTTTCATCACTTCCCCGGGGGCCTGGCGACAGAGGCAAAACTTGCACGTCGCCTGCTGCTGGAATATCGACCGATCCAGAACACTGCGCAGTGGGCCTACAGCCAGATCAGCGCGGCGCACTATCAGGCCTTCGATGCGCAAGGCAATGTCGAGCACTCACCGCCGCTAGAGTTCGAATACTCGCCCTTCGAGATCAACAAGGCACCTGCACGCCTGTTGGAAAACGAGACTCAACCGGGCATCGAAGACGGCGGGTTCTATCAATGCGTTGATCTGTATGGCGAGGGCGTGCCGGGCTTTCTCTGCCGCTACGACAACGCCTGGTATTACCGAGAACCGCTACGCGCGGCGCCTGGTACCGAACTGATCGGTTACGGCCCATGGGTTTTGCTGGACAGGATCCCGGTGGCAGATCGCAACCGCGCCGTGGCGCAACTGCTTGATCTGACCGGCGACGGCCGCCTGGACCTGATCATCGCCCGGTTGGGTTACTGCGGGTTTCATGCGCTGAATGCGCAGCGGCAATTCGAACTGTTCAGCGCGTTCGACAAGTTTCCCCGGGAACACCAGGATCTGACTTTGACCATGGGGGATTTCAGCGGCGACGGGCTGATGTCAGCGGCCAGCATCAGCCCCGACCGCGTGCGCCTCTATGCCAGCCTGCGCGAAAAAGGCTTCGCCGCCGCACAGGAAATACCCCATGAATACGCAGACGACCGTCTGCCGGTGTTCAGCAACTCGCGAACCGAACTGGTGCTTCTGGGCAACCTGCTCGGCAGCGACATGCCCGAGCTGTGCCGCATCCGCCATGACGAGGTCCGCTGCTGGCCGAATCTTGGTCATGGCAAATTCGGTCAAGGTCGCAAGATCAGCGCCCTGCCCTTCACCCATGAAGAATTCGACGCCTCGCGGGTACGTCTGGCCGATCTCGATGGCTCCGGCGCGCCGGCATTGATCTATCTCAAATCCGAAGGGTTCGACATTTACCTGAACCGGGGCGGCAACGGCCTGGAGCAGATTCCCGTCAGCGTGCCGTGGCCTGAAGGCGTGCGCTATGACCGTTTGTGCCAGGTCAGTTTCGCCGACCTGCAAGGCCTCGGTTGCGCCAGCCTGATTCTGACGGTGCCGCATATCCAGCCGCGGCATTGGCGCTACGATTTTGTTGCAGCCAAGCCCTACCTGCTGGTCAACAGTAACAACAACATGGGCTGTTCCAGCAGCGTGACTTATCGCAGCTCGGCTCAGGAATGGCTGGATGAAAAGGAGCGGCTGCTGGCACTTGAGCGTGCACCGGTATGTCACCTGCCCTTTCCGCTGGCCGTGGTGAAGAAGCAGGAGCAGCACGACGAGATCACCGGCAACCGGTTGACCCAGTCGTTCACTTGGCGCGAAGGGTTCTACGACGGCAGGGAGAGGGAATTTCGCGGGTTCGGCTACTTGCAGCAACTTGACTGCGAGGTTGGAACCGATCCTTCAGAGCCTGGCTTCAGCGAGCCGGTGCAAACATGCACCTGGTTTCACAACGGTCAGGAAATCAATCGCTCCCGCGACGATTATTTCAGCGCGGATGTGGACGCCTGCCCGTTGGGCGAAACCCTGTTCAGTCGTTACCACCCCAAAGGTGAAATCGATGAGCCCGTCACTCCGGAGGAGTCCGACAGTCGCTATCGGATTGCGCAGGCACTGGTTGGCTCGGTCGCTCGAACAGAAATTTTTCCCTACCGCGCCGATGCGCAGGCGCCCGGTGCAGCCGCACTGTACTCGGTAGAAGAGAAGCGCTATCTGGTTCGCGAGGTGCGGCCACAGGGGCCATATGCCGCAGCCGTTCTGCTGCCCCTTCAGGTCGAAGCCATCAGCTATCAGTACGACGGTTTTATCAACGACCCGCTGTGCCGCCACGATGTCACCCTGCGCTGGAACGCTTATGGCGCCGCGACCCACGCACTTACGGTGAGCTATGCGCGCAGGTTGACCGCCCAGAGCCCGCCCCCCTTCACCGAAGACCATCTGAATCAATGGTGGTCCGACGCTCACGACGAGGCGCAGCAATACTTTTACATCAGTGAAACCCGTGCACGTCTGATCAATCTGCCAGAGCCACAGCAATGGCGATTGGGCTTGCCGTATCTGGAACGGGGCGATGCGCTGAAATTGGCCAAAGGTACGCTCCCCGGGGAGTTGAACCCGGCACGGGTGTCTTTCGAATCACTGAGAGAGCTGCAGGATACGCAAGAATGGGCCATGGAAAGGGTACTGACTTCGCAATCCATACAGCGTTATGTGGACGTAGAGGGTATTGAACTGGATGACGGCGTCGCCGGATTCGAAGCGCTGTCGCACTCTCTGGAGCTTGCCCTGCTGGATAAAACCGCGCTGGACGCTTACAGCATTGTGCCGGACCTGAATATCCGCGAGGCCCTCGCGGCAATTGGTTACTCACCCATGGCGCTGCTGTTCGAAGCACCGCCCAGCGAGGAACCAAACCTCTGGTCGTCGCGGTTCAATCTGGCCCGGTACGGCGACTTGCAGGCGTTCTACAACGTGCTCGATTTCAATGAAACGCCAAGCCATGGCGTGACCAAAGCCGAATACGATCAACACCATCTGACAGTCATGCGCATGGAGTTGCCCGACGGTTGTGCCGTCCAGGTCGCGGAGTTCGATTATCACGCCCTGAAACCCAAGCGAATCACCGACGCCAATGACAACACTGAAGAAGTCATCTACGAGCCTTCCGGTCAGCCACTGATCATCAGCTTTCACGGTACCGAGAACGGCAAACCTGCCGGATTCGACAAGCTGACCGATGACTGGACCTTGCCGGATCCCAGTCCGGAATACGCCATTCAGTTTCCGGAAGATACCGTAGGACACGCAGCGAGCACTCTGCACAAAAACCTTTTCAGCTGGATGGGCCTGATACCCGCCTCCACACTTCAAAGCCGCGCGATCAAGCAAGGTGACCTGTTGCCCGGCGGGCATATCCGTGCCAGCGCACGTCGCCGGCTTGCGCGAAATCCCGGCCCGACGCCTGAAGACCAGCAATTGCTCATGGCCATTGAACTGGCTTACCGAGAACCGGTTCACACCGTAGTGCTCAGCGCCGACCGCTATCCCTACGACGCCATAAAGGCGCAGATCCAGATCGTCAAAACCTGCGTCGACGGCTTTGGTCGGGTACTGCAAACCCAGCAGAAGGTCGATCCGGGGTTGGCTTATGTGGTGGGTGAGGATGGTCAATTGCTGATCGAAGAAGGTGAGCAACCGACGCAGACACGCTGGCGCATCAGTGAACGCGTCGAATACAACAACAAAGGTCTGCCGCAGCGCCAATACCGGCCGTTTTTCGCCAACACCCACCGCTACGTCAATGATCAATCGCTGCGCCAACTCGGGTTGTTCGATCAGCTGTTCTATGACGCAACGGGGCGTCCGATCAAGCTGATCAACGCCAAGGGCGACTTTTCCCGCGAGACTTATCATCCTTGGTATCACGCCAGTGAGGACTTCAACGACACCGCTGAAGAGCTGGTGTCTACGCGTGGGTCAGGCTCATGACCGCCTCCGCGCATTGGCGCACGCCTTCGCTGACCGTCAGCGACGGGCGTGGCCTGCCAGTCCGTCAGGTCGCTTATTTGCGTACCGTGGCGGGTGACACGCCGAAAGCTCTCGTGACTCGCCAGCGCCACGATGTCGCCGGGCGTCTGGTCGCGCAACAGGATCCGCGCCTGCCGACAGCAAACACAACCAGCGTGTTTGCGCTGAACGATATCGCCGTGTTTACCAACAGCCGGGATAGCGGCTGGCGCCTGCTGCTGCCGGGCAGGGCCGGGGAGCCCGGACACCGTTGGGATGAGCGCGGCCACGTCTGGCAGTCGACCTTCGACGAGCAATTGCGCGTGGTGCAGCTCGAAGTTTCGGGAAACGGCGAAAATCAGCTCGATACCTTCACGTACGCCCCAGGCTCTGCCGAAGCAGACTCCAACCTGCGCGGCCGGTTGATCCGGCAGACAGATCCGTCAGGTTCGCTGGACATCACCGGCTATGCCCTCACCGGACAGGCACTGGTGGAAAAGCGCACTTTTCACGATAACGAAGCGTTCACCAGCCATCAGGTGTTCAGTCCGCTTGGCGCCGTGCTTGAACAGACCGATGCCGGCGGCCATCACAGAGCATCGCGCTATGGTCTTGCCGGGCAGCTCAGGCAAATGGAGCTGCAAGTCGAGACGAAAGTCACGCAGGTCTTGCTGGATGCGCAATACAACGCCAACAATCAGATCACCTCGCAACTGGCCGGTAACGGTGTCCTGAGTCAGTGGACGTATGACCCGGCCGACGGACGCCTGCATACGCGCACCAGTCAGAAAACTGCTCACCCCAGATTGCAGGATCTGCAATATTTCTACGATCGCATCGGCAATATCATCCGCATCGAAGACCACGCCTTCGAGCCCGTCTGGTTCGCCAATCAACGGGTCGACGGCCACCGCGAATTCAGCTACGACTCCCTGTACCGGTTGATCCGCGCGACCGGTCATGACGACGCGCTGCCCCCGGACATTCCCGGCCTGCCGCGACCGCCCGACGAGAAAAACCGCCTCAATTACACGCAGACGTATAGCTACGACGATGGCGGCAATCTGACCGAATTGCGTCATCAGCGCGACGGCAACAGTCGTACCCGCACGATGTACATCGACCAGAAAAGCAATCGCGGGGTGCGCTGGCAAACAGGCGACGAGCCGCCGGACTTCTGCACCTGGTTCGACCCGCACGGCAATCAACGCAAGCTGCGCCACGGTCCGTCATTGCAATGGAGCAGGCGTGATGAGCTGGAGCGCGTGGATCTGGTTATCCGTCAGGACGGCGATAACGATGCCGAGTATTACCAGTACAGCGCCGGCCAGCGGGTCCTCAAATGTCATGAATGGTTTACCGACAAGGTCCGCCACTTCCACCAGGTGCGCTACTTGCCGGGGCTGGAAATTCGCAGCAAGGACAACGGCGAGGAGCTGCACATCATCAGCCTCGGTAACGCGCGCTGCCTGCATTGGGCGCAACGTTCAGTGCCGATAGACGACCAGATGCGCTACACCCTCGAAGACCACCTCGGCTCTTGCGTAATGGAGCTCAATGAAAACGCTGTGGTCACCAGCGCAGAAGGCTATTACCCGTTCGGCGAAACCGCGTGGATGGCGCCGGAATCGGAAATCGAATACCGCTTCATCCGATATTCCGGCAAGGAAATGGATGTCAGCGGTTTGTACTACTACGGCGCCCGCTATTACGCACCGTGGTTGCAGCGTTGGGTCAGTACTGACGCCGAGCAGGCGGACGGCCTGAATTTATATGCATTCGTGGGAAATAACCCGATCCGTTTCATCGATCCGGACGGCAACAAGCGTGCAGAAGGCGTGATCATGCTGTATTCGGCGTTCGCATCCGCCGTGGAAGGGCATTCCGAAGAAGTACTGGGACAGCTGCACAACATCATTCATCAGGATGTTGCACTGAGCATGGCAATGAATCTGGCGGGAGAAACCCTCAGAGGCGTTATCGGTTATGAGGGTGGATCAATCGGTGGTACGCAATTTGACACCATGATCCCCGCTCTTGAAGTAAAGCCGAATGTGTTGAAACCCTCAGGCTTGATCGGCGGCAACATCGGTGGAGATGTCGCCGCAGCTATTGGCGAACCACTGGCTGACCATGTCAGGCTTCGCGTCGGTCCTTTGATACCGCAGACCTCGCAGATGTCCGTCAGCGCGATTGATCAAAGTCTGGGAATTCAGGAATCGGTCAGGGAGATCAACTCCTGGAAAGACTTCAGGAGGGAGCTGCTCCATCCAGCACTCAATGCGATCACCAACCCAGTGTTTTTGATGAACAGAGTATTCGGATCGGTAATCGCCATCATTCCCGGCGCACTGAATATGGGAAGTCGGGCGCAGGAAGCACAGGACATCAAGAACCGCCTCGACCCGGTGAAAATCGAAAAGATCGAGAAAATGCTCAGCGACTGGAAAGCAGCCATCGAAGAACGGTCTGCATGGGCAGAGAATGCCTTTGATGCACTGGGCGTTGACAGTGTTTCGCCCGCCAATGTGCTGCCGAATGCGAACAGCAACACGTCCAGCGAAACGTTGGCGGTCATCACGCGTTCCGGCCTGCAGCAAAGGAACCGGGCTGTACTTGCGAACATCGCGCAAGCGCAGGCCGGCCTCGCGCATTACAAAGAGATGGGGTCGACGGACAACCAGTATTTGGCAAGGCAGCGACATCTGGCATCGAAAAAAACTGGCAGTCCACTGGTTGCCAAGTTTAAAAATGGACGATGAAACCATGCACTTGCGCACGCCGTCCTTATCGGCCACTGACGGTCGAGGCTTTACTGTCCGGCAGGTCGATTACCTGCGCAACCTGGCCGGCGCCTCCCCCAAAGCCCTCGTGACTCGCCAGCAATACAATTTGGCCGGCCGTCTGGCACTGCAGCAGGATCCGCGTCTGGCCGTTGCCAACGTCAGCACCGTTTACGCGCTGAACGGCGATGCGCTGTACACCGCCAGCGTTGACAGCGGCCAGCGTTTGATGCTGCCCGGGTTGGCCGGCGAGCCAGTGCAGCGATGGGACGGCCGCCACCAGCATTGGCAGTCGTCGTTCGACGAGCAACTGCGCGTGGTGAAGCTCGAGATGACCGGCAACGACAAGACACAGCTCGATACCTTCACCTATGCCGACGGTTCTGCCGATACAGGTAGCAACCTCCGTGGCCAGTTGATCCAACGGACAGATGCCTCCGGTTCGTTCGAAGTTGCCAGCTACGCTCTCACCGGCCAACCACTGCAAGAGACCCGCCTGTTTCACGACGGCGCATCTTTCGCCAGCCATCAGGTATTCAGCCCGCTCGGTACCATGCTCGAGCAAACCGACGCCGGCGGGCATTGCCGGCAATCGCGCTACGGAGTCGCAGGACAGCTTAAAACAGTGGATCTGCTGATCGGAGGCACAGAACGGCACCACGTATTGCTGGCTGCGCACTACAACGCCAATGGCCAGATCATCGAGCAACAGGACGGCAACCTGGTGCTCAGCCAATGGACCTACGATCCAGCCGACGGACACTTGCGCACCCGGATCAGCCATAAGCCCGGCCAACCCGCATTGCAGGATCTGCAATATTTCTACGATCGCGTCGGTAACATCACTCGCATCGAAGACCACGCCTTCGAGCCCGTCTGGTTCGCCAATCAACGGGTCGACGGCCACCGCGAATTCAGCTACGACTCCCTGTACCGGTTGATCCGCGCGACCGGTCATGACGACGCGCTGCCCCCGGACATTCCCGGCCTGCCGCGACCGCCCGACGAGAAAAACCGCCTCAATTACACGCAGACGTATAGCTACGACGATGGCGGCAATCTGACCGAATTGCGTCATCAGCGCGACGGCAACAGTCGTACCCGCACGATGTACATCGACCAGAAAAGCAATCGCGGGGTGCGCTGGCAAACAGGCGACGAGCCGCCGGACTTCTGCACCTGGTTCGACCCGCACGGCAATCAACGCAAGCTGCGCCACGGTCCGTCATTGCAATGGAGCAGGCGTGATGAGCTGGAGCGCGTGGATCTGGTTATCCGTCAGGACGGCGATAACGATGCCGAGTATTACCAGTACAGCGCCGGCCAGCGGGTCCTCAAATGTCATGAATGGTTTACCGACAAGGTCCGCCACTTCCACCAGGTGCGCTACTTGCCGGGGCTGGAAATTCGCAGCAAGGACAACGGCGAGGAGCTGCACATCATCAGCCTCGGTAACGCGCGCTGCCTGCATTGGGCGCAACGTTCAGTGCCGATAGACGACCAGATGCGCTACACCCTCGAAGACCACCTCGGCTCTTGCGTAATGGAGCTCAATGAAAACGCTGTGGTCACCAGCGCAGAAGGCTATTACCCGTTCGGCGAAACCGCGTGGATGGCGCCGGAATCGGAAATCGAATACCGCTTCATCCGATATTCCGGCAAGGAAATGGATGTCAGCGGTTTGTACTACTACGGCGCCCGGTATTACGCGCCGTGGTTGCAGCGTTGGGTCAGTGCCGATCCGGCGGGGGATGTGGATGGGTTGAATCTGTATGGATTCGTCGGTAACAACCCGATCATTCATGTCGACCAGACCGGTGCCTTCAAAGTGGTGTTTGACCTGATCAGAAAAGCGGTGGGTATTTTTGATCAAGCGCAAACTGCGGCGGAGCAATTGCACAACCTGACCACCGAGTTCGATGGCCTGATTCCTGAAGGCCAGAACATCGAGGAGGTGCGCAAAAGCATGACGTTCGGCAAATTCATCACCTCCCGGGCCGGCATCAAATCGCTCTTTTACGGTATCGGCAAAGGCATCGCCATCGGCAGTGTCATCGGCACCGTGGTACCCGGAATCGGCAACGCCATCGGTTCCGGCGCAGGGGCAATCGCGGGGGCAATAGTGTTTCCGGTATTGCGTTACCACTTCTTCAAGAAAGGTTTGAAAGCAGCGCAGACACTGCAGACCCAAGAGCTCAAGGACGGGCTGAAAACGCTGGGCGACGGCGCTGCAAAAGCCGTCGACGGCGCGGGGGCTCTTCTTGATGGAGGTGCTGCGCTTATCGACAGCATCAAGACCTTCACGGATAACCTCAACAGCTACTCCGAGCACATCCAGAAGATGTTTTATGCCCAACTGGACGCACTGGATGCAGAAAAACAGCGTCAGGTCATGAAGCTGTCCAGGAATGGTGTAGACCCGTTCGAAGCCATCGACAAGGTCATGCAAACCGCACAGGTAATCATCGAAGCGCCGAGCGAGGCGCAAGGCGTGACTGAACGCCTGCAGCAACTGGAGCGCTCGCTCGCTGCCGAACCTCAGGCAAGACCGGTGCCGAAGCCGAGGTTGAATCTTGTGCATCGACGTCAGGTACAGGAGACAGCTGTTTAGCAGACACGGCCGGCGCGAACAGCGCGCCCGGCCATCTCGGCCCATGCTATCGTGCCCGCCCGTCCTGCCGACCTTTGATCCAGCATGCTGCCGACTTCCCGTACCCTGCGTCTGTCGTTGTATTCCCTGCTGATCATTGCCGGCACGGTCATTGCCGCGACGCTCGCCATGCGCCACGCGGAACGTCAGGCGCTGGAAGAAGACGCGGCCCGCGCCAATCAGCAACTGGGGTTGTACGCCAACTCCTTGCACACCCTGATCGACCGCTATCGCGCCCTGCCCGCCGTACTGGCGCTGGACCCGCAATTGCGTTCGGCCCTGGCCGGACCGGTCGATGCTGCGCAGCAAGCGGCATTGAATGTGAAGCTGGAAAAGATCAACGGTGCGGCGCAGTCCTCGACCCTGGAATTGCTGGATCGCACAGGGCTGGCGGTGGCGGCGAGCAACTGGCGGCTGCCGAGCAGTTATGTCGGCCACAACTATGGTTTTCGCCCGTACTTCAGCCAGACCCGCACCCAAGGCACCGGGCGTTTCTACGCAGTGGGCGTGACCAGCGGCATTCCCGGGTATTTCCTTTCCAGCGCGGTACTCGGTGACCACGACGAGTTTCTCGGCGCGATGGTGGTCAAGCTGGAATTTCCCGAACTGGAACGCGAATGGAGCCAGGGCAGCGACACGCTGCTGGTCAGCGATGCGCGCGGGATCATCTTTATCGCCAATCAGCCGGGTTGGCGTTATCGCGCCTTGCGGCCGTTGAGCGCCGATGATCTGGCCGAGATCAAAACCACGCGTCAGTACGACAAGCAATCGCTGCTGCCGCTGACCCATTTGCCGCTACGGCGCTTCGATGACAACAGCGATCTGCGCCGGGTCGAAGGTCCGCAGGGCACGGCGGACTATTTATGGGAATCGCTGCCGCTGACGACCGAAGGCTGGACCCTGCACCTGTTGCGCCGTCCGCAAGTGGCCTTCGAAGATTTGCGCAACGCCGCACTGGCCGCCGCTGGCGTTTGGCTGGCGCTGGTGTTCTTGTTGCTGTTTCTCAATCAGCGCTGGCGGCTGGCCAAGGTCCGTCAGCGCAATCGCGAAGAACTCGAGCGTCTGGTCGAGGAGCGCACCCGCGACTTGCGCACCGCGCAGGAAGGTCTGGTGCAATCGGCCAAACTCGCCGCGCTGGGGCAGATGTCCGCCGCACTGGCCCACGAAATCAATCAACCGCTGACCGCCCAGCGCATGCAACTGGCGACTCTGCGCCTGCTGCTCGAACATGGCCGCGTCGATGACGCCTACAAGGCGCTGAAACCGGTGGACGATATGCTCACGCGCATGGCCGCCCTCACCGGCCACCTCAAGACTTTCGCCCGCAAGAGTCCGAGCGGTTTGCGCGAACGTCTGGAT
The DNA here is from genome assembly GCF_004307595.1 of Pseudomonas sp. Sample_23. Lineage (NCBI taxonomy): Bacteria > Pseudomonadati > Pseudomonadota > Gammaproteobacteria > Pseudomonadales > Pseudomonadaceae > Pseudomonas > Pseudomonas sp. Sample_23. Next base: position 208,242 of record NZ_RCNX01000048.1, read on the forward strand.
CTGGCGACGGTGGTCGATCAATCGCTGCAACTGCTCGATGCGCGCCTGCGTGACGAACAAGTCAGCCTTGTGTTGCACCTGACCCGCCCGGCGTGGGTGCGCGGTGATGCGATTCGTCTGGAACAGGTGTTGATCAATTTGCTGCGCAACGCGCTGGATGCGATGCAGGGTAAAGCCTGCAAGCGCCTGGAAATCCGTCTGGAGGCCGATGAACAATTGTGGCGGCTCAGCGTCAGCGACAACGGCGGCGGGATTGCCGAGGAACATCTGGGCCAAGTGTTCGATCCGTTCTTTACCACCAAACCGGTGGGCGATGGTCTCGGCCTGGGGCTGGCAGTATCCTTCGCCATCGTGCATGAATCCGGCGGGCGCCTGAGCGTCGAGAATGGCGACCACGGCGCGGTGTTCAGCCTGACCCTGCCAATCGATCTGGAGGCACACATCTGATGCTCAATTCGGTGATGGTGGTCGACGACGAAAGCAGCATTCGCGACGCCGTTGAACAGTGGCTGAGCCTGTCGGGGTTTCAGGTGCAGTTGTTCAGCCGTGCCGAAGAATGCCTCGCCGCGCTCCCGGAACATTTTGCCGGGGTGATCCTCAGCGACGTGCGCATGCCCGGCATGGACGGCTTGCAATTGCTCGCCGAAGTGCAAAAGCGCGACAGCGATCTGCCGGTGATTCTGCTTACCGGCCATGGCGATGTGCCGATGGCGGTCGAAGCCATGCGCGATGGCGCCTACGACTTTCTGGAAAAACCGTTCAGCCCGGAAACCCTGCTCGGCAGCCTGCGCCGGGCGCTGGACAAACGCCGCCTGGTCCTGGAAAACCGCGCCCTGCACGAACTGGCCGACAACCGCGCAAAGCTCGATGCGACGCTGCTCGGCGTGTCCCGCGGTTTGCAGACATTGCGTCGGCAAGTGCTGGATCTGGCGACGTTGCCGGTCAACGTGCTGATCCGTGGTGAAACCGGCAGCGGCAAGGAACTGGTCGCGCGTTGCCTGCATGATTTCGGCCCGCGCGCCGGTAAGCCCTTTGTAGCGCTCAATTGCGCGGCGATCCCGGAGCAACTGTTCGAGGCCGAGCTGTTCGGCCATGAGAGCGGCGCGTTTACCGGCGCCTCGGGCAAGCGCATCGGCAAGCTGGAATACGCCGATGGCGGCACGCTGTTTCTCGACGAGATCGAAAGCATGCCGCTGGCCCAGCAGGTGAAATTGCTGCGGGTCTTGCAGGAACAAAAGCTCGAACGGCTGGGTTCGAACCAGAGCATTCGCGTTGATTTGCGTATCGTCGCGGCGACCAAACCGGACCTGCTCGACGAAGCTCGCGCCGGGCGTTTTCGTGAGGACCTGGCGTATCGCCTCAACGTCGCCGAACTGCGCTTGCCGCCGCTGCGTGATCGCCGCGAAGACATTCCATTACTGTTTGAAACCTTTGCCCAGAACGCCGCCCAGCGTCTGGGCCGGACCTTTCCGCCGTTGACCGGTGCGCAGCTCAGTCACTTGCTCAGCCATGACTGGCCGGGCAACGTCCGCGAACTGGCCAACGTTGCCGAGCGTCAGGTACTGGGGCTTGATGAACCGGTCGCCGGAATCGACCCGGGGCAATCGCTGGCGGCGCAGCAGGAAGCGTTCGAAGCGCAATGCCTGCGCGCGGCGCTGACCCGGCACAAGGGTGATGTCAAAGCCGTGCTCGAAGAACTGCAACTGCCGCGCCGCACGTTCAATGAAAAGATGCAGCGGCATGGGTTGAGTCGGGAGATGTTTCTGGCGGAGTGAGGCAGAGATTTGTGGTGTAGCTGAAATCCATCCCCCTCACCCCAGCCCTCTCCCCCAGGGGGCGAGGGGGAAGGGAGCCGATCTCCATGCTTTCCCGAATCTGTATTCGACTCGATATTGCAGGTCGATGTAACCCACAAGAACACCTCGGTCAGTCCCCTCTCCCTCTGGGAGAGGGCTAGGGTGAGGGGCTTTTGATCTTCACGCGATAAGCGGAAATCCGCTCACGCAGCCCAATCAGTCGGCACAAAACCGCTCACTCCTCCCCGCCACCCCCTCTAGTCCGGCGCTCCGCCCCTTGGCACACCTCCTGCTATAGCCCTGGCAGGCTGCGTTCCGACGCGCTCCACAAAAACAATTAAACGAAGGATCCTTCAATGGATAACTCCAACGCCCTGCCCCTTGGGTCGGCTGCCGTGCCGGCCAAACCGAGAACCACCGCCAGCCGGATCAAATCGATCTTCAGCGGCTCTGTCGGCAACATGGTCGAGTGGTACGACTGGTACGTGTACGCCGCCTTCTCCCTGTACTTCGCGAAAACCTTTTTCCCCGCCGGTTCCACCACCGCGCAACTGATGAACACCGCAGCGATCTTCGCCGTGGGCTTCCTGATGCGTCCGATCGGTGGCTGGCTGATGGGCATGTACGCCGACAAGGTCGGGCGCAAGAAAGCGCTGATGGCCTCGGTATACCTCATGTGCTTCGGCTCGCTGCTGATCGCCCTGAGCCCGAACTATGAAACCATCGGCATCGGCGCGCCGATCCTCTTGGTATTCGCCCGCCTGCTGCAAGGCCTGTCGGTCGGTGGCGAGTACGGCACCTCGGCGACTTACCTGTCCGAGATGGCGACCAAGGAACGTCGCGGCTTCTTCTCCAGCTTCCAGTACGTGACCCTGATCTCCGGCCAGCTCATCGCCCTCGGCGTCTTGATCGTGCTGCAAAACATGCTGACCACCGAACAGCTCTACGCGTGGGGCTGGCGTATTCCGTTCGCCATCGGCGCGCTCTGCGCAGTGGTAGCGCTGTACCTGCGTCGCGGCATGGAAGAAACCGAGTCGTTCACCAAGAAAGAAAAATCCAAGGAAAGCGCCATGCGCACCTTGATGCGCCACCCGAAAGAGCTGTTGACCGTGGTCGGCCTGACCATGGGCGGCACCCTGGCGTTCTACACCTACACCACCTACATGCAGAAGTATCTGGTGAACACGGTCGGCATGAGCATCTCCGACTCGACCACCATTTCCGCCGCCACGCTGTTCCTGTTCATGTGCCTGCAACCGATCATCGGTGGCCTGTCGGACAAGATCGGTCGTCGCCCGATCCTGATCGCGTTCGGCGTGCTCGGTACGATCTTCACCGTGCCGATCCTGATGACCCTGCACACCATCCAGACCTGGTGGGGCGCGTTCTTCCTGATCATGGCGGCGCTGATCATTGTCAGCGGCTACACCTCGATCAATGCGGTGGTCAAAGCCGAATTGTTCCCGACCGAAATCCGCGCCCTGGGCGTCGGCCTGCCGTACGCGCTGACCGTGTCGATCTTCGGCGGCACTGCCGAATACATCGCGCTGTGGTTCAAGAGCATCGGCATGGAAACCGGTTACTACTGGTACGTCACCGCGTGCATTGCCGTGTCGCTGCTGGTGTACATCACCATGAAAGACACCCAGAAGCATTCGCGGATCGTCACTGACTGATCGCACCGCATCGCTGGCAGGCCACAAAATCTGTGTCCTGCCACGAACCCTACGGGGTCTTGCGTCTGGCTGGAAATATGCGCTGGGTCCTTGCACTATGGCTGCATCCGAATGCAGCTCAGGAATCCGCTCCCCATGCCCGATGACATCCACTTCTACGAACCCGCCAACGGCCACGGCCTGCCTCACGATCCGTTCAACGCCATCGTCGGCCCGCGGCCCATCGGCTGGATTTCCTCGCAGGATGCCGAAGGCCGGCTCAATCTCGCGCCGTACAGTTTCTTCAACGCGTTCAACTACGTGCCGCCGATCATTGGTTTTTCCAGTGTCGGGCGCAAAGACAGTCTGAACAACATCGAGCAGACCGGGGAGTTCGTCTGGAACCTCGCCACGCGCCCGTTGGCCGAGCAGATGAACCAGAGCTGCGCGATGGTCGCGCCTGAGGTCAACGAGTTTGAACTGGCAGGGCTGACGACCGTGGCGTCAAAGCTGATTTCGGTGCCTCGGGTCGCCGAAAGCCCGGTGTCCTTCGAGTGCAAGGTCACGCAGATCATCCAGCTGCAACGCGCCGATGGCGAAACCGTACCGAGCTGGCTGATCCTCGGTGAGGTGGTTGCAGTGCACATCGCCAAATGGCTGCTGAAGGACGGCATCTACGACACCGCCGCCGCACAACCGATTTTGCGCGGCGGCGGGCCGGCGGATTATTTCCAGCTGGGGCCTGAGGCTCTGTTCAAGATGTGGCGCCCGGGCGCACAGAAGTAATTACCAGATCAGCTCGGCGTCATCGGTGACGCCCTTGAGCTTGTCCAGCTCGTTGATGGCTGCGTCATCGGCAGCAATGGCGCCGGGGAACACCTGCTCATCGAGCAACTTGTGAAAGCGTGGGGCGCCGCCATCGACCAGGGCCTTGACCGCGATCGCCGCGTAATAACCCTTGTTGCCGCCCAGCTCGACGGGGACGACTGCGGAGACTGCTTCGAAGCGTTCAAACTCTTTACGTGCCATGTCGCGGATCCTGGCTCAATCAAATAAGCCGGACATTAAACCCTCAACCGGCGAGTTTGTGTATCGGCGCGACGCATTGACCGAGGGCCTGCGCGGCGGAAACGTCCCTGAAGGTGTGGAAGTCGAGGCTGTTGACCACCAGGTCCTGGACCAGCTCGGCGAAGACTTCCATCGACGGACTGTTGAAATAAGTCGTCATCATTTGCTGACTGCTCCAGTAGCCGCTGACCAGCCACAGGTCGGCGTCGCACTGCGATTGTTGCAGGGAAAAACTCAGGCAGCCGGGCGCCGCGCGCGAGACCTCGATCAACGCGCTCAGGCGCACGCCGAGTTCCGCCGAACGCCCGGCCTGGGCACGAACGAAGGCCATATGACTGACAGGCATTTGCTTGGACATGATCAACCCTCCATGAAATCGCGTGGCAGCCGGGGGACGGGCTGCGACTGAAGCAAAGATTAAGGGCCGGGGCCGCCGCGCCGTTAGTCGATTCCTGCCTTCGCGTTGCACAATCCTGCGAGACTGCGCAGACGACCTGTAACAACCTGTAAACCCGCGCAACACGTCTGTCATACGGGTTTTGTGTAGGCGCTGCCGAAGGCTGCGATCTTTTGCTTTTGCCTTGAAGATCAACGGATCGCAGCCTTCGGCAGCTCCTACGGAATCGTCTGGCGGGAGACCTGCGTGCACCTGCGGGCAGAATCAGGCAAGCATTTGGCAGAATGTGTCTACCGCTGCTGCTTGCACAAACATATGCTCTGCTGCATTCCCCCCTCACTTGCCGAGGATGCCGTGCATGACGTCATTCGATCGTTTTCAAGCCGAACCCAGCGCCGACATGGAAAAGCAGCGCGCGGAGCTGGCGGCGATCATCCGCCGCAACACCAGCGACGATGGCAGCTACCAGACCGCGATCGGTTCGCTGGTGATGTCGCGCCACACCCAGTCCCATGACTTTGCCCCGGTACTCGCGCAGCCGGCGCTGTGCATCATGGCGCAGGGGCGCAAAGAGGTCCGCCTGGCCGATGAGTTCTTCAACTACGACCCGCTGAATTATCTGGTGGTGTCGGTTTCGATGCCGCTCAGCGGCCGGGTGGTCAATGTCTCGCCGGAAGAACCGATCCTCGCCGTGCGCCTCGACATTGACCCGACCGAAATCACCGCGCTGATCGCCGACGCCGGCCCGATGGGCGTGCCGACCCGGCCGACCGGACGTGGTCTGTACGTGGAAAAAATCGACAGCGCCATGCTCGATGCGGTGCTGCGTCTGGCCCGGCTGCTCGACGCGCCGAAAGACATCGCCATGCTCGCGCCGCTGATTCGCCGGGAGATTCTCTATCGCCTGCTGCGTAGTCCGCAGGGTCATCGTTTGTATGAGATTGCGATTGCCAACAGTCAGAGCCATCGCATCAGCCAGGCCATCAAATGGCTCAACGGCAACTTCGAGCAGCCGCTGCGCATCGATGATCTGGCGCGGGAAGTGAACCTCAGCGTGTCGACGTTGCATCACCGTTTCAAGGCGATGACCGCGATGAGTCCGTTGCAGTACCAGAAGCAATTGCGCCTGCAAGAGGCGCGGCGGCTGATGTTGACCGAAGGCCTGGAAGCCTCGGCGGCGGGGTATCGGGTGGGCTATGAAAGTCCGTCGCAGTTCAGCCGCGAATACAGCCGCCTGTTTGGCGCGCCGCCGTTGCGGGATCTGGCGCGGTTGCGGCTTTCGGTGTGACTCCATAGAAGCCCCTCACCCTAGCCCTCTCCCAGAGGGAGAGGGAACCGATTGTGGGATATTGGAGAGGTTCATCGACTTGCGATATCGGTGCTGAATCCGGAATCAGCCAAGCCAGGCCAACCCGCCGTTGGATTGATGACCTTCAAATCCATAATCGACTCGGTTTTTCAGGTCGACGGAGAACGCAAGACACCTCGGTCAGCTCCCTCTCCCCCTGGGAGAGGGCTGGGGTGAGGGCAGGCTTCTACACCGCTCGCACGACGTGCTTGATCTCCAAAAACGCCGCCAACCCCCAAGGCCCCAGTTCGCGGCCGACACTGCTCTGCTTGTACCCACCCCATGCCGTCTGCGGGAAGATCACCTGCGGAGCATTGATCCACACCAGCCCTGCCTGCAAGGCATTGGCCACGCGATCCGCCGTTGCAGCATCGCGCGTCACCACACTCGCGACCAGGCCGAACTGCGTGTCGTTGGCCAACGCAATCGCCTCGCTCTCACTGGCGAAACCGCGCACACACACCACCGGCCCGAAAATCTCTTCACGCCATAACGCGCTGTCCAGCGGCACGTCGGTGAACACCGTCGGTTGCAGAAAATAACCGCGCGGCAAATGCGCCGGACGATTGCCGCCGCACACCAACCTCGCCCCGGCGCTCAAACCGCGATCAATATGCCCAAGCACCCGCTGGTACTGCGCCTGATTGACCAGCGCGCCCATCTCCACATCCGCATCAAACGGATCAGCGACTCGGATCGCCTCCGCACGTTTTTGCAGGCGCTGAAGAAATTCATCCATCAATGCCTCGGCAACCAGCACCCGACTGGTGGCCGAGCACATCTGCCCGGCATTGAAAAACGCCCCACCACACGCCAGTTCCACCGCCAGATCCAAATCGGCATCCGCCAGCACCAGCAAGGAAGATTTGCCACCCAGCTCCAGGCTGACACCCTTCACGGTTTCAGCAGCGCGTTGCATCACCTGCACACCAACAGCGTTGCTGCCGGTAAAGGAGATCTTGGCAATGCGTGAATCGGCCGACAACGGCGCGCCCACCGCCAGACCAGTGCCGCAGACCAGATTGAACACGCCGTCGGGCAAACCGGATTCAGCGATGATCGCGGCCAGTTCCAGCTCCGGCAGCGGCGTCACTTCAGAAGGTTTCAGCACCACGCAGCAACCGGCGGCGAGCGCTGGCGCCAGTTTCCATGCGGTGGTGACCATGGGGAAATTCCACGGCACGATCAGCCCGACCACACCGCATGGCTCACGACGCAGGCGTGCGCTGAAGTCATCGCTGGGCAGCGGCACGTTGCTGTCCTGCCCGGCGTCGAAGCCTTCGGCGAGTCCGGCGTAATAGTCGAACGTGGCGATCACGTCATCGACATCGATGGCCGCTTCGAACTGCGGTTTACCGTTGTTGCTCGACTGCAGGTTCATCAAGTGATCGCGACCGTTGCGCACGCCGTTGGCAATGTTGCGCAGGATCGCAGCGCGTTCGGCGCCGGTGGTTTTCGACCAGTGTTCGAACGCCTCGGTCGCCGCGCTGATCGCCTGGTCGACGGCGTGTTCGTCACCGCCATTGACGGTGGTCAGCAGCGCTTCGGTAGCGGGGTTGATCACCCGTAGATGTTCGCGGCCCGACGACCATTGACCGTTGACGTAGAGCCCGTCGAGTGTGGTTGGAAAACTGATCATTGGGCCACCGCCTGCATCCACTGGTTCTGGTCGATTTCAATCAGCGTCGGGCCTTGCCGGTCCGTCGCTTTACGCAGCGCTGCGCGCAATTCGTCGATGCTGCTGATGGCTTGCGCGGCGCAACCGAGGCCCTTGGCCACGGCGACGAAATCCGGGGTGTAGATGTCCACGCCGACCGGTTCGATGGCGCGGTTGACCATGTACTTTTTGATCTCCTCGTACCCCTGGTTATTCCACAGCAGCACGATCACCGGCACCCGTGCTTCAACGGCGCTGGCCAGTTCCGGCAGGGTGAACTGCAAGCCGCCGTCGCCGATCAGGCACACCACTGGCGGGCGCGCGCCGTTATCGAGTTGGCCGCCGAGCCACGCACCAATCGCCGCCGGCAACGCATAGCCGAGGGTGCCGTAACCGGTGGATGCGTTGAACCAGCGACGCGGACGCTCGGGGTTGAACGTGAGGTTGCCGGTGTACACCGGTTGCGTGGAATCGCCGACGAACACCGCTTCGGGCAATTCGTGCAGCACGGTTTCGAGCAAACGCGTCTGCGCCAGCGTTGGTGCATCCCAGCTCGCCGCCAATTCATTACGCAGACGCGCGGCGCGGACCTGGCCCCAATCATTGCGGCGCTCGGCCAGCGGTTGGTGCGACAAGGCGCTGAGCAATGCTTGCGCGGCGTTGCGCGAATCAGCGACCAGTGCGATGTGCGGCGGGTAGTTGCGCACGGTCTGATCGGCATCGATGTCGATGCGCAGCAGCTTGCCGGGAATCTCGAAGCCGCCGGCGAAGGTCACGTCGTAATCGGTCTCGGCCAGCTCGGTGCCGATCGCCAGCACCACGTCGGCTTCAGCGACCAGTGCGCGGGTGGCGACCAGGCTCTGCGTCGAACCGATCAACAACGGATGACTGGTCGGCAGCATGCCTTTGGCGTTGATGGTCAGCGCCACTGGAGCGTCGAGCAGTTCGGCGAGTGGGGTCAGCTGGGGCGCTGCGTCGATAGCACCGCCGCCGGCGAGAATCAGTGGACGTTGCGCCGTGGCGAGCAGTTCGCTCATGCGGGCCACGGCAGCCGGTGCGGCGCCGGCGCGATCGATATTCACCGGCAGGCTGGCGAGCAACTCATCGGCCTCTTCCACCAGCACGTCCAACGGAATTTCGATGTGCACCGGACGCGGTCGCCCGGCCTGGAACAGCGCGAAAGCGCGAGCAAGCACCACCGGCAGTTCGGCAGCGGACATCAGCGTGTGCGAGAACGCTGCGACGCCGCCGACCAGTGCGCTCTGGTTCGGCAGCTCATGCAACTTGCCGCGCCCACCGCCCAACTGACTGCGCGACTGCACGCTGGAAATCACCAGCATCGGAATCGAATCGGCGTAAGCCTGGCCCATGGCCGTGGTGATATTGGTCATGCCCGGGCCGGTGATGATGAAACACACACCGGGTTTGCCGCTGGTACGCGCGTAGCCGTCAGCCATGAACCCGGCGCCCTGTTCGTGACGAGGCGTGACGTGGTTGATGCTTGAACGCGCGAGGCCTCGGTACAGCTCAACGGTGTGCACACCGGGAATGCCGAACACCTGCTCGACCGCGTAATTCTCCAACAGCTTGACCAGTACTTCGCCGCACGTTGCCATGTTGATTGCCCTTTCATTCACTGAACACTCCCTGTGGGAGCGAGCCTGCTCGCGAATAAGCGGTCCAGCCAACATCCGTGTCGAACCTTGAACCGTCTTCGCGAGCAGGCTCGCTCCCACAGGGTCCGTGGAGTGCCCATTGGAACGGTGCGCAACTGGCAGCAACAATCGATTAAAAGTCATACTAGCCATGTCGCCACGTCATACCTCGGATCGCCATGAAACGCCTGCCACCCCTGCCCGCTCTGCATACGTTCTGGATCACCGCGCAATGCTGCAACTTCACTCGCGCCGCCGAGCAGTTGCACATCACTCAGGGCGCGGTGAGTCGGCAGATCGCGGGGCTGGAAGAACAGCTCGGTTATCCGCTGTTCATCCGTCTGGCCCGAGGTCTGGCGCTGACGGCCGAAGGCCGCGAATGGCTGCCGCAAGTGGAAAAGGTCTTCGGGCTGATCAGTGAAGCGACCGAGCAGATCGGTCAGACGCGGCAAACCTTGCAACTCAAGGCACCGAGCTGCGTGATGCGCTGGCTGCTGCCGCGTCTGCTGCAATGGCAGAAGGAACGCCCGGACGTGCCGGTCAAATTGACGGCGTCGCTGCAACACGGCGTGGATTTTCAGCGCGAGCAATTCGACGCCGCGGTGATCTACGGCCCGCCGCCGGACCATTCGCCAGGCGCGCTGCATCTGTTCGACGAGCAACTGACACCGGTCTGCTCGCCGCAATTGCTCAAAGGCTCGCCGGCGCTGAATTCACCGCAGGATTTGCAAGAGCATCTGTTATTGCACCCGACCCACGACATTCAGGACTGGTCGGTATGGCTCGATGCAGCGGGATTGCGCCTGAGCAACCTTGGCAGCGGGCAGCATTTCGAAACGCTGGATCAGGCGATGTCGATGGCCTCCCATGGCACGGGTGTGGCGATCGGGGACTGGTCGCTGATTGGCGATGATCTGAACGCCGGACGGCTGGTGATGCCGTTTGCGTTGAAGGTGAAGACGGGGTTGGCGTATTACGTGGTGGTGCCTGCCGCAGCCGAACCCTCGCCGCAACTTGAGGAGCTGATGCTCTGGCTGGTTGAGCAGGCTCATTTGCGCTGAAGCCTCTCCCCTCACCCTAGCCCTCTCCCCAGGGAGAGGGAACTGATTGGGGATACTCAAGAAATTCATCGACCTGACACAGCCACGCCGAATCCACAATCGACACGGTCGTTCAGGTCAATGCGTGACCCAAGACAACTCGGTCGGCTCCCTCTCCCCCGGGAGAGGGAACTGATTGGGGATACTCAAGAAACTCATCGACCTGACACAGCCACGCCGAATCCACAATCGACACGGTCGTTCAGGTCAATGCGTGACCCAAGACAACTCGGTCGGCTCCCTCTCCCCCGGGAGAGGGCTGGGGTGAGGGGAAAAGGCTTGACTCAATACCCGACCGTATAGCGCTGCCGCAAATGCTTCGGCGTTTCCACTTCGTCAATCAGCGCAATCGCGTAATCGGCAAAGGTGATCCAGCTACGCCCTTCGGCACTGACCAACAGGTGATTCTTGCCGACGCGATACTGGCCGCTGCGTTCACCCTCGACAAACTCCGCCGACGGCGACAGGAAAGTCCAGTCCAGTTCCTGCTCCTGACGCAACGCATCAAGAAACGCCGCCCCCGCGCTCGCCTCGGCTTTGTATTCGGCCGGGAAACCGGCACTGTCGATCACCCGCGTGTCATCCGGCAGCAACAGCGAGCCGGCGCCGCCGACTACCAGCAAGCGCTTCACGCCCGCCTGTTTTACCGGTCCGACAATCGCCGAGGCCGGGACGGTGGCGAAATGCGCTGCGCTGATCACTGCGTCGTGACCGGCCACCGCCGCTTGCAGCGCCGCCGAATCCAGCACGTCGAGGCTCTTGCTGACGACACCGGCGCGATCACCGACCTTTGAGGTATCGCGGGCAATGGCGGTGACGCTGTGGCCGCGACGCAGGGCTTCTTCCAGCAGTTGGCTACCGGCACGGCCGGTGGCACCAATGATTGCAATCTTGCTCATGACATTCTCCAGTTGGCTTGAAAATGCTGCGTGTTCAGGTTCGGCTTACCACTGCATCTCGCCCTTGGCGACTTTCGCGCTGAGCTCCAGCGAGCTTTCCTCGCCGAGTTGCGGGTAGCGTTTTTTCATCGCTGCGATCAGTGCAGCAGAGTCTTTGGCCTTGGCGGTTTCGGCATCGAAGGCCTTGATGTAATCGGCGGTGAATTTCACGCTGGCCAGCGAGCGGCTGCTGTCGCCCAGAAAATGGCCGGGTACTACGGTTTGCGGTTTCAGGCTTTCGATGGCGTGCAGGGTGTGCAGCCAGTCGGCGTGGGATTGCGCGGTCTGGGTGTCGGCCATCCACACATGAATGTTCTCGGCGACCACTACGCCACCGACCACTGCTTTGAGCGACGGGATCCATACGAAGCTGCGATCCGGTTGCTTGCCGTCGAGGCCGATCACCTGCAATTGCTTGCCTTCGAGGGTCAGGCTGTCGCCCTTGAGCACGTCCGGGACGATGGTTTTCGCCGGCACGTCGGCGCCCATTTTCGGTCCCCAGTAGGCCAGTTTGCCGTCGACGGTGTGCTTGATGTGATCGACGGTCGGCTGCGAAGCCAGGACTTTCGCTTGCGGGAATGCTTTGGTCAGTGTGTCGAGGCCGAAGTAGTAATCCGGGTCGCCATGGCTGATGTAGATGGTGGTCAATTGCTTGCCGCTGGCGCGGATCTTTTCCACCACCTGTTCGGCCTGGGATTTGCCGAATTGCGCATCGACCAGAATTGCTTCTTTCTCACCGCTGACCAGCACCGAGCTGACCGGGAAAATCGCCTCGGTGCCCGGGTTGTAGACATCGAGGCTCAGCTCGGCGGCGGATGCCTGGGCGGCAAAGCCGAAAAATGCTGCGGCGAGCAGAACGCGTTTGAAGGGGGTGAAGCCGATCATTTGTTGCTCCGGATTACGAATGCCAGTCTGGCGATGCAACAGAGCTTAGTTGCCAGACTCAGTACAAAAAATGCGATGCTTGGACATAGTTTGTTTCTGAAAGCGGGCAAATCATGGATCGGCTTCAAGCAATGCGGGTATTCGTCACGGTGGTGGACCTCGGCAGCCAGTCGGCGGCGGCCGACCACCTCGACCTGTCGCGGCCAGTAGTGTCGCGCTATCTGGCGGAGCTGGAAGACTGGGTCGGCGCGCGGCTGATGCACCGCACCACGCGCAAATTGAGCCTGACCGCCGCTGGCAGTGAAATCCTCCCGCGCTGCCGGCAGATGCTCGACTTGTCGCAGGACATGCAGGCCGCCGTCAGCGAACCCGATGACGCGCCGCGCGGACTGCTGCGGATCAGCGTCAGCACCTCGTTTGGCCAGGCGCAACTGGCCGATGCGGTCGCGGCGTACGTCAGGCTTTACCCCGGCGTGAGTATCGATCTGCAAATGCTCGACCGCACGGTGAATCTGGTCGATGAACGCATCGATCTGGCGATTCGCACCAGCAATGATCTTGATCCGAATCTGATCGCCCGGCGCCTGACCGTGTGCCGCTCGGTGGTCTGCGCAGCGCCGGCTTATCTGCTTGAGCATCCGGCGCCGCACACGGTTGAGGATTTGAGCCGACATAACTGCCTGACCCATTCCTATTTCGGCAAAAGCCTGTGGCATTTCGAGGAGGATGGCGAACCGGTTTCGGTACCGGTGCAGGGCAATATCAGCGCCAACGAGGCCAGCACCCTTCTGCGCGCAACCCTGGCCGGCGCGGGCGTGGCGATGCTGCCGACCTACCAGGCTGGCGTGCATATTCACAACGGCGAGCTGCTGCGTTTGCTGCCACACGCAGAACCGCGCCAGATGAATATCTACGCGGTGTACGCCTCTCGCAAACACATGCCGGCGGCACTGCGCAGCATGCTCGACTTCCTCGTGCAGCGCTTTCCCGAGGCCCCGGCCTGGGATGCCGACCTGTAAACCCGATCCCTTGTGGGAGCGAGCCTGCTCGCGAAGAGGCCAGTACTTTCAACATTGATGTCGCTTGCACCACCGCCTTCGCGAGCAGGCTCGCTCCCACATGGGCATCAATTCGCTGAATGGCCGGCTAAATCCTCAAGCGCACTCGCTGGCAAGTGCGCGCCGCTGACCTATGCTCAAAGTAATACCGCAAGGTAGACGTTCAGAGGTCGAACACCATGAACATCAAAACAAAAAGATACGCCGCCATTTTCATCACCTGCGCCGCCACGCTGGCGCTGTACGGCACCGCTGCCTGGCGGGTCGAGCAGTTGCGCCAGTTGCCGCGCGAGTATGCGAGCTGCAACTATGAGCGGTGTATTCCGCACAATGCCACGCTGAACGCATTGCGCTGACAAGACTGACCTGGAATGCATCCCTTGTGGGAGCGAGCCTGCTCGCGAAAGCGGTGTGTCAGTCAACCAGGATGCTGGATGAAAGACCGTATTCGCGAGCAGGCTCGCTCCCACAGGGCTCATCAGCGCTTTCAGGATTGTTGCTCGGCCTTCAAGCGGTCGCGGAATGCCTTTGGCGAAATCCCCACCCGGCGACGGAACAGGCGCGTGAAGTTGGTCGGATCGGAAAAACCCAACAACTCCGACATCTCGTAAATCGTCATGCTGGTGTAGGTCAGCAGGCGCTTGGCTTCCAGCAACTGACGCTCGTGCATGATCTGCAACGCCGGTTGCCCGGCCAGTTCACGGCAGGTGCCGTTGAGGTGCGACACGGAGATGCCCAGGCGATGGGCGAGGTCTTCGACCTTGACGTGCTGGCGGTAAGTCTCTTCCACCAACTGAATGAAACCGTTGAGGTATTCGCGTTGGCGCTGCGGGCGCTGGCTGGCCTTGTGCCGGACGATCGCCTGGCGGCTGACCCAGACCATGATCACACTGACCAGCGAATGCATGAGCATTTCCCGCGCCGGTTGATGGCCGTTGTACTCGGCCTGCAACGCTGAAAACAGGCTGTTGAGATAATCGCCATCCTTGCCGGCCGGGTAGTTTTCCGCCCGGGCCAGCGCGTGTACCGAATCGCCCAGTTGCGCCTGCAAATGGTTGATCAGCGGCGTGGCCAAGGTGACGATGAAGCCTTCAACATCCTCGGAAAAACGAAACCCGTGCACCGACAACGGTGGTAGCACCTGTATCGCCGGCGTCTCGAGTTGCGTGCGCTGGCCTTCGATTTCGAGCTCTGCCTGACCTTTGAAAACGAACAGCAGCTGGCACAGATCCGCGTGGCGGTGAGGTTTGATTTCCCATTGATGTTCGCGACTGCGCGAGGAAATGGTTTCACAGTGCAGCAAGTCCGGGGTCGGCCAGTCCAGGCTTTCACCATAGAGCTTGAACACCGGAATAGAAGGCAGGGCAGGCTTGTTCATACTTCAATCCAGGCCTCTGGTTTTTGGGCGATAATCGCACCGATTGGCAGAATGTACAGGTATCGGCTCAGTTTTCACCTTCAATTGACAGACCCGCAAGGGAAAAATGCAAGCACTCGATCCATAAAATCATTCACCGGCTGTTGCTGCGTGAAGCTTGCGAGTCATAAAAACAATGAAAACCCTGAAAACCCAAGTCGCCATTATCGGCGCCGGTCCTTCCGGACTGCTCCTCGGCCAGTTGCTGCACAACGCTGGCATCGACACCCTGATCCTCGAACGCCAGACGCCCGATTACATTCTTGGGCGCATCCGTGCCGGTGTGCTTGAACAAGGCATGGTAGAGCTGCTGCGTGAGGCCGGGGTCGGTCAGCGAATGGATGCCGAAGGTCTGGTTCATGGCGGCTTTGGTCTGGCGCTGGACGGGCGTCAGGTGCACATCGACCTGCACGCGCTGACCGGCGGCAAAACAGTAATGGTCTACGGCCAGACCGAGGTCACCCGCGACCTGATGGCCGCTCGTCGGGAGGCCGGCGCGCCAACAATTTATCAAGCGAGCAATGTCGTTCCCCATGGCATGAAAAGCGACGAAGCTTTTGTCACCTTCGAAAAGGACGGTGAAAGCTGGCGCGTTGATTGCGATTACATCGCCGGTTGCGATGGTTTCCATGGCGTCGCGCGGCAGTCGATTCCGGCCGATTGCCTGAAGATTTTCGAGCGGGTCTACCCGTTCGGCTGGCTGGGCATTCTCGCCGACACACCGCCGGTCCACGATGAATTGGTCTACGCCCGCCACGAACGCGGCTTCGCCTTGTGCAGCATGCGTTCGGCCACGCGTACCCGCTATTACCTGCAAGTGCCGGCGGATGAAAACGTCGATGACTGGAGCGATCAGCGTTTCTGGGATGAGCTGAAAAAACGCCTGCCGGATGCCCTCGCGGAAAAACTGGTGACCGGTCCTTCGATCGAAAAAAGCATCGCGCCGCTGCGCAGTTTTGTCGTCGAGCCAATGCAGTACGGGCGCATGTTTCTCGTCGGCGACGCTGCCCATATCGTCCCGCCCACTGGCGCCAAGGGCTTGAACCTGGCCGCCAGTGATGTCAGCACGTTGTTCAATATTCTGCTGAAGGTGTATCGCGAAAATCGCACTGATTTGCTGGAAAAATACTCGGAGATCTGCCTGCGCCGAGTATGGAAAGCCGAACGGTTTTCCTGGTGGATGACGTCGATGCTGCATCGCTTCGACGATCACGATGAGTTTAGCCAGCGCATCAGCGCGTCGGAACTGGACTACTTTGTCAGCTCGCAAGCCGGGCAAAAAACCATTGCAGAAAATTACGTCGGGCTTCCGTACGAGGCTATCGAATAGCCTGCTATCGACTTACACTGGCGAGCACTTACCCGCTCGCCTTGTCCATGCGGGTCAATCACTGCCCGCAGGTTTTCCGTGACCACTCTCAATCAGCCTGAAACGCCCAAACCGGCCATTCGCAGCGTGCTGGTCGCCTTGATGATGGCGATCTTCCTCGGTGCGCTGGACCAGACCATCGTCGCCGTGTCGATGCCGGCGATCTCCGCGCAATTCAAGGACGTCAGCCTGCTGGCCTGGGTGATTTCCGGCTACATGGTGGCGATGACCGTGGCGGTGCCGATCTACGGCAAGCTCGGCGACCTGTACGGGCGGCGCAAACTGATGCTGTTCGGTATGGGCCTGTTCACCCTCGCCTCGCTGTTCTGCGGCATGGCGCAGAGCATGGAACAACTGGTGCTGGCGCGGATCCTTCAGGGCATCGGCGCCGGCGGCATGATCTCGGTGAGTCAGGCGATCATCGGCGACATCGTCCCGCCGCGTGAACGCGGGCGCTATCAGGGTTACTTCAGCAGCATGTACGCCGTGGCCAGCGTCGCCGGTCCGGTGCTCGGCGGCTACATGACCGAATACCTGTCGTGGCGCTGGGTATTTCTGATCAACCTGCCGCTGGGGCTTGGCGCCTGGTGGGTGGCACGGCGCAACCTGCGCGGCTTGCCGATTCCGCAGCGTAAACCGGTGATCGATTACCTCGGCACGGTGCTGATGATCATTGGTCTCACGGCGTTGTTGCTCGGCATCACCGAAGTCGGCCAGGGTCATTCATGGCGCAGCAGCGAAGTGCTCGGCCTGTTCGCTTGTGCCGTGGTGGTATTGGCGCTGTTCGTCTGGCATGAACGCCGGGCGCGGGAGCCGTTGCTGCCGATGCACCTGTTCGCCAATCGTAATGCCCTGCTGTGCTGGTGCACGATTTTCTTCACCAGTTTCCAGGCCATCTCGCTGATCGTGCTGATGCCGCTGCGTTTCCAAAGCGTCACCGGCGCGGGTGCCGACAGCGCCGCGTTGCACTTGCTGCCTCTGGCGATGGGCTTGCCGATCGGTGCCTATTTCGCCGGCCGCCGCACCTCGATCACCGGACGCTACAAACCGCAGATTCTCACTGGGGCGATCCTCATGCCGATCGCGATTCTCGGCATGGCCTTCAGTCCGCCACAAGCGACGCTGCTCAGCGGTTTGTTCATGTTGCTCAGCGGCATCGCTGGCGGCATGCAGTTCCCGACCTCGCTGGTCGGCACACAAAACTCGGTGGAACAACGCGACATCGGCGTCGCCACCAGCACCACCAATCTGTTCCGCTCACTGGGCGGTGCGGTGGGCGTGGCGTTGATGTCGGCGCTGCTGCTGGCGTTGCTGCACGACTCCAGCTTCGCCCATCTGGCGAACAGTTCGCTGATCAGCGAGGGGCATTCGGGCAACGTCCTGCTCGATGGCCTGAACGCAGCACCCGGCGAAGCGCAGAACGCTTTGCGCGCGGAGCTGCTGGTGACCTTCCGCCACTTGCTCTGGGTCAGCACGGCAGTGTCGTTGCTCGGGCTGGCGGCGGCGATTGCCATGCCGAACAACCTGCTGCGCGGGCGGGAGCACGGCGCGAAATGAGCCTTTTGCGCTGATCGTTCCCACGCTCTGCATGGGAATGCCTCAACGGACGCTCTGCGTTCGGCCTTGGATGGGACGCAGAGCGTCCCGGGCTGCATTCCCACGCGGAGCGTGGGAACGATCATCGCGCGCTCAAGGGCTGTAGTAGCCCACCGCGACGAGGAAATGCCCGACCTTTTTCAGGTACGCATGCTTGTCCTCGATCTTGCCGGTTACCGGATTTTTCCAGCGGTATTCGTATTCGCCTTCATCCTGCTTGCCGATCAGCGCCAGAATCGGCTCGCCCACCGGTTTGCCTTCCGGATCCTTGACCTTGCCAAAATCAGTGTTGATCAAACGCAGATTGGTGCCGTGGGCGACATAACGCTGGTTGTTCAGATCGACCACGAAGACATACAGGTCATCCTGCAAGTAACCGCCCTTGAGTGAGTTGATCGCGGTCAGCGTGCCTTTCTCGTCCTTGCTCAGATCTGTCGCGGCTTTGTCCAGCAAGGCCCTGGCCTGCTCAGCCGAAGCCCGTGGCAGGTAGTAACCCACCGCGAGAATGCGCTGCCCGACGCGCTGATAGAACACATGCTTGCGCTCGACCTTACCGTCGGCCCAGTTCTGCCAGCGGTATTCGGCCTGCTGGATGCCATTGCCTTCCGGCACTTTCAGCGCATCCTTGAACGCCTTCTGCAGATCCGGCCCGAGCACTTCGCTGACATCACGGCCGATCAGCGCCGATGACGGCCCGCCACTGGCAAGCATGACGCCTTTGGTGTCGAGGACGAACACGTAGCGATCCTTGTCGACGAACTCACCCTGGCGGCTGAAGGCGGCGAAGGCCTTGTCACCATTGTCGTGGTAGTAGGCCAAGGCTTTTTCCAGCAGGGCGATAGCGGCCTGACTGTCCTCCTTGGCGGCGGTGGCGGCGCTGGCCTGGCCGAAACCGGCCAACAGCATCAGGCCGAGCCAGACCACTTTATGCAAAAACCCCATAGCGCATCCCTCGTTCTTTTTGGTGTCTCAAGAGCGTAGACGGCTTGGGCTGATGTACGAGTATTCAGAATGATGCAGGGGATTACAGGTCCCTGTGGTAAAGGGACAAAGCCTCCCGGGCAACAGATCAGTCGCTACGGGCGGGAATTGATCTGCTGCTGGAGATTCTGGATCTGCGCCTGCAAGGTATTCAGGTTGCGGGTCATCTGCGCGCGGAACGCATCGAACTCGGCAGTATTGCCGCCACCCTGTGGCGCTGCCGGGCGGTTGTCCTGCTGACTTTTCAGTACCACGATGTCCTGCTCCAGACGATCGATCGCCGCGCTCGGGTTGCCCTGTTTCTTCAGCGCGGCGATATCGGCGCCGAGGCTTTTGAACTGGGCGTCGAAAGCTTTCAACTGCGCATCGACCTTGCTGGTATCGGCCGGGGTGCTTTTGATGGTCGCCAGCTCGGCACTCAAGGCTTTGACCTGAGCCTGCAACTGCGTATTGGCGTTCTGTTGTTCGGTGGTCTGCGCGGTCATCTGCGCCAGACGCTTGTCCAGTTCGCTGGCCTGCCCGGCCACGCCTTGCTGCTGCTTGCTCTGGTCGAGCAGCTTGCCTTCGAGTTGCTTGATTTGCAGCTTCAGCGCTTCGCTGTCGCTGCTGACGTTGCTCTGGCTGGCGACGACCTTGCCGGAAATATCCTGCAGGCGCCCTGCCGCTTCTTCGCTGATCCGCGCGAAGCTTTCCTGGGTGGCGACCAGTTGCTGCTCCATCAGCGAGATCTGCTGGAAGCTCCACCAGGCCAGACCGATGAAGGCAAAAAACAACGCGCCGACCAGCGCCCACAGCGGCCCGGTGCTGGCGGCCTTGACCTTGACCACTGGCGCGCTGCGCGAATGCACGGAAGTGCGGGGGCCGGGCGCGATGTCATCGTCATCGAACGGGTCGGCGCGCAGGCTTGGCACGTTGTCGAAATCGTCGTCGTGGGCATCGTTTCGCATGGACATTGAGGCAACCTTTGGCAAACGCGGTGATGGCTAAATGCTGCGAAGTATAACCGCCGCAGCCGCAGGCATTGACCCTCAACCCGCAAGGCGGTTCATTGCCGCCCGGCCGAATCGTTTCAACGGATGTCCTGGGCTTTCCACCATGCGCAGAACTCATCGAGGGCCGCCCACAGGCTGACTTTCGGATCGTAGTCGAGATAATGCCGGGCGCGGCTGATGTCGAGTGTGAAGTTTTTTTTCATGACCTGCATGCCCAGGCGCGACAGGGTCGGCTCAGGGCGTCCCGGCCAGAGCATGCACGCGCCTTCGTTGAGCGCCGCGACGCTGTAGGCCAGACCGTAGGAGCGATATTTGCGCACCTGATCGACGTCCATCCGCCGCATCACGTAATTGACCACGTCCCACAGCGGCACCGGCGTGCCGTTGCTGATGTTGTAGGCCTTGCCCAGCGCCGAACCTTGGGCCAACAGGCTGCTGAGCATGGCTTCGTTGAGATTTTGCACGCTGGTGAAATCGACCTTGTTCAAGCCGTCGCCGATGATCGCCAGCCGACCCTTGCGCTGCATCTTCAGCAGGCGCGGGAAGATGCTCATGTCGCCGGCACCGGTGACGAAACGCGGGCGCAGGGCGATGGTTTCCAGACCGAATTCCTGCGCGCCGAAGACCTTCTGCTCAGCCAGATATTTGGTCGCGGCGTAGGGATGCTTGAAGCGTTTGGGCACTTGCTCTTCGGTCAGACCGAGATGGTCGCGGCCATCGAAATAGATCGACGGCGACGACAGATGCACCAGCCGCCGCACCCGCTGCTTGAGGCACGCTTCGACGACGTTTTCGGTGACTTCGACGTTGCCCTGATGAAACTCCTGATAACGCCCCCACACGCCGACAGCACCGGCGCAATGCACCACGGCTTCGACATCGTTGCACAGGTCGTGCACCAGATCGGCGTCGGTCAGATCGCCCGGCACGAACTCGGCACCGCGGCGCACCAGATGCTCGACGCTCTCGGCCCGGCGACCGTTGACCCGCACTTCAAGGCCCTGCTCCAGGGCGAAACGCGCAAAGCGCCCGCCAATAAAGCCGCTGGCGCCGGTAACCAAAATCTTCATCAAAAACTCCAGGGAAGCAGCTGCAAGCTTCGAGCTTTCAGCTGCAAGTTGAAACGGTGCGTGTTCTTGCCGCTTGCAGCTTGACGCTTGTTGCTGCGTTCAAGCCACTAGCCATTGCTTTGAGGAGCGCAGCAGTTGTTCGGTCAGTAGATTGAGCAACTGGCCGCCATTGCGCCAATGATGCCAGTACAGCGGCACGTCGATCGGTTTATCTGGCAGCAATTCGCGCAGCACCCCGCGTTGCAATTGCTCGCGCACCTGCAGTTCCGGTACCAGGCCCCAACCCAGACCGGCCTCGGTCAGGCGGATGAAGCCTTCGGAGGACGGACATAAGTGATGTTCAAACGCGCCGTCGACGCCCAACAGCGCCAGATAGCGATGCTGAAGGAAATCGTCCGGACCGAACACCAGCGCCGGGGTGCGCGGCAATTGTTCGGCGCGCACGCCTTCGGGAAAATGCCGAGCGATGAAGGCCGGGCTGGCCAAGGCGCGATAACGCATGGCGCCGAGCAATACGCTGCGTGCGCCGGCCACCGGGCGCTCGCTGGCGCACAGGCACGCAGCCACTTCACCGGCACGCATGCGCTTGAGGCCGACGGTCTGGTCTTCGACGATCAGGTCGAGCAACAAATGCTGCTCGGCGCAGAAATCGCCGACGGCCGCGGCCCACCATGTGGCGAGGCTGTCGGCGTTGAGGGCGATGCGCAGGCGATCGGGCAGGCCTTCTTCGTCCAGCGCCGGCACAACTGATTGCAAATCGCGCTCAAGCAACCGCACCTGTTGCACATGGTTGAGCAAGCGCCGGCCAATTTCGGTCGGCGATGGCGGCGTTCCGCGCACCAGCACTGGCTGGCCGACCCGCGCTTCAAGCAATTTGATGCGCTGGGAGATCGCCGACTGCGACAGGCCGAGCACCTGGGCGGCGCGATCGAATCCGGCCTGCTCGACCACAGCGGCCAGCGCGGAAAGCAATTTATAGTCGAACATCAATTTTCCTAATGGGCGATCAGCACTATTGGTTTTTCTTATACAGCGTCACACCGGAGAATAGCCAGCAAGCACTCTCTTTCAAGGATCTCTCCCATGTGGCAAAGCTACGTAAACGGCCTGTTGGTGGCGTTCGGCCTGATCATGGCGATCGGCACGCAGAACGCTTTTGTCTTGGCGCAAAGCCTGCGCCGTGAACACCATTTGCCGGTGGCGGCATTGTGCGTGGTGTGTGACGCAATTCTGGTCGCGGCCGGGGTGTTCGGCCTGGCAACGATCCTGGCGCAGAACCCGACCCTGCTGGCGATCGCCCGTTGGGGCGGCGCGACGTTTCTGATCTGGTACGGCAGCCAGGCGCTGCGCCGGGCCTGCTCGAAACAGAGCCTTGAGCAAGGCGAAAACCAGACCGTGCGTTCGCTGCGCGCAGTGATGCTCAGCGCTCTGGCGGTGACCTTGCTCAACCCTCACGTTTATCTCGATACGGTATTGCTGATCGGCTCGCTGGGTGCGCAGCAATCGGTGCCGGGCGCTTATGTAGTCGGCGCGGCCAGTGCATCGTTGCTGTGGTTTTTCACCCTGGCCCTTGGCGCGGCGTGGCTGGCACCGTGGCTGGCCCGCCCGAGCACCTGGCGCATTCTCGATCTGGTGGTGGCATTGATGATGTTCGCCGTGGCCGCGCAGTTGATCATCGCCGGATGAATAATTGCCAAAGGCTCTGGAACCTCTATCCCACACAGTTGTTGCGTGGTTAAGGCGCGACCCCGGTGCTATGATCCGAACCCTGCGCCGCAAAGAGTAAAAACTCGCCGGTGCATTTCCGGCCGCCCGTGATCGGCCTTGCGCTCACCGCAACAGACCTGATTAGGAGAATCATCATGGCTTTCGAATTGCCGCCGCTGCCTTACGCACACGATGCCCTGCAGCCGCACATCTCCAAGGAAACCCTGGAGTTCCACCACGACAAGCACCACAACACCTACGTCGTGAACCTGAACAACCTGGTGCCAGGCACCGAGTTTGAAGGCAAGACCCTGGAAGAAATCGTCAAGACTTCTTCGGGCGGCATCTTCAACAACGCCGCTCAGGTCTGGAACCACACTTTCTACTGGAACTGCCTGGCGCCAAACGCCGGCGGTCAACCAACCGGCGCCCTGGCAGATGCCATCAACGCAGCGTTCGGTTCGTTCGACAAGTTCAAGGAAGAATTCAGCAAAACCTCGATCGGCACCTTCGGTTCCGGCTGGGGCTGGCTGGTGAAAAAAGCTGACGGTTCCCTGGCCCTGGCCAGCACCATCGGCGCCGGCAACCCGCTGACCAGCGGCGACACCCCGCTGCTGACCTGCGACGTCTGGGAACACGCTTACTACATCGACTACCGCAACCTGCGTCCGAAGTACGTTGAAGCGTTCTGGAACCTGGTCAACTGGAAGTTCGTGGCCGAGCAGTTCGAAGGCAAAACCTTCACCGCTTAAGCTGCGCGCCCGATGAAAAGCCCGGCTTCGGCCGGGTTTTTTTATGCCCGGCGCATGGCGTTTCTCGCACGGTAAAAGCAGCTTCACGCCGTTTGCCGCCAGCCCCCAGCCGTCTACCATCACAGAAAGGAAAAAATCTTTGGCCCAGTGCTCAAGTTGAAGGCAATTGCAACCGACACAGTTGATTCAGAGCTATTACTCAAATGACGACAATGCGGCCAGGATCACGGCGACTTTTCCCGTGCCTGATTGTCCCTTTGACTGCCAACCCGGGATTGCCAATACTCATGGCAACTTGACGCTACCCGCACGGAACAAGGAATAACCCTTTGAAGCTGGAACTCAAGAACAGCTTGTCGGTGAAGTTGCTCCGGGTCGTGCTCCTGTCGGCATTGATCGTAGGCGTAGTCTTGAGCTGCGCGCAGATTGTCTTCGATGCCTACAAGACCCGTCAGGCGGTTGCCGGCGACGCCGAGCGCATCCTCGACATGTTCCGCGATCCATCGACCCAGGCCGTGTACAGCCTGGATCGGGAAATGGGCATGCAGGTGATCGAAGGGCTGTTCCAGGACGACGCCGTGCGTCAGGCCTCCATCGGCCACCCCAACGAAGCCATGCTGGCGCAGAAATCCCGCGAGCTGCAGCATTCCAACAGCCGTTGGCTGACCGACCTGATTCTCGGCCAGGAACGCACCTTCACCACGCAATTGGTCGGCCGCGGCCCCTACAGCGAATATTACGGTGACCTGAGCATCACCCTCGACACGGCCACTTATGGCGAAGGGTTCATCGTCAGCTCAGTGATCATTTTCATCTCCGGCGTACTGCGCGCACTGGCGTTGGGCCTGGTGCTGTACCTGGTCTATCACTGGCTGCTGACCAAACCGCTGTCGCGAATCATTGAGCACCTCACCGAGATCAACCCCGATCGTCCCAGCGAGCACAAGATTCCGCAGATCAAGGGCCACGAAAAAAACGAGCTGGGCCTGTGGATCAACACCGCCAACCAGTTGCTCGAGTCCATCGAACGCAACACCCACCTGCGCCACGAAGCGGAAAACAGCCTGCTGCGCATGGCCCAGTACGACTTCCTCACCGGCCTGCCGAACCGCCAGCAATTGCAGCAGCAACTGGACAAGATTCTCGTCGATGCCGGCAAATTGCAGCGCCGCGTCGCCGTGTTGTGCGTCGGCCTGGATGATTTCAAGGGCATCAACGAGCAATTCAGCTACCAGACCGGCGACCAATTGCTACTGGCCTTGGCCGATCGTTTACGTGCCCACAGCGGTCGTCTCGGCGCCCTCGCCCGCCTGGGCGGCGACCAGTTCGCGCTGGTGCAGGCCGACATTGAACAGCCTTACGAAGCAGCGGAACTGGCGCAGAGCATTCTCGATGACCTCGAAGCGCCGTTCGCCCTCGACGATCAGGAAATCCGCCTGCGCGCGACTATCGGCATCACCCTGTTTCCGGAGGACGGCGACAGCACCGAGAAGCTGTTGCAGAAAGCCGAACAGACCATGACCCTGGCCAAAACCCGCTCGCGCAATCGCTATCAGTTCTACATCGCCAGCGTCGACAGCGAGATGCGCCGTCGTCGCGAGCTGGAAAAAGATTTGCGCGATGCGCTGATCCGCGACCAGTTCTACCTCGTCTACCAACCGCAGATCAGTTATCGCGATCACCGCGTGGTCGGCGTCGAAGCGCTGATTCGCTGGCAACATCCGGAACACGGTCTGGTGCCGCCGGACCTGTTCATCCCGCTGGCCGAACAGAACGGCACGATCATCGCCATCGGCGAGTGGGTGCTCGATCAGGCCTGCAAGCAGTTGCGCGAGTGGCACGATCAGGGTTTTGTCGATCTGCGCATGGCGGTCAATCTGTCCACCGTGCAACTGCACCACGCCGAGCTGCCACGGGTGGTCAACAACCTGCTGCAAATGTACCGCTTGCCGCCGCGCAGTCTGGAACTGGAAGTCACCGAAACCGGCCTGATGGAAGACATCACCACCGCCGCCCAGCATCTGCTCAGCCTGCGCCGCTCCGGTGCGCTGATTGCGATCGACGACTTCGGCACCGGCTATTCGTCCCTCAGTTATCTGAAAAGCCTGCCGCTGGACAAGATCAAGATCGACAAGAGCTTCGTTCAGGATCTGCTCGATGACGACGATGACGCGACCATCGTTCGCGCGATCATTCAACTGGGCAAGAGCCTGGGCATGCAGGTGATTGCCGAAGGCGTGGAAACCGCCGAGCAGGAAACCTACATCATTTCCGAGGGTTGCCACGAAGGTCAGGGCTACCACTACAGCAAACCGCTGCCGGCGCGGGAGCTGGGTATTTACCTCAAGCAGGCGCAACGCAGCAACGCGGCCATTCTCTAAAAGCGCAAGATCGCGCCATCACACCTGCCTAAATAAGAAATATTTCCAAGCACGCCTTTACACATAATGCGAAAGATTTGCATTATGTCGCAGTTTTGCGCGCCACCGGCGCCAGTCCACTCAACTACCGAAGCAGGATGTTCGCCATGATTCGTATGCCTCTGGCTACCGCCAGTCTGCTGGCCATCGCTATTTCCCTCGCCGGTTGCGGCGAAGGCAAGGACAAAGAAAAAGCCTCCGAAATGACTCCGGCTTCCAGCAGTGCTGCTCCAGCCCCTGCCGCTGCACCTGCTCCTGCCGCCGGTAAAGTTGACGATGCCGCCGCCAAGGCTGTGGTCGCGCACTATGCCGACATGGTCTTCGCCGTTTACAGCGATGCCGAATCCACCGCGAAAACCCTGCAGAGCGCGGTCGACGCGTTCCTCGCCAAGCCGAACGCCGACACCCTCAAAGCCGCCAAGGCTGCCTGGGTCGCCGCACGCGTGCCGTATCTGCAGAGCGAAGTATTCCGCTTCGGCAACACCATCATCGACGACTGGGAAGGTCAGGTTAACGCCTGGCCGTTGGACGAGGGCTTGATCGACTACGTCGACAAATCCTACGAGCACGCACTGGGTAACCCGGGCGCCAGCGCCAACATCATCGCCAACACCGAAGTGCAGGTCGGCGAAGACAAAGTCGACGTGAAAGAGATCACCCCGGAAAAACTCGCCAGCCTCAACGAGCTGGGCGGTTCCGAGGCGAACGTTGCCACCGGCTACCACGCGATCGAATTCCTCCTATGGGGCCAGGATCTGAACGGCACCGGCCCTGGCGCTGGCAACCGTCCGGCCTCGGACTATCTGGAAGGCGCCGGCGCCACCGGTGGTCACAACGAGCGTCGTCGTGCCTACCTGAAAGCCGTGACCCAACTGCTGGTCAGCGACCTGGAAGAAATGGTCGGCAACTGGAAGCCGAACGTGGCCGACAACTACCGCGCCACCCTGGAAGCCGAGCCAGGCGAAACCGGCCTGCGCAAAATGCTCTTCGGCATGGGCAGCCTGTCCCTGGGTGAACTGGCGGGCGAACGCATGAAGGTTTCCCTGGAAGCCAACTCCCCGGAAGACGAGCAGGATTGCTTCAGCGACAACACCCACTACTCGCACTTCTACGACGCCAAAGGCGTGCGTAACGTTTACCTGGGCGAGTACACCCGTGTTGACGGCACCAAGCTGACCGGCGCCAGCCTGTCGTCGCTGGTAGCCAAGGCCGACCCGGCTGCCGACACCGCGCTGAAAGCCGATCTGGCCGCGACCGAAGCGAAGATCCAGGTCATGGTCGATCACGCCAACAAGGGTGAGCACTACGACCAGTTGATCGCTGCCGGCAACACCGCTGGCAACCAGGTCGTTCGCGACGCCATCGCCGCGCTGGTCAAGCAGACCGGCTCGATCGAAGCGGCAGCGGGCAAACTGGGCATCAGCGACCTGAACCCGGACAACGCCGATCACGAATTCTGATCGCAGCGTCCGCGTCAAAAAGAGGCGACCTTCGGGTCGCCTTTTTCATTATTGGCACACCACTATCCCTGTGGGAGCGAGCCTGCTCGCGAAGGCTTGATCCGGCGCAGCATTTACAGCGCGTCGGGCATCGCTTTCGCGAGCAGGCTCGCTCCCACAGTGTTGGCATGCGCTTCAAGGCTTGCGCGATATCAAGCAAACGATAATTCCTCTTATTCAAACTCCCCCGCCCTGTTAGACTTTGCGCCTTTGTTTTCGCCCGTTTGCAGGATGTCTGATGCTGTCGTTGCCGCTTCGCTTGTCCGCACTGTTGCTGGCCCTGGGCCTGAGTGCCTGCGATGACGCCCCGCGTTTCACCAAGGCCGAGCCGGGGGAAGCGCGTTCGGGCGGTGCGGCGACTGTGCGCAAGAGCGATCAGAACGCCTTCTCCCTGCCATCGGCCAACCTGCCGCCCTCGCGGCGCGTGGATTTCAGTGTCGGCAACAGTTTCTTTCGCAGCCCGTGGGTGATCGCGCCGTCGACCACCACGGCGCGCGACGGCCTCGGCCCGTTGTTCAATACCAACGCCTGCCAGAACTGCCACATCAAGGACGGTCGCGGGCATCCGCCGGCATCTGACGCATCCAATGCGGTGTCGATGCTGGTGCGCCTGTCGATTCCCGACGCGCCGGCCTACGCCAAAGTCATCGAACAGCTCGGCGTAGTGCCGGAGCCGGTGTATGGCGGGCAGTTCCAGGACATGGCCGTGCCCGGCGTCGCCCCGGAAGGCAAGGTGCGGGTCGACTACACACCGGTGTCCGTACGCTTCAAGGACGGCACTGAAGTCGAGCTGCGCAAGCCGACCCTGCAGATCACTCAACTCGGTTACGGCCCGATGCACCCGGACACGCGTTTTTCCGCGCGGGTGGCGCCGCCGACGATTGGTCTGGGCCTGCTCGAAGCCATCCCCGAGGAGGCGATCCTCGCCAACGCCGCCGCCCAGGCGAAAGAGAACAACGGCATCAACGGCCGGCCCAACCGTGTCTGGGATGACCAGTTGCAGAAAACCGTCATCGGCCGGTTCGGCTGGAAAGCCGGGCAGCCGAATCTCAATCAACAGAATGTTCATGCGTTCTCGGGTGACATGGGCCTGACCACCAGCCTGCGGCCGTTCGACGATTGCACCGAGGCGCAAAGCGCCTGCAAACAGGCGCCGAACGGCAATGGCCCGGACGGCGAACCGGAAGTCAGCGACAACATCCTGCGGCTGGTGCTGTTCTACAGCCGCAATCTCGCAGTGCCGGCGCGCCGTGGCGTCAACGATCCACAGGTGCTGGCCGGCAAGAATCTGTTTTTCCAGGCCGGTTGCCAGTCGTGCCACACGCCGAAATACACCACCGCCGCCGATGCCGCCGAACCGGAATTGGCCAATCAGGTGATTCGTCCGTACAGCGACTTGCTGCTGCATGACATGGGCGAAGGCCTGGCGGACAACCGCACGGAATTTCAGGCCTCCGGCCGCGACTGGCGCACCCCGCCGTTGTGGGGGATTGGTCTGACGCAAGCGGTCAGCGGTCACACCCAGTTTTTGCATGACGGTCGCGCACGCAACCTGCTCGAAGCGGTGCTCTGGCATGGCGGCGAAGCGTCGGCGGCGCAGCAACAGGTTTTGTCTTTCAATGCCGAGCAGCGCGCTGCGTTGCTGGCTTTTCTGAACTCACTTTAAATACTGTAAAAGCATCGGGAGCCCGACATGTTCCGTCCCAAGTTACTGTTCACCAGCCTCGCCGCGCTCGCCCTCGGCGCCTGCTCGCCGCAGGACCCGCAAGCGGTCACTTCGGCGGCGATCGCCAAATCGGTGATCCTGCCGACCTACACTCGCTGGGTCGAAGCCGACCGGCAACTGGCGGTCAGCGCCCTCGCCTATTGCCAGGGCAAGGAAAGCCTGGAAACTGCCCGTGCCGATTTCCTTCACGCGCAGAAAGCCTGGGCCGAACTGCAACCGCTGCTGATCGGGCCGCTGGCTGAGGGCAATCGTTCGTGGCAAGTGCAGTTCTGGCCGGACAAGAAAAACCTCGTCGGCCGTCAAGTCGAGCAACTGGTCGTCGCCCAGCCGCAGATCGACGCCGCCGCACTGGCCAAATCCAGCGTCGTGGTGCAAGGCCTGTCGGCTTACGAATACATCCTCTTCGACGCCAAGCCTGACGTCGCCAACGACGCGCAAAAAGCCAAATACTGCCCGCTGCTGATCGCCATCGGCGAACGCCAGAAGCAACTGGCCGAAGAGATCCTGCAGGGCTGGAACAACACCGATGGCATGCTCGCGCAGATGAGCAAGTTCCCCAACCAGCGCTATGCCGACTCCCACGAAGCGATCGCCGATCTGCTGCGCGTACAAGTGACTGCACTGGATACCCTGAAGAAAAAACTCGGCACGCCGATGGGCCGGCAGAGCAAAGGCGTGCCGCAGCCATTCCAGGCGGATGCGTGGCGCAGCCAGTCGTCGCTGACCGCACTGGAAGCCAGCCTAGCCGCGGCCAAAACCGTCTGGGAAGGCGTCGACAACAAAGGCCTGCGCGGTCTGCTGCCGGCCGAACAGAAGCCGTTGGCGGACAAGATCGATGCCGCCTATGCCGCTTCGCTGAAGCTGTTCGACAGCACCCAGCGCTCGCTGGGCGAAATGCTCGAAGACGACGCCGGTCGCCAGCAACTCAACGATATCTACGACAGCCTCAACGTCGTCCATCGCCTGCATGAAGGCGAGCTGGCCAAGGCGCTGGGCATCCAACTGGGCTTCAACGCCAACGACGGTGACTGATGAGGGCGAGTGCCATGCTGCGACGTCAGGTTCTGACTTTAGGTAGTGCACTGCTGGGAGCAGTGACGCTGGGCGGCTGGACGCTGTTCAAACGCAAGGATCAGAGCCCGCTGTTGCTGTCGGCGCGCGACGATACTGACGGCAAGCATTACGCCGTCGGCTATCGGCTCGACGGTACGCGGGTGTTCGCCACCCACGTCGGCCAGCGTTGCCACGACATCATCAATCATCCGACGCAGCCGCTGGCGCTGTTCGTTGCACGGCGCCCGGGTACCGAGAGTTACCTGATCGACCTGCGCGACGGCAAGCTGCTGCAGACCGTGACCTCGCAGCCGAACCGGCACTTCTACGGCCACGCCGTGGTGCACAAGGACGGCGAATACCTGTACGCCACCGAGAATGACACGAGCGATCCCGGCCGTGGCCTGCTCGGCGTGTACAAGTTCGAGGGCGAACGGCTGGTGCACACGGGCGAGATTTCCACCCATGGCCTGGGCCCCCATCAGGTGTCGTGGATGCCCGACGGCGAGACGCTGGTGGTGGCCAACGGCGGCATTCGCACCGAGGCGGAAAGCCGCGTCGACATGAACCTCAACGCCATGGAGCCGAGCCTGGTATTGATGCAGCGCGACGGCACGTTGCTGAGCAAGGAAACCCTCGCCCAGCAGATGAACAGCGTGCGCCACCTGGGCATCGCCAGTGACGGCACAATCGTTGCCGGTCAGCAATTCATGGGGCCGTCCCACGAGCGCTCGGAGCTGTTGGCGGTCAAGCGCCCCGGACAAGCGTTCGTGGCGTTCCCGGTGGCCGAGCAGCAGTTGCAGGCGATGGGGCACTACACCGCCAGCGTCGCGGTGCACAGCGACCTGCGTCTGGTCGCGTTGACAGCGCCGCGCGGCAATCGCTTCTTTATCTGGGATCTGGACAGCGGCGAACTGCGCCTCGATGCGCCTTTGCCTGATTGCGCCGGCGTTGGTGCGGTAAAGGATGGCTTTGTCGTGACCTCGGGTCAGGGCCGTTGCCGTTACTACGATTGCCGGCAGGAACAGCTGCTGGCCAAGCCGCTGGAATTGCCGGCGGGGCTCTGGGACAACCATCTGCACTTGATGGCCTGACAACAAGTCCCGTGGCTGACAATCAACCTGTGGCGAGGGGATTTATCCCCGTTGGGTGGCGCAGCCGCCCTTAAAACTGCAATTGCGGTATGACTGAAGGATTCAGGGGGCCGCTTCGCAGCCCAACGGGGATAAATCCCCTCGCCACAGGGTTCATATCCGGCCTTCACGTAATAACTGCCAGTTGGAATCCCCACCTGACTCGGAGTAATGTGCCCGCCTGTCTCATGATTTATCCAAGGAAATGGAAATATGCTGCGTCGCCGCATGCTGATCATGTTGGGTGTTGTTTTGCTGATCGTCCTGGTACTGGGCGGATACAAAGCCTTTTCGATCTACACGATGATCCAGGGCTTTTCCAAGCCCAAGCCGCCGATCAGCGTCGCCGTGGCCACTGCCGGCGCACAGCCGTGGCAGATGCGCCTGCCCACCGTCGGCACGCTCAAGGCACTGCAAGGTGTCGACTTGAGTCTGGAAGTCGCCGGCACCGTCACTGAACTCAAATTCGAATCAGGGCAGAAGGTCAAGGCCGGGCAACCGTTGCTGCAACTCGACAGCGCCGTGGAAACCGCCCTGCTCGAAACCGCCAAGGCTGATCTGGGCCTGGCGCAACTGGACTTCGGCCGTGGCGCGCAACTGATCGACAGCCGCGCGATCTCCAAAGGCGAGTACGACCGCCTCTCCGCCGTGCTGCAAAAGAACAAGGCCACGGTCAATCAGCTCAACGCGTCGCTGGCGAAAAAGCGCATCCTCGCGCCATTCAGCGGCACCATCGGCATCCGCCAGGTCGACGTCGGCGACTACCTCGCCAGCGGTACCAAAATCGCCACGCTGCAAGACTTGAGTAGCCTCTACGCCGACTTCTACGTGCCGGAACAAGCGGTGCCGAAACTCGCTATCGGTCAGCCCGTGCAGTTCACCGTCGCCGCTTATCCGGGGCAGAACTTCGTCGGCAAGATCAGCGCAATCAACCCGATCGTCGAAAGCACCACGCGCAACATCCTCGTCCGCGCCACCCTCGCCAACCCCGACGGCAAACTGTTGCCGGGCATGTTCGCCAGCCTTGAAGTGCTGCTGCCTGATCCGCAAAAGCACATCGTGGTGCCGGAGAGCGCGATCACCTACACCCTGTACGGCAACTCGGTGTACGTGGTCGGGCAGAAGAAGGCCGAGGACGGCAGCGTCGCCAAGGATGACAACGGCCAACCGCTGCTGATCGCCGAACGTCGTTTCGTCGAGACCGGTGAACGCCGCGATGGCCTGGTGATGATCAACAAGGGCGTGCAGAGCGGCGAACAAGTGGTGACGGCGGGCCAGATCAAACTGGACAACGGCGCCCACATTGCCATCAGCGACGACAAGACCCTCGGCGAGCAGAACAGTCCGCCTCGCGCCGACTGATCAAGGAATTCCCATGGCTTTTACCGATCCGTTCATCCGCCGCCCGGTGCTCGCCACCGTGGTCAGCCTGCTGATTGTGCTGCTTGGCTTCCAGGCCTGGAGCAAGCTGCCCCTGCGCCAGTACCCGCAAATGGAAAACGCCCTGATCACGGTGACCACGGCTTATCCCGGGGCCAACGCCGAAACCATTCAGGGCTACATCACCCAGCCGATGCAACAGAGCCTGGCCAGCGCCGAGGGCATCGATTACATGACCTCGGTCAGCCGGCAGAACTTCTCGGTGATTTCGATCTACGCGCGCATCGGTGCCAACACCGACCGCTTGTTCACCGAACTGCTGGCCAAGGCCAACGAGGTGAAGAACAAGCTGCCGCAGGACGCCGAAGACCCGGTGCTGAGCAAGGAATCCGCCGACGCTTCGGCGCTGATGTACATCAGTTTCTTCAGCAAGGACCTGAGCAACCCGCAGATCACCGATTATCTGTCGCGGGTCATCCAGCCGAAACTGGCGACGCTGCCGGGCATGGCCGAAGCGGAGATCCTCGGCAATCAGGTGTTCGCCATGCGCCTGTGGCTCGACCCGGTGAAACTCGCCGGCTTCGGCCTCAGCGCCGCCGACGTGACCGCTGCGGTGCGCCAGTACAACTTCCTCTCCGCTGCCGGCGAGGTGAAAGGCGAGTACACCGTCACCAGCATCAACGCCAACACCGAACTGAAATCCGCCGAAGCCTTCGCGGCGATTCCGCTCAAGGTCGATGGCGACAGCCGTGTGTTGCTGCGTGATGTCGCGCGGGTGGAAATGGGCGCGGAAAACTACGATTCGATCAGCTCGTTCGGCGGCACGCCGTCGGTGTATATCGGCATCAAGGCCACCCCCGGCGCCAACCCGCTGGACGTGATCAAGGAAGTGCGCAAGCTGATGCCCGAGCTGGAAGCGCAGCTGCCGCCGAACCTGAAAAGCGAAATCGCCTACGACGCCACGCTGTTCATTCAGGCCTCGATCGATGAGGTGGTGAAAACCCTGTTCGAAGCGGTGCTGATCGTCATCGTCGTGGTGTTCCTGTTCCTCGGCGCGCTGCGTTCGGTAGTGATCCCGGTGGTGACCATTCCGCTGTCGATGATCGGCGTGATGTTCTTCATGCAGATGATGGGTTACTCGATGAACCTGCTGACGCTGCTGGCCATGGTGCTGGCCATCGGTCTGGTGGTGGACGATGCGATCGTCGTGGTGGAAAACATCCACCGGCACATCGAGGAAGGCAAGACGCCGTTCGATGCAGCCCTGGAAGGCGCGCGGGAAATTGCCATGCCGGTGGTGTCGATGACCATCACCCTGGCGGCGGTGTATGCGCCGATCGGTTTCCTCACCGGGCTGACCGGAGCGCTGTTCAAGGAGTTCGCCCTGACCCTGGCCGGTGCGGTGGTGATCTCCGGCGTCGTCGCCCTGACGCTGTCGCCGATGATGTGCGCGTTTCTGCTGCGCCACGAAGAGAATCCCAGCGGCCTGGCCCATCGCCTCGACCGCGTCTTTGAAGGCCTCAAGCGCCGTTATCAAAGCATGCTCCACGGCACGCTCAATACGCGGCCGGTGGTGCTGGTGTTTGCGGTGATCGTGCTGTGCCTGATTCCGGTGTTTCTCAAGTTCACCAAGTCGGAACTGGCCCCGGACGAGGATCAAGGCATCATTTTCATGATGGCCAGCGCACCGCAGCCGACCAACCTCGACTACCTGAGCACCTACACCGACGAATTCATCACCATCTTCAAAGAGTTTCCCGAGTACTACTCATCGTTCCAGATCAACGGCTACAACGGCGTGCAGGCCGGTATCGGCGGCTTCCTGCTCAAGCCATGGAACGAGCGCAGCCGCACGCAGATGGAAATCCTCCCCGAGGTGCAGAGCAAACTGGAGAGCATTCCCGGCCTGCAGATCTTCGGTTTCAACCTGCCCTCCCTGCCCGGCACGGGTGAAGGCCTGCCCTTCGAATTCGTGGTCAACACCGCCAATGACTACGAGCTGCTGCTGCAAGTCGCCGAGCGCATCGAGAAGCGCGCCATGGAGTCGGGCAAGTTCGCCTTCGTCGACCTCGATCTGGCGTTCGACAAGCCGGAAGTAGTCGTGGATATCGACCGCGACAAGGCCGCGCAGATGGGCGTGTCGATGCTTGACCTCGGCAGCACGCTGGCGACCTTGCTCGGCGAGGCGGAAATCAACCGCTTCACCATCGACGGGCGCAGCTACAAGGTCATCGCCCAGGTTGAACGGGCCTACCGCGACAACCCGGACTGGCTGAACAATTACTACGTGAAAAACACTCAGGGCGAATTGCTGCCGCTGTCGACCTTGATCAAGGTCAGCGACCGCGCACGACCGCGCCAGCTCAATCAGTTCCAGCAGCTCAACGCAGCGAAGATTTCCGGTTTCCCGCTGGTGAGCATGGGCGAAGCCATCGACACCGTGCTGCAGATTGCCCGCGAAGAAGCACCGGCCGGGTTTGCCTTCGACTACGGCGGCGCCTCGCGCCAGTACGTGCAGGAAGGCAGCGCATTGTGGGTAACTTTCGCTCTGGCATTGGCGATCATCTTTCTCGTGCTGGCCGCACAGTTCGAAAGCTTCCGTGATCCGCTGGTGATTCTGGTGACCGTACCGCTGTCGATTTGCGGGGCGCTGATTCCGCTGTTCCTCGGCTGGTCGAGCATGAACATCTACACCCAGGTCGGGCTGGTGACGCTGATCGGCCTGATCAGCAAGCACGGCATCCTGATCGTCGAATTCGCCAACCAGTTGCGCAAGGACAAGGGTTTGAGCGCCCGTGAAGCCGTAGAGGAAGCAGCGGCAATTCGCTTGCGCCCGGTGCTGATGACGACGGCGGCAATGGTGTTCGGCATGGTGCCGCTGATTCTGGCCACCGGTGCGGGAGCCGTGAGCCGCTTTGATATAGGCATGGTGATTGCGACGGGGATGTCGATCGGCACGTTGTTTACGCTGTTCGTGCTGCCGTGTGTTTACACGTTCCTGGCGAAACCGGACCGCAAATAACACGCATCACGCTGTGGGAGCGAGCCTGCTCGCGAATGCGGTATTTTGATCGTTCCCACGCTCTGCTTGGGAATGCAGCTCGGGACGCTCCGCGTCCCATTGGAACGCGGAGCGTCCTTTGAGGCGTTCCCACGCAGAGCGTAGGAACGATCAAGCAAGATCAAAAGATCGCAGCCTTCGGCAGCTCCTACACAATCCGTATTCCAAAAAAAAGGCCTCGCAACTGCGAGGCCTTTCATTTGGGCTTCAATCGTTTCAACTGGCTGGCCTCATTCCCTGAGACAGTCCGAACATGAACAACAGCAAATCATGATCGGGCTGGGTCGCCACGGAGGATTTCGCCACCCGTGGAACCGAACAATGAGCGTCGTTCCCGGACGCCCCTATGACCTGCATGCGCGGCTGCTCCCAGGCAGCCACCGCCAGTGAAGCAACTGCCAAGGCCCCGACCAGGAACAAACCTCGTGCAATTTCGAGTTTCATCGCTATAAACCTTTGATAGCGCTGCCAAACGCCGTCTCATAAAAGTAGACGAGTTTTTTCCAGTCGGCATCGCGGAACGACGAATGGCGACGCAGTTGCTTCATGTCATGCTGCGCGGCGCGATAGGGTGTCAGACGCTGACGGCACTTCTCCAGATCGATCAACGCCACTTCAACCTGCGCCGCTTCACCTTCACCGGTGACGCGCACGAAAACGTGTTTGATGTAGATGCAGCTGTGTTGCCAGCGGCCCTTGTGCATGCGCGCCAGGTTCTCGGCGAGGTCCTTGAGGACTTTCTCGTAGACCACGTCACCACATTGATCGCGACCACCGGCAGCGGCCAGCCAGTGTTCCAGTTCCTGGAAACCGTCGAGGGATTTGGTGACGAGCAGCGCGCGCCACTTGTGTTGCGGATCCGGTTGCGCGCCGCAAAAAACGATTTGCGGAACACGCACGCCGAGTTTGCTTACGCCGGTCAGCGCATCGAGTTCACGCAATACGGTCGGGCGACCGAACGGGTGCAACCAACTGCGATAGATGTGCCCGGTCTGGCGCTTGGCGTACAAGAGCTGACCGTCACGGTCGACGATGCGCTGCACCCCGCTTTCGCCACCACGGCGCACATTGGGCTCTTCAACCCATTCGCCGCGCTGGTTCCAGTAATAATCGAAACGATCCAGGGGAGCGACATCCGCTTCAACCGCTGCTTGCACTGCCATCCTCTACCTCTTGCGTAATACGTAAACTCGCCACATCGCATAGAGCGGTATGAAGTCCAGTTGTTCCTGAATGCGGAAACCCGCCTGTTCAAATTCTTTCTCGATCATCGCCGCCGGAATCAGAAATCGATTCTGGTAATCATGACTTGGCCGATCCCGCTCGGCACGCTTGCGCTTCCAGGCCTTGAAATTGCCGTCAACCCACAACGAAACAATCACGCTGTCACGGGTCACCCGCTCGAACTCGCGCAGGATCACCCGGCGGTGCTCGGCCTCGCCGATGTGGTGCAACAGACGCATGCAAAAGATGCTGTCGACCGAGTTATCCGGCAGAGCGATATCGAATGCCGAGGTGTGCAGCGGTTGTACACGCTTGACCACATCGGCTGGCTGCCCTCGCAGCGCGGTCTTGATCATCGACTCGGAATTGTCCGCGCCGATGATCACCCGGTTGGGCTTCTCCGCGAGCATTGGCCAGAAACGCCCGGCACCGCAGGGCAGATCCAGCACCAGCCCGGGATCTCCCGCCAGCGCCAAGGCCTTGCGGCCGACTTGCTCATCGCGCCAGTGCGACAGGCGGCGACCGAGGCTTTGCTGGTGCTTGCGCAGATATCGTTGTGCGTGTTGGTCGTCGTACTTTTCGGAAAAATCGAGCTTGATCGGGCCGGCCATCATCTGGACTCCTGTTCTGATGACGCCACCTTAAGCAGCGGCGTGTCAGCGTCAGGTCATCCAATTGTGAAAATTCTGTCAGGTAAATCTGCAAAGTATTACAACGTTATACAGGATTTAGACAGGTGGGCGGGAGTAGCCTCGAGCCACTATTTGCTGGCATTCACGCCAAGATCTACCTCGAATCGGCAGCCATTGGGCTCCATCGTGCTCAAACTGACCGTCCAGCCCTGGTTTTCGCAGATACGCTGGACCAGCGACAGGCCCAAGCCGAGACCCTCGCCACGTTTCTCGCTACCGCGCACAAACGGCTCGAACATCGCCTCGCGTTTTTCCTCGGGAATACCCACCCCTGAGTCCTCGACGACAAAACCGTTGGCAGTGAGGGTAAGGCGAATAAAACCCTCTTCGGTGTAATGCAGTGCGTTACGCAGCAAGTTGCCCATCACCGCATTGAGCAAGGTCGCGTTGTAACGTGTGTCCGGTGGATCGCCCGGCTCGAACATCAGCGTCAGGCCCTTGCGCTCGATCGGTTCGCGCCACAGGCAGAGCAGGCTTTCGGCTACTTGCGTGAGGTTCTGCTGCGGCGCGGCGCCGGCCTCTTCGTTCTGTGCGCGCGCCAGCATCAGGAAGGTCTGCACCAGTTCGCGCATCTCCTCGCTGGCCCGGGCAATGCGCTCGACCTGGGCGCGACCGCGCTGATCGAGACCGGGGTTTTCCAGCAGCAGTTCGCAGGAACTGGCGAGGACCATCAGCGGCGTGCGCAATTCGTGGCTGACGTCGCTGGTGAACAAACGCTCGCGGTTCAGCGCCTGACGCAAGCGCCCCAGCGTGGCATCGAACGCCACCGCCAGTTCACCGACTTCATCCGCCGCATAGTCCGGCGCCAGGGGCGGCGCCAGCCCGAGCAACTGGTCGCGATGACGGACCTGCCGCGCCAGGCGCACCACCGGCGCCATCACCTTGCGCGCGAGCACCCAGCCAAGAAACACCGCCAGTGCCAGGCTGAGCACGAAGCCCACCAGCACCACGGCAAACAGCACGCGCTCGCGCTCTTCGAAATCGCTTTGGTCCTGCAATAGTACGTAGCGTCGACCATCCACCACCTCGACCATGGCGTGATAGGACAGCTGCTCGCGAAAGACCTCGTGGAAACCGGCATCGAGGTGACGCAGATCCTTGGGCAAATCGAAATCCCCCGGCCCGCCACTGAAATAGAACAACTGATCCGGCTCGGGGCGATGGCTCCAGTCGGAGACGTTGTCCATCAGCAGCAAACGTTGCAGGTCGCCGCCCAGCCCTGCGGAAATCAGTTTCTCTTCCACCAGGTGCACCGTCGCAACGATGCCCATGGCGAAAGCGCCGGCGACCAGTGCGCTCATCAGCGCAAAGGCGATGATGATCCGCTGGGAAAGACTCTGCTTAAACTCCATCTCGCCCCTCGGCCAAGCGATAACCGACACCGTGCACGGTGTGCAGCAGTGGCTTGGCGAATGGCTTGTCGATCACCTGGCGCAACTGGTGAACATGGCTGCGCAGGCTGTCGCTGTCCGGGCAGTCATCGCCCCACAGCGCTTCCTCGAGAATCTCCCGACGCAGCACGTGCGGGCTCTTCTGCATCAGCACTGCGAGCAGCTTGAGACCGACCGGGTTGAGCTTGAGCAGCTTGCCTTCGCGGGTCACTTCCAGGGTGTCGAGGTCGTAGCTCAGATCACCGACCTGCAATGCCCGGCGACCGCCGCCCTGAGCGCGGCGCATGACCGCTTCGACGCGGGCAGCCAGCTCGGACAGCGCAAACGGTTTGATCAGGTAATCGTCGGCGCCGGACTTGAAGCCTTGCAGCCGGTCGTCGAGTTGATCGCGGGCGGTCAGCATGATCACCGGCGTATCGCGCCGGGCGTCTTCACGCAGGCGCTTGCACAAGGTGTAGCCGTCGATGCCGGGCAGCATGATGTCGAGCACGATCAGGTCGTAATGCTCGGTCGCCGCCAGATGCAGACCGGACAAGCCGTCTTGTGCGCAATCGACGGTATAGCCTTTCATGCCCAGGTAATCGGCCAGATTGGCCAGGATGTCACGGTTGTCTTCGACCAGCAGAATTCGCATGGACATCTCCTCCGAACGGGGTAACGGCCGTCTTGGCCCGCGCAGCTTACGGCCAAGTGTGGCTCAGGGCTAGGGGCGTTTTTTGATAAACCTGCGCTGCGCGCGCTGCGACGTTTTTTTCACTTTCGGTTAACAAATCGCCGACGCCAGCGCGCGCAGACTCCCCGCGATTACGCTCTCTCGTCCGTTCATCGACCAAGGAACCTGCCATGGTGTCGACCTCTGCCCTTCCCGCTTCAAGACCGCTGAACTGGTGGTTGTGTCTGGGCATTCCCGCAGCGGCGGCGATCATTCTGCTGTTGCTCGAACTGACCGATCTGGACATGGTTCTGGCGCAAATGTTCTACGACCCGGTCGCCGGGGATTTCATCGGGCGGCACAGCTATTTTCTTGAAGACATCCTGCATGACCGGGCGAAACAGCTGGTGATCGGCTTCTCGGTGTTTGCCATTCTGGGTTTCATCGGCGCGTTTTTCATCGAACGGCTGAAACCGTTCAAGCGTGAACTGGGTTGCCTGGTGCTGTCGCTGGGGCTGGCGACTTCGTTTGTCACTCCAGTCAAAGCCGTCACTGCCGTGCAATGCCCGTGGAGCCTGGAGCAATTCGGCGGTCACGAGACCTACAGCAAACTGATGGAGCATCGCCCCGCCACGGACAGGCCGGGACGTTGCTGGCCGGGTGGCCATGCGGCAACCGGGTTTACGTTGTTTGCGTTGTTCTTCGTGTTGCGCGACCGCCGCCCGCGACTGGCAGGGCAGGCGTTTGTGTTCGCCTTTGCGCTGGGTTCGGTGTTCTCGATCAGTCGCATGATGCAGGGCGCGCACTTCTTTTCGCACAACGTGTGGACGGCGATTTTTTGCTGGCTGATTTGTCTGGGGGCTTATTACTGGGTGCTGTATCGCCCGGCTGGCAAGACTTCGACGGCGATGAACACACAGCCGATCAACGCCTGATATAAACAACCTGTGGGAGCGAGCCTGCTCGCGAATTGGCGGCTCAACTGGCTTGCATGTCGGATGACAGACCGCTTTCGCGAGCAGGCTCGCTCCCACAGGGGGATACCAGTGAGCTTCGAAATTGGGGCAATAAAAAACCCCGCTGACTTTCGCCAGCGGGGTTTTGCGTTACAGGGCCAGGGCTGGCTTACATCATGCCGCCCATGCCACCCATGCCGCCCATGTCTGGCATACCGCCGCCAGCTGCACCTTCTTTCTTCGGTGCGTCGGCAACCGCTGCTTCGGTGGTCAGGATCAGACCGCCGATGGAGGCTGCAGCTTGCAGAGCCGAACGGGTTACCTTGGTTGGGTCCAGGATACCCATTTCGATCATGTCGCCGTATTCGCCGGAAGCAGCGTTGTAACCGAAGTTACCTTTGCCGTTCTTCACTTCGTTGACGACTACGCTTGGCTCGTCACCGGAGTTGGCAGCGATCTGACGCAGCGGCGCTTCAACAGCGCGACGCAGCACAGCGATACCGACGTTCTGGTCAGCGTTGTCGCCGGTCAGCTCGGTCAGTGCTTCCAGAGCACGGATCAGCGCCACGCCACCGCCAGGTACCACGCCTTCTTCAACGGCTGCGCGGGTTGCGTGCAGGGCGTCTTCAACGCGGGCTTTCTTCTCTTTCATTTCAACTTCGGAACCAGCGCCAACCTTGATCACTGCAACGCCGCCGGACAGCTTGGCCAGACGCTCTTGCAGTTTTTCACGGTCGTAGTCCGAGGAAGTTTCGGCAACCTGGGCGCGGATCTGAGCGATACGGCCTTCGATGTCTGCCTGCACGCCAGCACCGTCAACGATGATGGTGTTTTCCTTGGACAGAGTTACGCGCTTGGCGTTACCCAGGTGCTCCAGGGTGGTGCTTTCCAGGCTCAGACCGATCTCTTCGGAGATAACGGTACCGCCGGTCAGAACAGCGATGTCCTGCAGCATGGCCTTGCGACGGTCGCCGAAGCCCGGTGCCTTGACGGCAGCGACTTTGACGATGCCACGCATGTTGTTCACAACCAGAGTCGCCAGGGCTTCGCCTTCAACGTCTTCGGCCACGATCAGCAGTGGGCGGCCGGCTTTGGCAACGGCTTCCAGCACTGGCAGCATTTCGCGGATGTTCGAGATCTTCTTGTCGACCAGCAGGATCAGCGGGCCGTCGAGCTCGGCAACCATGGTGTCCGGCTTGTTGACGAAGTATGGCGACAGGTAGCCACGGTCGAACTGCATGCCTTCTACAACCGACAGTTCGTTTTCCAGGCCCGAGCCTTCTTCAACGGTGATCACGCCTTCTTTACCGACTTTTTCCATGGCTTCGGCAATGATGTCGCCGATGGAGTTGTCGGAGTTGGCCGAGATGGTGCCGACCTGAGCGATGGCTTTGAAGTCAGCGCATGGCTTGGACAGGGCTTTGAGCTCTTTGACAATGGCGATGGTCGCCTTGTCGATACCGCGTTTCAGGTCCATCGGGTTCATGCCGGCAGCGACGGCTTTCAGGCCTTCGTTGACGATCGACTGAGCCAGAACGGTAGCGGTGGTAGTACCGTCACCAGCGTCATCGTTGGCACGGGAGGCAACGTCTTTGACCAGCTGCGCGCCCATGTTTTCGAAGCGGTCATCCAGTTCGATTTCTTTGGCGACGGAAACGCCGTCCTTGGTGATGGTCGGAGCGCCGAAGCTCTTCTCGATAACCACGTTACGGCCTTTCGGGCCCAGGGTCGCTTTTACCGCGTCAGCCAGAACGTTGACGCCTTTGAGCATCTTGGTACGGGCGGCATCGCCGAACTTAACTTCTTTAGCAGCCATGATCGATATTCCTTAAATACTTTGTAGTAGCGGGAAAATGAACGGGGATATCAGCCTTCGATAACCGCGAGGATTTCGTTCTCGCTCATTACCAGCAGGTCTTCGCCATCGACTTTCACAGTGTTGCTGCCGGAGTAAGGACCGAACACAACCTTGTCGCCTTCCTTCACGGACAGTGCACGCACTTCACCGTTTTCCAGAGCTTTGCCCGGGCCTACAGCGAGAATCACACCGTGGTTGGCTTTTTCAGCAGCCGAACCTGGCAGGACGATACCGCCAGCGGTTTTCTTTTCTTCTTCGCTGCGACGGATGACGACGCGGTCATGCAGAGGACGAAGCTTCATTGTCGATCTCTCCTAATTGTGGTTTTCATCGGCCGGTGTAGTCCCGGCGGGTTTAACGAATCCGGCCTGCGCCGGTTGCGGTCCGTCGAGCGAACCGCGCAAGTCTGTCCGGTTTGAATACCGGAAACCTTTCGGTGACCGATACATAGGGGCGTACAAGCCGATTACAAGGGCTGGCGGAAAAAATTTTTCATCCAGACACGGCAAATAACAGCCATAAACGAGCACGGCACCCGCAGGTGCCGTGTCGATGCTGATATCACTTGTTGTCGCGGTGTTCGAACTCGCCTTCGATCACATTCGGCTCCCGACCGAGCGGCTCGCGCGGGGCCGGGCCGCCACGGGGTTGCAGGTCGTCGGCGAAGGCACGCTGGCGCATCGCCTGGTCTTCAGCGCGCTGGCGCATCTTGTTCGCCAGCAGACGACGGGTGACCGGCAACAGCATCACCAGACCGACCACGTCACTGATGAAGCCGGGAATGATCAACAGGCCGCCGGCCAGTGCCAGCATCAGGCCTTCGAGCATGGTCTGCGCGGGCAATTCGCCGCGATTCAGGCTTTCCCGGGCACGCAATGCGGTGGCCAGACCGGCGACGCGCAGCACGAACACACCGAACATCGAGCCGAGAATGATCAGCAGCAGGGCCGGGAAGAACCCGATAGAGCCTGCCACTTTGACGAATACGAACAGCTCCAGCACTGGAAACAGCAGAAAGAGCAACAGAAAAGGGCGCATCAAAGTTTCCTCAACGCAAGAAATGCCTTGCAGTAAGCCTTAGATGACGTCGCCCTTGCGTGAATTCAAGCTTAACTTTGCGCTTTTTTCGGCCAGGACTGGGCGTGAGCCAGAGAAACCAAGGCCTCGCGCACTTGTGTCGGCGTATTACATGGCGCCGCGAAGGGCAACCAGTAGACGGCCTGACCGATGCGCAGGTGCATGCCCTCGCTGTCGATGCCGGCCAGTTGCGCCGGCGTGCTGTTGGGCAGCCCGGCCAGCTCGACGTAATGGGCAATGGCCTTGGCGTGATCGCTGTTCATGTGCTCGACCATGCTGATTTCCGCCTTGCCGGCGAACGGGTTGGCCAAGGTCAGATCGTCGATCCAGTGGATCGCGCCAAAGCCGCCGATGTAGCGATGGCGCACCGGATCGAGCACCCAGAAATCGAAATCGTGGGCCTGGTGATAATTCTGCGAGTCGGGGAAATAGCGGTAATAGCGCTCGGCGGCAGCCTCGATCGCTGCCGGTTCTGCGAGCTTCTGCGCTTCGGCCAGATAAGTCAGCCGCCCGACCGCCTGCACATCGTCGGCCTCGCGCTCGCCCACCAGCA
This sequence comes from Pseudomonas sp. Sample_23, assembly GCF_004307595.1. NCBI lineage: Bacteria > Pseudomonadati > Pseudomonadota > Gammaproteobacteria > Pseudomonadales > Pseudomonadaceae > Pseudomonas > Pseudomonas sp. Sample_23. The sequence continues at coordinate 252,358 of NZ_RCNX01000048.1, forward strand.
TCGAACACTTCGGATCTTTCTGCAGGTTATGCGTGTGCTGCGCGATGCGGCTGATCAGGATCAGCGGCCGGCCCTGCTCGTCCAGGCAATACGGCACAACCGAGCCAAAGGGAAAACCCGGCATCGATTTGGAGTGGGTCGACAGCACTCCACGGTATTCCTTGAGAAGCAATTCTCGGGCATTCTTCGCCACTTCAGCGCTCAATTTGTGACTCCTTAAATGGGTTCCGTCTAGAAAACGGACAGGCGCGCAGCGAAAAGTAACCGGCGCGCATCGGGCAAATGTTCGTGTGCAACCAGGCCTGACCGGTGCCGATCGAGCGTTGCCGACAACAAAAACAACTCAGACCTGCCAGCGGGACATGCGAATGCAACTCAACGACAAAGTAATCATTATCACCGGCGGTTGCCAGGGTTTGGGCCGTTCCATGGCCGAGTATTTCGCCGGCAAGGGCGCGAAACTGGCCCTGGTCGATCTGAATCAGGAAAAACTCGACGACGCCGTGGCCGCCTGTAAAGCCAAGGGTGTCGAAGCGCGCAGCTACCTGTGCAACGTCGCCAATGAAGAACAGGTCGAGCATATGGTCGCGCAAGTGGCCGCAGACTTCGGCGCCATCCACGGCCTGATCAACAACGCCGGGATCCTGCGCGATGGTCTGTTGCTGAAGGTCAAGGACGGTGAGATGACCAAGATGAGCCTGGCGCAGTGGCAGGCGGTGATCGACGTCAATCTGACCGGCGTGTTCCTCTGCACCCGTGAAGTCGCAGCGAAAATGGTCGAGCTGAAGAACAGCGGCGCGATCATCAATATTTCCTCGATCTCCCGCGCGGGCAACGTCGGCCAGACCAACTATTCCGCCGCCAAGGCTGGCGTCGCAGCGGCGACCGTGACCTGGGCGAAGGAGCTGGCGCGTTACGGCATTCGCGTGGCGGGCATCGCACCGGGCTTCATCGAAACCGAAATGACTTTGGGCATGAAGCCGGAAGCGCTGGAGAAGATGACGTCGGGGATTCCGCTCAAGCGCATGGGCAAGCCCGAAGAGATCGCCCATTCGGCGGCGTATATCTTCGAGAACGACTACTACACCGGGCGGATTCTGGAGATGGATGGCGGCTTGCGCATCTGACTGTCACCCTGAAACAAATGTGGGAGCGAGCCTGCTCGCGAAAGCGGTGGGTCAGCCAACATCTTCGTTGACTGACACTCCCTCTTCGCGAGCAGGCTCGCTCCCACATTTTCATCCAGCGTTTATTCAATCGTCGCTGATGGTGATATTCGGTATCGCCGGCGTGGCCGCTTCCTGCAACACGATCCGCGCACCGACGTGGCGGGCCAGTTCCTGATAGACCATGGCGATCTGGCTGTCCGGCTCGGCGATTACGGTTGGCTTGCCGCCATCGGCCTGTTCGCGGATCAGCATCGACAGCGGCAGTGAGGCCAGTAGTTCGACGCCGTACTGGGTGGCCAGTTTCTCGCCGCCGCCTTCACCGAACAGATGCTCGGCATGCCCGCAGTTCGAGCAGATGTGCACCGCCATGTTTTCCACCACGCCCAGCACCGGAATGTTGACCTTGCGGAACATTTCCACGCCTTTGCGTGCGTCGAGCAGTGCCAGGTCCTGCGGCGTAGTGACGATCACCGCGCCGGCCACCGGGACTTTCTGCGCCAGGGTCAGCTGGATGTCGCCGGTGCCCGGTGGCATGTCGATGACCAGATAATCCAGATCGCCCCAAGCGGTTTGCGTAACCAGTTGCAACAGCGCCCCGGAAACCATCGGCCCGCGCCAGACCATCGGCGTGTTGTCGTCGGTCAGGAACGCCATCGACATGACTTCCACGCCGTGAGCCTTGAGCGGCACGAACCACTTCTGATCCTTGACCTCGGGCCGGGTGCGCTCGGGAATGCCGAACATGATGCCCTGGCTCGGGCCGTAGATATCGGCATCGAGGATGCCGACTTTGGCGCCTTCGCGGGCCAGCGCCAGCGCGAGGTTGGCAGCGGTGGTGGATTTGCCCACGCCGCCCTTGCCGGACGCGACGGCGACGACGTTCTTGACGTTGGCCAGCCCGGGAATCTGCGCCTGGGCCTTGTGCGCGGCGATCACGCTGGTGACCTCGACGCGGGCGATGACCACGCCGTCGAGGTTTTCGATGGCCAGTTGCAGCAATTGCGCCCAGCCGCTCTTGAACAAACCGGCGGCGTAGCCGATTTCCAGCTGCACATTGACGCGGTCACCGATGATCTCGATGTTTTTCACGCACCCGGCGCTGACCGGATCCTGGTTCAGGTAGGGGTCGGTGTATTGGCTGAGGACGGCTTCCACCGCTGCGCGAGTGACGGCGCTCATGGGCAACTCCGATAACGAGACTGGAAAAGATGGCGGCTATCGTACGCTGGACACCGATTTGAGGCGAACAGATTACTTGCGCTGAAAAGCCACTGTGGTGAGGGGACTTATCCCCTCACCACACGAGCTCTCAAAGTACCCAGTGGCGCAGGGGTGAAAAATATGCGCCGGCGCTTTATAGTGGCCGACCTCCGTTTCATCAAGTAGCGAAGCCCCATGTCCGAGCCACGCAAGATCCTCGTCACCAGCGCCCTGCCCTACGCCAACGGTTCGATCCACCTTGGCCACATGCTGGAATACATCCAGACCGATATGTGGGTGCGCTTCCAGAAGCATCGCGGCAACCAATGCATCTATGTCTGCGCCGACGACGCCCACGGTTCGGCGATCATGCTGCGCGCGGAAAAGGAAGGCATCACCCCGGAACAACTGATCGCCAACGTGCAGGCTGAACACAGCGCCGACTTTGCCGACTTCCTCGTCGATTTCGACAATTTCCACTCCACTCACGCCGAAGAAAACCGTGAGCTGTCGAGCCAGATCTACCTCAAGCTGCGTGACGCCGGGCACATCGCCCAGCGCTCGATCACGCAGTATTTCGACCCGGAAAAGAAAATGTTCCTGGCCGACCGCTTCATCAAGGGCACCTGCCCGAAATGCGGCACCGAAGACCAGTACGGCGACAACTGCGAAAAATGTGGCGCGACCTACGCACCGACCGACCTGAAGGATCCGAAGTCGGCGATCTCCGGCGCCACCCCGGTGCTCAAGGATTCCCAGCACTTCTTCTTCAAGCTGCCGGATTTCCAGCAAATGCTGCAGACCTGGACCCGCAGCGGCACCCTGCAGGACGCCGTAGCCAACAAGATCGCCGAATGGCTGGATGCCGGCCTGCAGCAGTGGGACATCTCGCGCGATGCGCCGTACTTCGGTTTCGAGATTCCGGGCGAGCCGGGCAAGTATTTCTACGTCTGGCTGGATGCGCCGATCGGTTACATGGCCAGCTTCAAGAACCTCTGCAACCGCACGCCAGAGCTGGACTTCGACGCGTTCTGGGGCAAGGATTCGACTGCCGAGCTGTACCACTTCATCGGCAAGGACATCGTCAATTTCCACGCGCTGTTCTGGCCAGCCATGCTCGAAGGCGCCGGCTACCGCAAGCCGACCGGCATCAACGTGCACGGCTACCTGACCGTCAACGGCCAGAAGATGTCGAAGTCGCGCGGCACCTTCATCAAGGCCCGCACTTATCTCGATCACCTGTCGCCGGAATACCTGCGCTACTACTACGCGGCCAAGCTCGGCCGTGGCGTCGATGACCTCGACCTGAACCTCGAAGACTTCGTGCAGAAGGTCAACTCCGACCTGGTCGGCAAAGTGGTCAACATCGCCAGCCGTTGCGCCGGATTTATCCACAAAGGCAACGGCGGTCTGCTGGTCGACAACAATGCCGCGCCGGAGCTGACAGAGGCCTTCCTCGCCGCCGCGCCGAGCATTGCCGACGCCTACGAGGCCCGCGACTTCGCCCGCGCCATGCGTGAAACCATGGCCCTGGCTGACCGCGCCAACGCGTGGATCGCCGACAAGGCGCCGTGGTCGTTGAACAAGCAGGAAGGCAAGCAGGATGAAGTCCAGGCGATCTGCGCCACCGGCATCAACCTGTTCCGCCAGTTGGTGATCTTCCTCAAACCGGTACTGCCACTGCTGGCCGCTGATGCCGAGGCGTTCCTCAACGTCGCGCCGCTGACCTGGAATGACCACACCACCCTGCTGGCCAATCACCAGCTCAACGAATTCAAACCGTTGATGACCCGCATCGACCCGGTAAAAGTGCAAGCCATGACCGACGCCTCCAAGGAAGACCTGACCGCCAGCCAGACCGACACTGGCGCAGCCGCCCCTGCGGGCAACGGCGAACTGGCCAAGGATCCGCTGTCGCCGGAAATCGATTTCGACGCCTTTGCCGCCATCGATTTGCGCGTCGCTTTGATCGTCAAGGCCGAACACGTCGAAGGCGCGGACAAGCTGCTGCGCCTGACCCTCGACATCGGTGACGAGCAACGCAACGTGTTCTCCGGGATCAAGAGCGCGTATCCGGACCCGTCCAAGCTCGACGGTCGCCTGACCATGATGATCGCCAACCTCAAGCCGCGGAAAATGAAGTTCGGTATTTCCGAAGGCATGGTGATGGCAGCCGGTCCCGGCGGTGAAGAGATCTACCTGCTGAGCCCTGACAGCGGCGCCAAGCCGGGTCAGCGCATCAAGTAAGACGTTGCGATAAAACGATCCCACCGACGTGCTCTGCATGCCGGTGGGATTTTTCATATCTGGCCCGATAGTGCCTACCCTTAAGAGACACTGCCCGTTTCGCTGGCAGAACCATGACCGAACTCGTGTTAACGCTGATCAGTGCTGCGCTGCTCAACAACTTGGTGTTGCACTGGCCGCTGGGCGTCGCTCCGCTGCTGGCGGGCAGCCGTCGCCAGGTGCATGCGCTGGGATTGGCGACGTTGTGCCTGATGCTGGTAGTCAGCGTTATCGGTCATGCGATCTGGCAGTGGATATTGCTGCCGTTGCAGCTTGAAGCGCTGCGCCTGTTCGTGTTTCTGCCGTTGAGTGTGTTGTTGATCGCGCCGCTGCTGAAACTGCTGGCGCGCGGGCTGCCGGATTGGCCGTTCGAAGGATTGTGGCCGCTGCTGCTCGGCAATGCCGGCGTACTCGGGCTGGCGTTGATCAATGCGCAAAACGATCAAGGCCTGCTGCACGCAACGGCGTTGAGCTTCGGCGCCGGGCTGGGTTTCTGGCTGGTGTTGAGTGTGTTCTGCGACCTGCGCGAGCGCACGGTCGACAACGATGTTCCCTTGCCCTTTCGCGGCCTGCCGATCGATCTGATCAGCGCCGGACTGGTCGCAGTGATTTTTCTCGGATTCAGTGGATTGATCAAAACATGAGTCTGCTTCAACGCATCGATGCCCTGCTGCCGCAGACCCAATGCGGCAAGTGCGGACATCCCGGATGCAAACCCTATGCGCAAGGCATTGTTGACGGCGAGCCGATCAACAAGTGCCCGCCGGGCGGCGATGAAACCATCGCTGCCCTGGCCGAGCTGTTGAAAATACCGGTCCTGGAACTGGACATCAGCCGTGGCCCGGCACCGCCGCAAGTCGCCTTCATCCGCGAGGCCGAATGCATCGGCTGCACCAAGTGCATTCAGGCCTGCCCGGTCGACGCCATCGTCGGCGCGGCAAAACTCATGCACACGGTGCTGATCGACGAGTGCACCGGTTGTGATCTGTGCGTTGCGCCGTGCCCGGTCGACTGCATCGAAATGCATCCTTTGCCTGCGAACACGATCCCAGTGGTTGGCGGTCTCGCATTCGATCTTGAAGAACAGCGCGCCCGCGCGATCAAACGTGACCACGCGCGCCAGCGTTTCGAGCGCCGCAACCAGCGCCTGCTGCGTGAAGAACAGCAAAAGCAGGCCGAACGTGAAGCGCGAGCCGCGCGTGCGGCACAACCGCAAGTCTCGACCGCCGACCCGGTGCAGGCTGCGCTGGAGCGGGTGCGTGCGCAAAAAGCCGCGAACGCCGATGCGGCGCTGAAGAAGGCCAAGGTCGATGTGGCGATGAGTCGAGCGCAACTGCACAAATCGCTGAAAGCCTTCGGTCATCCGCCGACATTCGAGCAGCAGTCGCAATTGATCGTCCTGCAGCAACAATTCGAAGCCGCCGAGCACGCGCTGGCGAATCTGGAAAGCAGCCAACCGGTGATTCCCGCCGTCCCTGCTCCGAGCAACGACGCGGAGTTGAAACGGGCGAAGATTCAACTGGCCATGCGCCGCGCCGAGTTGAAAAAAGCCCAGGCAGCGGAGGCTGCGCCGGAGCAGATCGCAGCACTGGAGCAAGCCGTGACTGACGCCGAGCGCCGGGTGCAAGACCATGCCACCCCTTGAGGCAGCGGACGATCGCCTGCAACAGGCGATGAATACCGTGCTGCTCGCAGCGCTGCCGGGGCTGCTCGCTTTGTTCTGGTTGTATGGCTGGGGCGTGTTGATCAATCTGCTGTTGGCGGTTGCCAGTGCTTTGCTCGTCGAAGCCGGGGTCGCCCATTTGCGTCGGCAAGCGGTGCAAGCGGCACTGCGTGATGGCAGCGCGCTGGTCAGTGCAATGTTGCTGGCCGTTGCGCTGCCGGCTTATTGCCCTTGGTGGCTGACGGTCACCGCGACCGCTTCAGGCTTGTTGTTCGGCAAGCACCTGTATGGCGGCGTCGGCAGAAATCCGTTCAACCCGGCGATGCTTGGCTTTGCCCTGAGCATGGTGCTGTTTCCGCAAGCGATGACCCATTGGCCCGGTCATGGCCTCGATTTCCTCTCGGCGTTGCATCAGGTTTTCAACCCGACTCCAGCACCGGACGCCTGGGCGCAGGCCACGGCACTGGACAGTCTGCGCATCAATAAAAGCCTGACCATCGATGAGCTGTTCGCCAGCAACCCGGCCTTCGGCCGTTTCGGCGGGCGCGGTGTGGAATGGGTGAATCTGGCGTTTCTGCTCGGCGGTCTGTGGCTGTTGCAGCGGCGGATCTTTTCCTGGCATGCGCCGGTGGGGATGCTCGCCAGTCTGTTCCTCATCAGCCTGTTGTGCTGGAACGGCTCGGGGTCGGATTCCCATGGTTCGCCGCTGTTTCATCTGCTCAGCGGCGCGACCATGCTCGGTGCATTTTTTATCGTGACAGAACCTGTGTCCGGCGCGAAAAGCGCCCTCGCCCGCCTGTTGTTTGGCGTCGGGGTCGGCCTGCTCACGTACCTGATTCGCACATGGGGCGGATACCCGGACGGCGTCGCGTTTGCGGTATTGCTGATGAATCTGCTGGTGCCGACGCTGGAGCGCTTCGCCGCCAGCCGCCATCTGCCGGTGAGCACATGAACCGCTCGGTGAGTGTCGTGACGGTTGTACTGCTGGCTCTCGTTGGCGTGAGCGCGACATACGTGCTGCAGCGCAGCAGTGCACCGCAGATTGCCAGCGAGCAGCGCTTGCTCGCCAGCCGCCAATTGCTCGATGTCATGCCTGCAGCGCTCTACGACAATCAGCCGCTGGAGCAACCGCTGACGCTCGCCGAGCCTGTTTTGCGCCATAGCACGCTGTCAGGCGGCTATCGAGCGACCCGCTCCGGACAGACAGTTGCGGTGCTGTTGCGCAGTCGCAGCGAAGGTTACGCAGGCACTCTGGAACTGCTGATAGCCATCGATGCAAACGGCAGAGTTCTAGGCGTGAAAACCCTTGAGCAGCGCGAAACGCCGGGATTGGGTGGTCACATCGGTGAATGGCCGAATGCCTGGCTTCAGACCTTCCTCGGCAAATCCCGCACTGAGCCGACAGACGCCGGTTGGGCGCTGAAAAAGGATCAGGGGCAGTTCGATCAAATCGCTGGCGCGACCATTACCTCCCGTGCCGCCATCAACGCGATTCATGACGCACTGCGTTATTTCGATGAGCATCGGGCGTTGCTGTTAGGAACTGGCTCATGAAACGCACGGTAGGTTTATTGATGCTGGTGCCGCTATTGGGCGCCACACAAACACTCAGCGCTGCACTGGGGATAACCTTGATGCTCGGCGCGGTGCTCGGCGTTTTTGCCGTTTGCATGTCGCCGCTGCGCGAACGCCTGACGGGCACCCGTGCGTTGCTCGCCAGCCTGACGCTTGCTGCGACGTTGACTAGTTGCGCGGATATTGTGGCGCAACGCTGGTTTTTGCCATGGCAGCAAACATCTGGGCTCTACATAGGGCTGATCGCCTTGCACTGCGTCGTGCTTGAATACCACGGTGCCTTCCGCGAGCCCGTCGCTGTCAGCTTCAAACGCTGCGCCTTGTTCGGCGCGCTCATGCTGGTGGTCGGCGGGCTGCGCGAGATCATCGGTTATGGCAGCCTTGGCCGAGGTCTTTCGGAGCATTGGCAAGGTCTGATTTTGTTCCCCGATGGGCTGCATCTGTTTACGCTGGTCCCCGGCGCTTTCGTTTTACTGGGCCTGCTTCTCGCCGTACGTCAGGCGTGGACACGCCGCAACTCTGTCATCAAGGAAACGCATCGCCCATGAATGCTGCAAAACGTCTTGAGATATTTCGCCGACTGCACGAAGACAATCCCGAGCCGAAAACCGAACTGGCCTACTCTTCGCCGTTCGAGCTGCTGATTGCGGTGATTCTTTCGGCGCAGTCCACCGATGTCGGGGTCAACAAGGCGACTGCCAAACTCTTTCCCGTCGCCAATACACCTGCCGCGATTCATGCGCTGGGTGTCGAGGGGCTGTCCGAGTACATCAAGACCATTGGCCTGTACAACAGCAAAGCGAAGAACGTCATTGAAACCTGCCGTTTGCTGGTTGAACGCCACGGCGGTGAAGTTCCGCAAACCCGGGAAGAACTGGAAGCCTTGCCCGGCGTCGGGCGCAAGACCGCCAACGTGGTGCTCAACACCGCTTTCCGTCAATTGACCATGGCGGTCGACACGCACATTTTCCGCGTCAGCAATCGCACCGGCATCGCGCCGGGGAAAAATGTGGTGGAAGTTGAAATGAAGCTGATGAAGTTTGTACCGAAAGAATTCCTGCTCGACTCCCATCACTGGCTGATTTTGCATGGCCGCTATGTTTGCCTGGCGCGTAAACCGCGCTGTGGCAGCTGCCGCATCGAAGATCTGTGCGAATACAAACATAAAACTTCTGACGATTGAGCCGTCATCGGTTTTTCGTATCCATCGATTGAAAAAATCTTTTTTACCCGCCGCAGTAATGTCGATATAAGGAGCGCCAAAGGCAGTCTTAGCCGGGAGTTGACTTCATGAGTACCGACAAAGAGCAACTGGATGTAGAAGAAGATTTTATTGCCGTCGAGGCCGATGAGGTCGAACCGGTGGTCGAGGTGGCGAAGACCAACCTCAGCAAGCGTCGCACAATCGACAACCTGCTTGAGGAGCGCCGACTGCAAAGGCAATTGGCCGATTACGATTTTGATCTGTGATACCTGAAGGCCTCCCGAAGCGGAGGCTTTTCATTTTCTGCGACAACCGAGCTTGATCGGCCCATGACGGTCTCAGCTGTCGAATCGTTCAAACCAGGCCGTTGCGCTGCGCCAACTCGATCAGATCAACCAGAGACCGCGCATTGAGTTTCAGCAACAGGCGAGTCTTGTAAGTGCTTACAGTCTTGTTGCTCAAAAACATGCCGTCGGCGATTTCCTTGTTGGTCTTGCCGCGCGCCAATTGCTGCAACACCATCATTTCCCGCCCGGACAGACGATCAACCATGTCCGCCTCACTCGCATTGCCCAGACTGGTACGCACAGTGTGCAGGGCCTGATTGGGGAAATAGCTGTAGCCGGACAGAACTGCCTTGATCGCACTCAGCAGTTCGGTCAGATCCTGCTGCTTGCACACATAACCCGCTGCACCCGATTGCATGCAACGCATTGAAAAATGTCCGGGAGCCTGGGAAGTCAGCACCAGCACTTTCACCGGCATGGCGGTGGAAGTCAGGCGAGCAATAACTTCCAGTCCATCGAGTTTGGGTATTCCAATATCCAGAATGACAAGATCCGGTATTTGTTCACGAGCAATTTGTAGTGCATCAACGCCATTATCCGTTTCTGCAATGACTTCGTAGCCATGCCGTTCCATCAGCATACGTACCGCAAGTCGAATGACGGGGTGGTCATCCACGATCAGCACTTTATTCATGGGCAAGTCCAGTTTTCGCTGTTCGAATTTTTAGAACACGCACGATATCCCAGTCACTTGCTTCAAGGGATGGCAACTTTTACACGCATTTGCATCGAGAGACATTCCCTACAGGCATTGAGGATAATTCCCACAAATAGGTCCCGTCGCATCCATCGCAACTGCTTCCCGTCCTTCAAGACCGCAGCGAATTTCCGTTTACTGCGCACACGTCCTACGCAGCTGCGAATTCCAATCGAGCCATCTGAAATTTCCTGGACCACTTTTGCCGGCTGCCGATTCGACATATGACGTAACGAACCGCCGCTACTGCATATTCGACGCACCGGCAGCCCTTCTATAAAACTTGAAACAACAGCCTGAAACTTCAATGAAGGCTTTTGCTATATATAGAAATATTCAACCTCAAACAAACAGCATAGAACTTGAATCATGCTCAAGATAACGAAAAAGATCACTAACCCAATGACCGTCATCGCGATATTCGCCATTATCTCGGAAACTTCAGCGGCGGTATCGCTGCCGTTTCTCGACAACAAGGACCGGGAGATTTATGTCTGGTTTCTGATCAGCTTTCCGTTTTACTTGTTATTTCTTTTTTTTATCACGCTGAACTTCAACCACCGCTCACTCTACTCGCCCTCGGATTTCGGCAAGGACAAAAATTTCCTGAAGGCGGCTGAACATTCGGAACGCGACAGCGAACGAAAAGTACCGTTGCGAAAAACCGATGGATCGTGCGCTTTCGAGATAACCAGCTGCGTCGTGTCCAGCAACACTGGGAGCGGCGGATTCCAGCGTCCATGCAGGATTCACAACGCGCCTGACCCACCAACCGATATCGATGGCCAAGCGAACCCCGTGGTGCAGACGATCAAACTGTCACCGCTGATAAGCGAACTGAACATCATCGACGCCCGGGACGTTGATGCGTCCAGGGAGTTCGATGCGATTCTCGACACTCTTCGGAGCGCCGGTAAAAAAAATCCGCGAGTGCTGGTTTTTCTGTCGAATCATGTTTCGGACTCTCTGGCGCATACTTCGCTGCAACAGATCAAACAGGCGAAGAAAAGCTCAGGTGCAACACTGTGTGTCGTTTACAACCTGTGCACACAGACAGTTACCCTGCTGGGGCGAACCAGCTGACAGGCGTGGCACATCCCGCAAGCGGGCAGACAAGAGAAACGGCTTGATGAACCCGATGAAAATTCCGAAAAAAAAGGCGGCCCTGAACTGGCCGCCTTTTTTATTGCGCGTGGGTCTGAGCCGCTTAGAACAACTTGCGGCCCTTGTTGGCAGCAATGCGCATGCGCAGCGCGTTGAGCTTGATGAAGCCCGCCGCGTCGGCCTGGTTGTAAGCGCCGCCATCTTCTTCGAAGGTGGCGATGTTGGCGTCGAACAGCGAATCGTCGGACTTGCGACCGGTGACGATGACGTTGCCCTTGTACAGCTTCAGGCGCACTACGCCGTTCACGTTGACCTGCGAAGCATCGATCATCTGTTGCAGCATCAGACGCTCAGGGCTCCACCAGTAACCGGTGTAGATCAGGCTGGCGTACTTGGGCATCAGCTCGTCTTTGAGGTGAGCGACTTCGCGGTCCAGAGTGATCGATTCGATGGCGCGGTGCGCGCGCAGCATGATGGTGCCGCCCGGGGTTTCGTAGCAGCCGCGGGACTTCATGCCGACATAACGGTTTTCGACGATGTCGAGACGACCGATGCCGTGCTCGCCGCCGATCCTGTTCAGCGTCGCCAGTACGGTGGCCGGGGTCATTTCGACGCCGTCCAGTGCGACGATGTCGCCGTTGCGGTAGGTCAGTTCCAGGTATTGCGGGGTGTCGGGAGCCTTCTCCGGGGAGACGGTCCAGCGCCACATGTCTTCTTCGTGCTCGGTCCAGGTATCTTCCAGCACGCCGCCTTCATAAGAGATGTGCAGCAGGTTGGCGTCCATCGAGTACGGAGATTTTTTCTTGCCGTGGCGTTCGATCGGGATCGCGTGCTTCTCGGCGTAGTCCATCAGCTTCTCGCGGGACAGCAGGTCCCACTCGCGCCAAGGGGCAATAACTTTTACGCCTGGCTTGAGCGCGTAGGCGCCCAGTTCGAAACGCACCTGGTCGTTGCCCTTGCCGGTGGCGCCATGGGAAATGGCGTCGGCGCCGGTTTCGTTGGCGATTTCGATCAGGCGCTTGGCGATCAGCGGACGGGCGATGGAAGTACCCAGCAGGTACTCGCCTTCGTAAACGGTGTTGGCGCGGAACATCGGGAACACGAAATCACGCACGAATTCTTCGCGCAGGTCGTCGATGTAGATTTCTTTGACGCCCATGGCCTGAGCCTTGGCGCGGGCCGGCTCGACCTCTTCGCCTTGACCAAGATCAGCGGTGAAGGTCACCACTTCACAGTTATAAGTATCCTGCAGCCACTTGAGGATCACCGAAGTGTCCAGGCCGCCGGAATACGCCAGAACGACCTTGTTTACGTCCGCCATGCCATCACTCCACGGGGTTCTACGGAAAGCCGGGGAGTCTACCGCTCAAACGCGATAATTTACAGAGGCGCGACAGCTTAAGACGACAAAGCGACAGAATCTGTCGAGAGCGCGACGATGACCGGCGAGTCAGGAAGTCGTTGCGGCCGTGGCCGGCGTACTCGCTTGCGGCGCCGGAGCCGGGGCGGTAGTCGGTGCGACGCGCGACAGTTTCACGTTGACCCGACGGTTCTTCGCACGATTGGCCTTGCTGGTGTTGGGCACGATCGGATACTGCTCGCCGTGGAAACGCACGGTGATCTGCGATTCCTGAATGCCGTTGGCCTTGAAGAAATCCACCACCGCCAGCGCGCGGCGGCGCGACAATTCGCGGTTGGTCAGACGATTGCCGCTGTTGTCGGAATGACCGTCGAGGTCAATGTGGTTCACCGTCGGGTCGGCCTTCATGTATTCGAGCATCACTTGCAGCTTGGCCTTGGCAGCCGGATCCAGCTCAACGCCTTCGCCGGGGAAGCCGATCTGCGACTGCTTGATCTGGTCGAAATTCTGCGGCAGCAATTTCGCCACGCAGCCTTGATAGTCGTTGAACGCCTTGCTGAATTTCACCGGCAACAAACGCACTTCGGAGACGCGGCCATCGCCAGACGCACGGCGTACCACCGGGCTGCGACCGTCCAGCAGACCGCTGATCAATCCCCCGGCCTGGGATTGCGAGCTGTTGAACAACACATTGCCGCTGCCCAGACGCACAGAGCCCAGATTGATGTCGCCACGCCCTGGCTGCCAAGGTGCTGCGGCAGCGAGCAAGGTCGCCGAACCGCCGCCGAGCATGGCGTTGTAGGCGTTCAGGCGAAAGATCGCCTGCTCACCGGCCTTGCGCACGAACTCGCCCGAGCCGAAATCGGTGATCGGCTGGGTCAGGCGGCATTCGAACTGGTCGCCGGCGACCGTCCACTCAATGTTCTCCAGACGGGTCTGGTAAGTCAGCGCCATCGCGGGAAGGCTGGCAAACACACTGAGCAGGGCTAAATAACGCTGGCGCACGGGAGGCTCCATTGGCTTGTGAAACACAAACACCGATTCACACAATGTTTACGGCATACCTCCGGGATATCGGACGCGTGTGGCAAAACTTGATAGCGGGTGCCTGCAAGAGTCTTTTCCGGTAGCATTCGCCTCAGTTTGACCCGCCTGGAATCCCCTCATGTCCGACCGCCTGACCCTGCTGCGTCCCGACGACTGGCACATTCATCTTCGCGATGGTGCCGTGTTGACCAATACCGTTGCCGATGTGGCCCGCACCTTCGGGCGCGCGATCATCATGCCGAACCTGGTACCGCCGGTGCGCAACGCCGCTGAAGCCGACGGCTATCGTCAGCGCATTCTCGCTGCCCGCCCGGCCGGCAGTCAGTTCGAGCCGTTGATGGTGCTGTACCTCACCGACCGCACCCAACCGGAAGAAATTCGTCAGGCCAAGGCCAGCGGTTTCGTCTACGCCGCCAAGCTGTACCCGGCCGGCGCGACCACCAACTCCGATTCCGGCGTGACCAGCATCGACAAGATCTTCCCGGCGCTGGAAGCCATGGCCGAAGTCGGCATGCCGCTGTTGATCCACGGTGAAGTCACCCGTGGCGACGTCGATGTATTCGACCGCGAAAAGATTTTCATCGACGAGCACATGCGCCGCGTGGTCGAGCGTTTCCCGACGCTGAAAGTGGTGTTCGAACACATCACCACCGGCGACGCCGTGCAGTTCGTCAACGAGGCTTCGGCCAACGTCGGCGCGACCATCACCGCGCATCACCTGCTGTACAACCGCAACCACATGCTGGTCGGCGGGATTCGGCCGCACTTCTACTGCTTGCCGATTCTCAAGCGCAACACCCATCAGGAAGCCTTGCTCGACGCCGCCACCAGCGGCAGCGCCAAGTTCTTCCTCGGCACCGACTCGGCGCCCCACGCCCAGCACGCCAAGGAAGCCGCCTGCGGTTGTGCCGGTTGCTACACCGCTTACGCCGCCATCGAGATGTATGCCGAAGCGTTCGAACAGCGTAACGCGCTGGACAAGCTCGAAGCCTTCGCCAGCCTCAACGGCCCGCGTTTCTACGGCCTGCCGGCAAATACCGATCGCATCACCCTGGTCCGTGAAGAATGGACCGCCCCGACCAGTCTGCCATTTGGCGAGCTGACCGTTATCCCGCTGCGCGCCGGTGAAAAACTGCGCTGGCGCCTGCTGGAGGAACACGCGTGAGTGAAGACAATTTCGACGATGAACTGGACGGTCAAGGTGGCGGCGGCGGTTCCCGTCATCCGATGGCAGCGCGCTTTCGCGGCTACCTGCCGGTTGTCGTCGACGTAGAAACCGGTGGCTTCAACGCAGCCACCGATGCCTTGCTGGAGATTGCCGCGACCACCATCGCCATGGATGAAAAGGGTTTCGTCTACCCGGATCACACCTACTTCTTCCGCGTCGAGCCATTCGAAGGCGCCAACGTTGAAGCGGCAGCGCTGGAGTTCACCGGGATCAAGCTCGATCATCCGCTGCGCATGGCCGTCAGCGAAGAAACCGCGCTGACCGACATCTTCCGTGGCATCCGCAAGGCGCTGAAAGCCAACGGCTGCAAGCGGGCAATTCTGGTCGGGCACAACAGCAGTTTCGACCTGGGCTTCCTCAATGCAGCAGTTGCGCGCCTGGACATGAAGCGCAACCCGTTCCACCCGTTCTCCAGTTTCGACACCGCGACCCTGGCGGGTCTGGCGTATGGTCAGACCGTGCTGGCGAAAGCCTGTCAGGCGGCCGGCATCGATTTCGACGGTCGTGAAGCACACTCGGCGCGTTACGACACCGAAAAGACAGCTGAGCTGTTCTGCGGCATCGTCAATCGCTGGAAGCAGATGGGCGGCTGGGAAGACTTCGACGACTGATCGTCGGCGAACAAATCCCGCGCATGAAAAAACCGGCCACGTGGGCCGGTTTTTTTGTACCTCGACGTTGCGCCTTACAGGGCCGCAGCGTTCTCGGTCAGGTAAGCCGCAACGCCTTCCGGCGAAGCGTTCATGCCTTTGTCGCCTTTCTTCCAGTTGGCCGGGCAGACTTCGCCGTGCTCTTCGTGGAATTGCAGCGCGTCGACCAGACGGATCAGCTCTTCCATGTTACGGCCCAGTGGCAGGTCGTTGATGATCTGCGAGCGAACCACGCCTTTGTCGTCGATCAGGAACGCGCCACGGAAAGCCACGCCGCCTTCGGATTCAACGTCGTATGCCTTGGCGATGTCGTGCTTCATGTCGGCAGCCATGGTGTATTTCACCTGGCCGATGCCGCCATTGTTCACTGGAGTGTTGCGCCAGGCGTTGTGGGTGAAGTGCGAGTCGATCGACACAGCGATCACTTCAACGTTGCGCGCCTTGAAGTCAGCCATGCGGTTGTCCAGAGCGATCAGCTCGGACGGGCAGACGAAGGTGAAGTCCAGCGGATAGAAGAACACCAGGCCGTATTTGCCTTTGATGGCCGAGGACAGGGTGAAGCTGTCAACGATCTCGCCATTGCCGAGCACGGCCGGGACGGTGAAGTCTGGGGCTTGTTTGCCTACGAGTACGCTCATTGATATCTCCTGGTGTAAAAACTTGAAGTTCAGGGTCCGGGCCAGCCTGTCACCCTCAGGCGACAGCCCTGTGACACGAACCCTCTTCGCAAGGGACGACCATCATACACTGCGTGTTTGGCCTGTCCGTAACGGATTTTCCCTGTTCGGTTATCCACTGCGTATTCATGGGGTCAGACGCGCATTTGGAAAATACCGTTCGTCAGTCGCTGGGAAATTGGCTGGGAAGCGTTCCGAAAGCACTTTGACAATCATTCTCGTTAACATTAAGATCCATTGCAATTGAGTCACAACCAGCGACGGTTCTTACTTATGTATGTTTGCCTCTGCACTGGCGTCACCGACGGACAGATCCGCGAAGCGATCTATGAAGGTTGCTGCAGCTACAAAGAAGTTCGCCAGGCCACCGGCGTCGCCAGCCAGTGTGGCAAATGCGCCTGCCTTGCCAAGGAAGTGGTGCGCGAAACCCTGACCAAGCTGCAAACCGCCCAGGCCGCGATCCCTTACCCGGTAGAATTTACTGCTGCGTAAATGCCCCATTTCAAAGAACCGGACTAGATGTCCGGTTTTTTTATGCCTGAAAATCAATTGCTTAGCGTCCAGACGCGGAACACAAACATTCTTATTCCGATTAATTTTCATTTATTATTCAATAACTTAGGTTTGACACTTATAACTGCCAAGCTCAAACTCCGCCTTATATACGGTTAATTCAGGGCAGGACTCCGATCATGAAAGGCGACATTACAGTCATCCAGCATCTCAACAAGATCCTCGCCAATGAGCTGGTCGCGATCAATCAGTACTTCCTGCATGCGCGCATGTATGAAGATTGGGGTCTGAACAAGCTCGGCAAGCACGAATATCACGAATCCATCGACGAGATGAAACACGCGGACAAGCTGATCAAGCGCATCCTGTTCCTTGAAGGCCTGCCGAACGTTCAAGACCTGGGCAAGCTGCACATCGGCGAGCACACCCGCGAGATGCTCGAATGCGACCTGCGCATCGAAAAGACCGGCCACGCCGATCTGAAAGCCGCCATCGCCCATTGCGAAACCGTTGGCGACTTCGGCAGCCGTGAACTGCTCGAAGACATTCTCGAGTCGGAAGAAGAACACATCGACTGGCTGGAAACCCAGCTCGGCCTGATCGACAAGATCGGCCTGGAAAACTATCTGCAGTCGCAGATGGGCGAAGAGTAGGAGCTGTCGAGTGAAACGAGGCTGCGATCTTTATCGATTTCAGCCTTGATACTCAGTCAACTCGTATAACCAACAAAAAGCCCCGCCCTCTTTCGAGGTGCGGGGCTTTTTGCTGGCCGAAGATCATAAGATCGCAGCCTCGTTTCACTCGACAGCTCCTACAGGAGACGCGTCGTCGAGCGAAACTCTATGAAAGTAGAATCAGGCTTCGGACTTGTTCGCCGCTGCCGCTTCCACAGCCGCCTTGATGGTGCTTTGCAGCGAACCGTCTGCAGCCATCTCGGTCATGATGTCGCTGCCGCCGACCAGCTCACCGCCGACCCACAGTTGCGGGAAAGTCGGCCAGTTGGCGTACTTTGGCAGGTTGGCGCGGATTTCCGGGTTCTGCAGGATGTCCACGTACGCGAACTTTTCACCACAGGCCATCACGGCTTGCGCAGCTTTCGCGGAGAAGCCGCACTGCGGGGCATTCGGCGAGCCTTTCATGTAAAGCAGAATGGTGTTGTTGGCAATCTGCTCTTTAATCGTTTCGATGATATCCATGGAGCACCTCGGCTGAACTTTCCGACTCAGGGGTCGGCACGGTGGCGCATTGTAACGGAATCCCGAGCGCCATGCTCGGTCTCCCCGACAGACCCGCTCAAGCCGCCGCCACCGTCACCGGCACACCGTTCAACGCCGCGTTGCCCGACAGTTCGTCGAGCTGGCACTCGTCGGTCAGGTCGTTGGCGCTCGATCCCGGCTGGCCGCTGGCGATCGCCATCTGCACGCCCGGGCGCGCATGGCCCCAACCGTGGGGCAGGCTGACCACGCCTTTCATCATGTCGAGACTGGCGAGCACTTCCACCTCGATCTGCCCGACCCGCGAACTCACCCGAACCCGTTGCCCGTCAGCCAGGCCACGGCTGGCCAGATCATCCGGGTGCATCAGCAACTGATGCCGCGGCTTGCCCTTCACCAGTCGATGGAAGTTGTGCATCCACGAATTGTTGCTGCGCACATGGCGGCGGCCGATCATCAACAATTCATCGGCAGCCGGCGCCTGCAACGCGGCAAAGCGAGCGAGGTCAGCGAGAATTTCCGGCGGTGCGGCCTGGATACGCTGATTCGGCGTTTTCAGACGTGATGCCAGATTCGGCTTCAGCGCACCCAGATCCACGCCATGCGGATGATCGAACAGCGTCGCCAACGACAACTTGTGCTCGGACGCATCGCCGTAGCGGCCCATGCGCAGGCCCATGTCGATCATCTTCGCCGGCGGCATCGTCGGTTTCAGTTCTTTACCGGTTTTCTCGGCGAAGGCCTTGGCCAGCCCGACGAAGATCTCCCAATCATGCAAAGCCCCCTCGGGCTTGGCGAGGATGGCGCGATTGAAGCGGGTGACGTTACGCACCGCGAACAGATTGAACGTGGTGTCGTAGTGATCGTTTTCCAGCGCCGAGGTCGACGGCAGGATCAGATCGGCATAGCGCGTGGTTTCGTTGATGTACAGGTCGATGCTGAGCATGAAGTCGAGGCCGTCCAGCGCCTGCTCCAGCTGCCGGCCGTTGGGTGTCGACAACACCGGGTTGCCGGCCACAGTGATCAGCGCGCGGATCTGCCCCTCGCCCTCCGTGAGCATCTCTTCGGCCAGTGCCGAGACCGGCAACTCGCCGCCGTATTCAGGACGCCCGGAAACCCGGCTCTGCCATTTGTTGAAATGCCCGCCCGAGGTCGACGCCACCAGATCCACCGCCGGCTCGGTGCAAAGAGCACCGCCAACGCGGTCGAGATTGCCGGTGACCAGATTGATCAACTG
Source organism: Pseudomonas sp. Sample_23 (assembly GCF_004307595.1). Lineage (NCBI taxonomy): Bacteria > Pseudomonadati > Pseudomonadota > Gammaproteobacteria > Pseudomonadales > Pseudomonadaceae > Pseudomonas > Pseudomonas sp. Sample_23. The sequence goes on from NZ_RCNX01000048.1 coordinate 271,529, forward strand.
CACCACCCAGTGACAGAGGGTGCCGAAGGCCTGGGTCGAGACGCCCATGCGCCCATAGCAGACCGCACTCGGTGCGGCAGCGAAGTCGCGCGCCAGTTGGCGAATCTGTTCGGCAGGCACTGCGCAGAGCGGGCTCATCGCTTCGGCACTAAACGCAGCCACGGCGCTGCGCACCTCGTCGAGGCCATCGACCGGCAAATGGCTGTCGCGGGTCAGGCCTTCGCTGAACAGCGTATTGAGCATGCCGAACAACAGCGCCGCATCGCCGCCCGGGCGGACGAACACGTGCTGATCAGCCATCGCTGCGGTTTCGCTGCGGCGCGGATCGACCACCACCACTTTGCCGCCGCGCGCCTGAATCGCCTTCAGGCGCTTCTCGACGTCCGGCACGGTCATGATGCTGCCGTTGGACGCCAGCGGATTGCCGCCGAGGATCAGCATGAAGTCGGTGTGATCGATATCGGGAATCGGTAACAGCAAACCGTGGCCGTACATCAGGTAGCTGCTGAGGTGGTGCGGCAGTTGATCGACCGACGTTGCCGAGTAGCGATTGCGGGTTTTCAGCAACCCCAAGAAGTAATTGCTGTGGGTCATCAGGCCGTAGTTGTGCACGCTCGGATTGCCCTGATACACCGCAACGGCGTTCTGCCCGTGACGTTCCTGAATCGCCGCGAGTTTCTCGGACACCAGCGCAAACGCCTCGTCCCATTCGATCGGCAGCCATTCGCTGCCGACGCGGCGCATTGGCTGACGCAGCCGGTCGGGATCGTTTTGAATATCTTGCAGGGCCACGGCTTTCGGGCAGATATGGCCGCGGCTGAAGGTGTCGAGGGCATCGCCCTTGATCGAGGTGATCGCGACATCGCCATCGGTTTCCGTGGTTTCGATGGTCAGGCCGCAAATGGCTTCGCACAGATGGCATGCACGGTGGTGAAGAGTCTTGGTCATGGCCAGTCTCTGTCTTGTTCGGGAGCAGGCAATCACGCCCGCGGGAACAAAACTATGGCCCGTGCGCAGAGACGGCGCCAGCGACGTTCGTCTTGTGAATCGACGGTTATCAGGACAGCCGATAAATCGCCGCCGTCAGTTCGGCGGCAACTGCGGCGGTGCCGCCAGCTGGATTTCCTGAATGGTTTCTATCTGCTCATGGGCGACGTGGACGCCGGTGAGCTCGCCGATCAAACGCCAGTGCTCATCAAGCCCGGCGCTGATGGTGGCCATGCGATCGATCATGTGTCGACCGGCGGATTTGACCACTTCATCGTCACTGCGCAGCAACTCGAAAGACATCGAGGTGACGGACGCGGTGAGATGGGTCAGGGAGCGAGCCGTGTGGCCCAGCAGCTCCATTAACAGTTGTTCTTTCGATTCCATGCGGAGGCTTCCTGCGTCGCTCGAAACTTATTTATAACCCAGCACTTTGCTTTAGCAAATGTTTCAGTCTGAACATCCGACCAAGCGAATCGGTGGCGCCGCGTTCGTAAACCGACCAGGACCGCTGCGTTGCCGTCGCGGCGCATTGCCAAGCCCGGCGGCGCCAGTGTACAAAGAGGCTCACCGCTGTACTGAATCCGGCTTCAACATGCGTGATCGAAATGCTCGGTCCGCGCTCCGAATCCCGCTGAATAAGTACCCTATTGGAAAAACGCGACATTTAGTGTCAATATCGCGCCTTCCCCTATTTCGTCGCCCCGTGCGGCTTACGCCGCAGGTCTCGCCCGTTGTTCCGTTAAACAAGGCTTTGAGCATCTGCGGTCTGTAGCAAAAAGGTAGTCAATGATGAGCGCAAGGCACTTTCTCTCCCTGATGGATTGCACGCCCGAAGAGCTGGTCAGCGTGATCCGTCGAGGCGTTGAGCTCAAGGACCTGCGTAACCGCGGCGTACTGTTCGAGCCTCTGAAAAACCGCGTGCTGGGGATGATCTTCGAAAAATCCTCGACCCGCACCCGGATTTCCTTCGAGGCCGGCATGATCCAGCTCGGCGGCCAGGCGATTTTCCTGTCCCCGCGCGATACCCAACTGGGCCGTGGCGAGCCGATCAGCGATTGCGCCATCGTCATGTCGAGCATGCTCGATGCGGTGATGATCCGCACCTTCGCCCATAGCACCCTCACCGAATTCGCCGCCAACTCGCGGGTGCCGGTGATCAACGGCCTGTCCGATGATCTGCACCCGTGCCAGTTGCTCGCCGACATGCAGACCTTCCTCGAACACCGTGGCTCGATCCAGGGCAAGACCGTGGCCTGGATCGGTGACGGCAACAACATGTGCAACAGCTATATAGAAGCGGCGATCCAGTTCGACTTCCAATTGCGCGTTGCCTGCCCGGAAGGCTACGAGCCGAACCCGGAATTCGTCGCCCAGGCTGGTGATCGCGTGACCATCGTCCGCGATCCGCAAGACGCCGTGCGTGGCGCGCATCTGGTCAGCACCGACGTCTGGACTTCGATGGGTCAGGAAGAGGAAACTGCCAAGCGCCTCAAGCTGTTCGCGCCGTTTCAGGTCAACCGTGCCCTGCTCGACCTCGCTGCCGAGGACGTGCTGTTCATGCACTGCCTGCCGGCGCACCGTGGCGAAGAAATCAGTCTCGACCTGCTCGATGACCCGCGCTCCGTCGCCTGGGATCAGGCAGAAAACCGTCTCCACGCACAGAAGGCCCTGCTCGAGTTCCTCGTCGAACCGGCATATCACCACGCATGAGCCATGAATTACTGCTGAACCTGCGCAACCTCGCTTGCGGCTATCAAGATCAACGCGTGGTGCAGAACCTCAATCTGCACCTCAACGCCGGCGACATCGGCTGCCTGCTTGGCTCGTCCGGCTGCGGCAAGACCACCACCCTGCGCGCCATCGCCGGTTTCGAACCGGTGCACGAAGGCGAAATCACCCTCGGTGGCGAAACCCTCTCCAGTGCCGGTTTCACCCTGGCGCCGGAGAAACGCCGGATCGGCATGGTGTTTCAGGACTACGCGCTGTTCCCGCACCTGAGCGTGGCCGACAACATCGCCTTCGGCATTCGCAAGCACCCGAACAAGGCGCGCGTGGTCGAAGAGCTGCTGGAACTGGTCAACCTGAAAAACCTCGGCAAGCGCTTCCCCCACGAGCTGTCCGGCGGCCAGCAACAGCGCGTCGCCCTCGCCCGCGCCCTGGCGCCGGAACCGCAGCTGTTGCTGCTCGACGAGCCGTTCTCCAACCTCGATGGCGAGTTGCGCCGCAAGCTCAGCCATGAGGTACGCGACATCCTCAAGGCCCGTGGTACCAGTGCGATTCTGGTCACCCACGATCAGGAAGAAGCCTTTGCCGTCAGCGATCACGTTGGTGTGTTCAAGGAAGGTCGGCTGGAACAGTGGGACACGCCCTACAACCTCTACCACGAACCGGCGACGCCGTATGTCGCCAGTTTCATCGGTCAGGGCTATTTCATTCGCGGCCAACTCGTCAGTCCGGAGTCGGTGCAGACCGAACTCGGTGAACTGCGCGGTAATCGTGCTTACACCTGGCCGATTGGCGGCGCGGTGGACGTGCTGTTGCGTCCGGATGACATTGTTTATGCGCCGGATAGCTCACTGAAGGCGCAGATCGTCGGCAAGACATTCCTCGGCGCGGCGACCTTGTATCGCCTGCAACTGCCGACCGGTGCGCAACTGGAATCGATCTTCCCCAGCCATGCCGATCATCTGGTTGGCGCGCAGGTCGGGATTCGCGTAGCGGCGGATCACCTGGTGCTGTTCCAGGCTTCGGGGAGCACTGCGGCACAGATTCCGGCGGTGGAAAACGGCGTCCGTCGATTCAGCACCAGCCTTTAATCCGCACTGGATAAAAATTGTGGGAGCGAGCCTGCTCGCGAATGCGGTGTTTCAGTCGCCGAAGATGTTGACTGAAAGAGCGCTTTCGCGAGCAGGCTCGCTCCCACAGTTGGTATTGCCTCAGCCTAAAAACAGGGTACCGCTGGCCACCAGCGTCGCATTGCCGCCAATCTTCACCCGCTCACCTTCCAGCCGACAGAACAACTCCCCGCCCCGCGCCGAGCGCTGGCACGCGGTCAGGTTCGATTTGCCCAGACGTTTGGCCCAGTAAGGAATCAGGCTGCAATGGGTCGAGCCGGTCACCGGGTCTTCATTGATACCGATGGCCGGGGCGAAATAGCGCGAGACGAAGTCATGCTGGTTGCCACGCGCAGTAACGATCGCGCCCAGCCATGGCAGTTTCGCCAGCGCCGCCATGTCCGGTTTGCAGTCGAGCACGGCCTGTTCCGAGTCCAGCACCACGAACAGCTCGTTGGAGCCGAGCACATCAACCGCCTCGACACCGAGCGCCCGCTCGACGTCCAGCGTCACGCCGATTTCCGACGGCACGATGGTCGGGAAATCCAGCCACAAGCGGTCGCCTTCACGGCTGACACTCAAAGGGCCGGACTTGCAGGTGAAGTCGATGCGCTCGGCGCTTTCCTGATAAATTTCGAACAGCACAAATGCGCTGGCCAGGGTCGCATGCCCGCACAGCGGCACTTCGGTGGTCGGGGTGAACCAGCGGATATGCCAGGCCTGGCCTTCGCGCACCAGAAACGCAGTCTCCGCCAAGTTGTGTTCGGCGGCGATCTTCTGCATCAAGTCATCGGCCAGCCAGCTGTCGAGCCGATAGACCATCGCCGGGTTGCCACTGAACGGCCGATCACTGAACGCGTCGACCTGATGAAACGCAAGCTGCATGATTTTCTCCCTGAATTGGTCGACCGAGCATGCAACGGCGGGCCGGATCACTGCCAGTGACAGAAGCGCAATTTTTTCTTCATACAGCCGGCGCGACTATTACGCGCGGCCGATATCGGCGAACTGCGCCTGGGTGTGCTCAGCCAATACTGCTGGCGCCAGCTCCACTTCAAGTCCTCGCCGCCCGGCACTCACATAGATAGTCGCAAACTCCTGAGCGGAATTGTCGATGAAGGTGCGCAGGCGTTTCTTCTGCCCGAGCGGGCTGATGCCGCCCAACAGGTAGCCGGTGGAGCGTTGCGCGGCGGCGGGATCAGCCATTTCGGCTTTTTTCACTCCAGCGGCATGGGCCAGGCCCTTGAGGTCGAGCGTTCCGACGACCGGCACTACGGCCACCAGCAGTTCGCCTTTTTCACTGGCGGCCAGCAGGGTTTTGAACACTTGCGCCGGTGCGAGCCCGAGCTTCTCCGCTGCCTCCAGCCCGTAGGACGCGGCCTTCGGATCATGTTCGTAACTGTGCACGCGATGTTCGGCACGAACTTTTTTCAACAAGTCCAACGCAGGGGTCATGGCAGCTCCGGGTTCGGCAATCTTTGAAAAAACTGCGGCGGATTCTAGGTCATCGTTGGGCAAAAGGCTCTATTCCAAGCCGCGAATCCCGTGGCTTCGCGCTGCTTTCAAGCCATTCGCGCCGCTGATCATTCACATGGCGAATAGTTTTATTGTGACCGACGGTTCACTTTCGACCTTTGACAGGTTTGTTTCTTGTCTATATTTTTTCGAATCTGAATAATGTAAGAATCATGCTCCGCGCAGTACCCAGCAGTAACCCGGGAACCGAATGGGGATTCCGACCCGGTGAAGATCGCGCCCTGCTCCGTTGGCAAGGCGCTACACAAGAAAAAGAACCGAGGTTTTCAATGACAGCTGCTTTACCGCAACCATCGCTTTCCGGCCAATGCATGGCCGAATTCCTGGGCACCGCCCTTCTGATCTTCTTCGGCACCGGTTGTGTCGCCGCGCTCAAAGTCGCGGGCGCCAGCTTCGGCCTGTGGGAAATCAGCATCATCTGGGGCGTCGGCGTGAGCATGGCGATCTACCTCACCGCCGGGGTTTCCGGCGCGCATCTGAACCCGGCCGTGAGCATCGCTCTGGCAATCTTCGCTGACTTCGAAAAGCGCAAACTGCCGTTCTACATCCTTTCGCAAATTGCCGGCGCCTTCTGCGGCGCGTTGCTGGTCTACACGCTCTACAGCAATCTGTTCTTCGATTACGAACAAACCCACCAGATGGTTCGTGGCTCGGCCGCCAGCCTGGAATTGGCCTCGGTGTTCTCTACCTACCCGAACCCGGTGCTGTCGACGGCCCAGGCGTTTCTGGTCGAGATGATCATCACCGCGATCCTGATGGGCGTGATCATGGCCCTGACCGATGACAACAACGGCCTGCCACGCGGCCCGATGGCGCCGCTGCTGATCGGTTTGCTGATCGCCGTGATCGGCAGTGCGATGGGCCCGCTGACCGGTTTCGCGATGAACCCCGCGCGTGACTTCGGTCCGAAACTGATGACTTTCTTTACCGGTTGGGGTGAAATTTCCTTCACCGGTGGTCGTGATATTCCGTACTTCCTGGTTCCGATTTTTGCACCGATTGTCGGTGCCTGCCTCGGCGCTGCCGGGTATCGCGGGCTGATTGCCCGTCACCTGACCGGCGCCACACCTGCTACAAAGGATGCAGAACCGGCCATTGACGGCAAACCAAGAACTTCTTGAAACAGTCGGCGCCGGCTCCTGCCCATCCGAGCCTGCGCCACGGCCCACTCTCGTTTTTTTTCGTCCAAGGCAATCGACATGACCGACATTCAGAACAAGAACTACATCATTGCCCTTGATCAGGGTACGACCAGCTCGCGCGCGATCATCTTCGACCGCGACGCGAACGTGGTCTGCACCGCGCAGCGCGAATTCGTTCAGCATTACCCGCAAGCCGGTTGGGTCGAGCACGACCCGATGGAAATTTTCGCCACCCAGAGCGCGGTGATGGTTGAGGCGCTGGCCCAGGCCGGCCTGCATCATGACCAGGTCGCCGCGATCGGCATCACCAACCAGCGTGAAACCACTGTGGTCTGGGACAAGACCACTGGCCGTCCGGTCTATAACGCAATCGTCTGGCAGTGCCGCCGCAGCACCGAGATCTGCCAGCAGCTCAAGCGCGATGGTCACGAAGACTACATCCGCGACACCACCGGCCTGGTCACCGACCCGTACTTCTCCGGCACCAAACTGAAGTGGATCCTCGACAACGTCGAAGGCAGCCGCGAGCGTGCGCGCAACGGCGAACTGCTGTTCGGCACCGTCGATAGCTGGCTGATCTGGAAATTCACCGGCGGCAAGGTGCACGTCACCGACTACACCAACGCCTCGCGCACCATGCTCTTCAACATTCACTCGCTGGAGTGGGATTCGAAGATGCTGGAGATCCTCGACATCCCGCGCGAGATGCTCCCGGAAGTCAAAGCCTCCTCGGAAATCTACGGTCGCACCAAGAGCGGCATCGCCATCGGCGGTATCGCTGGCGACCAGCAGGCAGCACTGTTCGGCCAGATGTGTGTGGAGCCGGGCCAAGCGAAAAACACCTACGGCACCGGTTGCTTCCTGCTGATGAACACCGGCGACAAAGCAGTGAAATCCCAGCACGGCATGCTCACCACCATCGCCTGCGGCCCACGCGGCGAAGTGGCTTATGCTCTGGAAGGCGCCGTGTTCAACGGCGGTTCGACCGTGCAATGGCTGCGCGATGAACTGAAAATCGTCAACGACGCCCACGACACCGAATACTTTGCCAACAAGGTCAAGGACAGCAACGGCGTGTATCTGGTGCCGGCGTTTACCGGTCTCGGCGCACCGTACTGGGACCCGTATGCCCGTGGCGCGCTGTTCGGCCTGACGCGCGGCGTACGCGTGGATCACATCATCCGCGCCGCGCTGGAATCGATCGCCTACCAGACCCGCGACGTACTCGACGCCATGCAACAGGACTCCGGCGAACGCCTCAAGGCCCTGCGTGTGGACGGCGGCGCGGTGGCGAACAACTTCCTCATGCAGTTCCAGGCCGACATCCTCGGCACTCAGGTGGAGCGCCCGCAAATGCGCGAAACCACTGCACTGGGCGCGGCTTATCTGGCCGGTCTGGCCTGCGGTTTCTGGGGCAGCCTGGAAGAACTGCGCGGCAAGGCAGTGATCGAGCGCGAGTTCGAACCGAGCCTGGACGAAGTCGAGAAAGAGAAACTCTACAAAGGCTGGAAAAAAGCCGTCAGCCGCACCCGTGACTGGGCGCGTGAGGACGCTGAATAAGCCAGCCTTGAGTTACACATAGGTATCTAACTGGTCGGGAGCGGATTCCTGCGGCATCATGGGCAAATTTTGCACGGCAGCCCAAAGGAAGCCCCATGAATCTGCCTCCCCGTCAGCAGCAAATCCTCGAGCTGGTCCGCGAACGCGGCTATGTGAGCATCGAGGAAATGGCCACGCTGTTCGTTGTCACCCCGCAAACTATCCGCCGCGACATCAATCAGCTCGCGGAAGCCAATCTGCTGCGTCGCTACCACGGTGGCGCCGCGTACGATTCCAGTGTCGAAAACACCGCGTATGCGATGCGCGCCGATCAGATGCGCGACGAAAAGCAACGCATCGGCGAAGCCATCGCCGCACAGATCCCCGATCACGCCTCGCTGTTCATCAATATCGGTACCACCACCGAATCGATCGCCCGCGCCCTGCTCAATCACAATCACCTGAAGATCATCACCAACAACCTGCACGTCGCCTCGATGCTCAGCGCCAAGGATGATTTCGATGTGCTGCTGACCGGCGGCAACGTGCGGCGGGATGGCGGAGTTGTAGGTCAGGCAAGTGTGGACTTCATCAACCAGTTCAAGGTCGATTTCGCCTTGGTCGGCATCAGCGGGATCGATGAGGACGGCAGCCTGCTCGACTTCGATTATCAGGAAGTTCGCGTTTCCCAAGCGATCATTGCCAATGCGCGGCAGGTGATTCTGGCGGCGGACTCGAGCAAGTTCGGGCGTAACGCGATGATTCGACTGGGGCCGATCAGCCTGATCGATTGCCTGGTTACCGATCAGCAACCGGTGCCGGCGCTGGCGCAGTTGCTGAGTCAGCACAAGATTCGGCTGGAAGTCGTCTGATTCCTCTCCCTCGCTGACCGAACCGACGCTTTCGCGAGCAGGCTCGCTCCCACTCTTGGAATGCATTGCAAAATGTGGGAGCGAGCCTGCTCGCGAAAACAATCGATCAAACAACACATCTTCTGCGCCCTTGCGCGCGTTCATGTTCGAAAATTTTCTTTTAATCGCCCTTCGATGAGTTTTTTCAATCGAACGCGACTGGCTGCGCGCGTGTTTATGGGCTACCATTTTCGTAAATGAACATTAATGTTCGATTTCCAAGACATAAAACCAAAAGAACCGAGGCCAGCCGATGTCCACCTCTACCTTGCGTACGCCCCCTCTCTCCGAGATCTATGACGTTGCCGTGATTGGCGGCGGGATCAACGGCGTAGGGATCGCAGCGGATGCCGCCGGTCGCGGTCTTTCGGTGTTCCTTTGCGAAAAAGACGACTTGGCCAGCCACACCTCGTCGGCCAGCAGCAAGCTGATCCACGGTGGCCTGCGCTATCTGGAGCATTACGAATTCCGTCTGGTGCGTGAAGCGCTGGCTGAGCGCGAAGTGCTGCTGGCCAAGGGGCCGCACATCGTCAAACCGATGCGTTTCGTCCTGCCACACCGCCCGCACCTGCGGCCGGCGTGGATGATTCGTGCCGGCCTGTTCCTTTACGACAACCTCGGCAAGCGCGAAAAATTGCCGAGTTCGAAAAGCCTGAAGTTTGGCGCCGACAGCGCGCTGAAAAGCGAAATCAAGAAAGGCTTCGAATACTCCGACTGCTGGGTCGATGACGCCCGCCTCGTGGTCCTGAACGCTATGGCCGCCCGCGAAAAAGGCGCCCACGTTCATACCCAGACCCGCTGTGTCAGTGCCCGCCGCAGCAAAGGTTTGTGGCATCTGCATCTGGAGCGCGCCGACGGCAGCCTGTTTTCGATCACCGCCAAAGCCCTGGTCAACGCCGCCGGTCCGTGGGTGGCGAAGTTCATTCGTGACGACCTGAAGATGGAATCGCCGTACGGCATCCGTCTGATTCAGGGCAGCCATATCATCGTGCCGAAACTGTACGAAGGCGAACATGCGCACATTCTGCAAAACGAAGACCAGCGCATCGTTTTCACCATTCCGTACCTGAACCACTTCACCCTGATCGGCACCACCGACCGCGAGTACACCGGCGACCCGGCGAAAGTGGCGATCACCGAAGGCGAAACCGATTACGTGCTGAAAGTGGTCAACGCCCACTTCAAGAAGCAGCTGAGCCGCGAAGATATTGTGCACAGCTACTCGGGCGTTCGCCCGCTGTGCAACGACGAATCCGACAACCCGTCGGCAGTGACCCGCGATTACACCCTGGCGCTGTCGGGCAGTACCGAAGAAGCGCCGTTGCTGTCGGTGTTCGGTGGCAAGCTGACCACTTACCGCAAACTCGCCGAGTCGGCGATGGCGCAATTGATGCCGTTCTTCACCCAAATGCGCCCGAGCTGGACTGCCACCGCCACCCTGCCCGGCGGCGAAGACATGACCACGCCAGAGGCGCTGAGCGCGCGAATTCGCGACAAATTCGATTTCGTCCCGACTGAAATCGCCCGGCGCTGGGCCGTCACCTACGGCAGCCGCACCTGGCGCATGCTCGAAGGCGTGGAAACACTGGCCGACATGGGCGAACACATCGGCGGCGGGCTCTACACCCGCGAAGTCGATTACCTTTGCAGCGAAGAATGGGCGACCACGGCGCATGACATTCTGTGGCGCCGCACCAAGCTAGGCTTGTTCACCACAGCGGAGGAGCAGCAGAAGCTCGCGACGTATCTGGGCAAGGTTGAGCAGAATCGGAAGATCGAAGCGGCTTGATCTCACCGTTCAAATGAAAGCCCCTGAATCGAGAGATTCAGGGGCTTTTTGTTATGTGGACTTTGTTGAACCTGATTGGGGCAGTTAGATCTTTTCCCCCTCACCCCAGCCCTCTCCCCCCAGGGGTAGAGGGGGAAAGGGAGCCGATCTCCGTGGGTTCCACAGTCCGAGGTCGACTCGGTATCTCACGTCGCCGTAACTCGACCATCCACCGCAGTCAGTCCCCTCTCCCTCCGGGAGAGGGTTAGGGTGAGGGGCTTTTGATCGTTCGGTTTTCCGAACGCGACTCCACAGTCGATTCGGTTAACCGGATCTCATCTTCAACAAATTACCGCCACAAAACTTTAATAACGTTATAAAACAACCGCTTAACTGACTTCGACTGCTCTGGCACGAGTCATGCTCTACACTCTCTCGACGAATGCCTGCTGTGCCAACACTTCAGGAGCCGTCAGGCATTCGAAGCACAAAAAGGGCCGACAAACTGGCTCCATAAAAAAAACAATGTCGAGGAAAATTTGATGCGCATCGTTCCCCATATCCTGGGCGCAGCCATTGCTGCCGCTCTGATCAGCACGCCAGTTTTCGCCGCCGAGCTCACCGGCACCCTGAAGAAAATCAAAGAGTCCGGTGTCATCACCCTGGGCCACCGTGACGCCTCCATTCCGTTCTCCTACATCGCTGATGCATCCGGCAAACCGGTCGGCTACTCGCACGACATCCAGCTGGCCATCGTCGAAGCGATCAAGAAAGACCTCGACCTGCCGAACCTGCAAGTCAAATACAACCTCGTCACCTCGCAGACCCGTATCCCGCTGGTGCAGAACGGCACCGTGGACGTCGAGTGCGGTTCGACCACCAACAACGTCGAGCGTCAGCAGCAGGTCGACTTCTCCGTCGGCATCTTCGAAATCGGTACCCGTCTGCTGTCCAAGAAAGACTCCAAGTACAAGGATTTCGACGATCTGAAAGGCAAGAACGTCGTGACCACCGCCGGTACTACTTCCGAGCGCATCCTCAAGGCGATGAACGCCGACAAGCAGATGGGCATGAACGTCATCTCCGCCAAAGACCACGGCGAGTCCTTCCAGATGCTGGAATCGGGCCGTGCCGTTGCCTTCATGATGGATGACGCACTGCTGGCCGGCGAAGCCGCCAAGGCCAAGAAAGCCGCCGATTGGGAAGTGACCGGCACGCCACAGTCGTATGAAATCTACGGCTGCATGATGCGCAAAGGCGACGAGCCGTTCAAAAAAGCTGTGGATGACGCGATCAAGGCCACCTACGCTTCGGGCGACATCAACAAGATCTACGAGAAGTGGTTCATGCAGCCGATTCCGCCAAAAGGCCTGAACCTGAACTTCCCGATGAGCGACGAGCTCAAGGCGCTGATCGCCAATCCGACCGACAAAGCGGCTGACGACAAGAAGTCCTGATTTTCTGACTAACCTTATCCCCTGAGGAGGCGCCTGCCTTTTCAGGGGATGGTCACTCCCTGCTGGCATTTTTTCTGGAAACACTCGAACCGGTGGCTGTCGAGCCGATCGCGTGTGCCCGGTCTTTGAAAAAAGACTGGGGAGGGAACGGAGTTCCCCAGGCGGGCACTTGTACATCGATCGAATCGAGGGGAGACCCTAATGAATTACAACTGGGACTGGGGCGTGTTCTTCAAGTCCACCGGCGTGGGCAGCGAGACCTATCTCGACTGGTTCATCTCCGGTCTGGGCTGGACCATCGCCATCGCCGTCGTGGCGTGGATCATCGCCCTGCTGCTCGGCTCGCTGCTGGGCATCATGCGCACCGTGCCGAACCGCATCGTATCGGGCATCGCGACCTGCTACGTCGAGCTGTTCCGTAACGTGCCGCTGCTGGTGCAGCTGTTCATCTGGTACTTCCTGGTTCCCGATCTGCTGCCACCGGATCTGCAGGAGTGGTACAAGCAGGACCTCAACCCGACCACTTCGGCCTACCTGAGCGTTGTCGTCTGCCTCGGTCTGTTCACCGCCGCCCGTGTCTGCGAGCAAGTGCGCACCGGTATCCAGGCACTGCCTCGTGGCCAGGAATCCGCCGCCCGCGCGATGGGTTTCAAGCTGCCGCAGATCTACTGGAACGTGCTGCTGCCCCAGGCCTACCGGATCATCATTCCGCCGCTCACCTCGGAATTTTTGAACGTGTTCAAGAACTCCTCCGTGGCGTCCCTGATCGGTTTGATGGAATTGCTGGCGCAGACCAAACAGACCGCCGAGTTCTCGGCCAACCTGTTCGAAGCGTTCACCCTGGCAACCCTGATCTATTTCACCCTCAACATGAGCCTGATGCTGCTGATGCGCCTGGTCGAGAAGAAAGTCGCGGTGCCCGGCCTGATCTCCGTGGGGGGTAAATAATGGAATTCGATTTCAGTGGCATCGTCCCGGCCATTCCCGGTTTGTGGAACGGCATGGTGATGACCCTCAAGCTGATGGCCATGGGCGTGATCGGCGGGATGATACTCGGCACGATCCTCGCGCTGTGCCGTCTGTCGCACAACAAGCTGCTGTCGAGCATCGCTGGCGCCTACGTCAACTATTTCCGCTCGATCCCGCTGCTGCTGGTGATCACCTGGTTCTACCTGGCAGTGCCGTTCGTGCTGCGCTGGATCACCGGCGAAGACACGCCGATCGGTGCGTTCACCTCGTGCGTCGTGGCATTCATGATGTTCGAAGCGGCGTACTTCTGCGAAATCGTCCGGGCCGGTGTGCAGTCGATTTCCAAGGGCCAGATGGGTGCCGCACAAGCGCTGGGCATGAACTACGGGCAGATGATGCGCCTGATCATCCTGCCGCAGGCGTTCCGCAAGATGACCCCGCTGCTGCTGCAGCAGAGCATCATCCTGTTCCAGGACACCTCGCTGGTCTACACCGTGGGCCTGGTGGATTTCCTCAACGCCTCGCGCGCCAGCGGCGACATCATCGGCCGCTCCAATGAGTTCCTGATTTTCGCCGGTCTCGTGTACTTCATCATCAGCTTCGCCGCCTCGCGGTTGGTCAAGCGTCTGCAAAAAAGGTTCGCCGTATGATCTCTATCAAAAACATCAACAAGTGGTATGGGGACTTCCAGGTGCTGACTGATTGCAGCACCGAGGTCAAAAAAGGCGAAGTGATTGTGGTCTGCGGCCCGTCGGGTTCCGGCAAGTCGACGCTGATCAAGTGCGTCAACGCCCTGGAGCCGTTCCAGAAAGGCGACGTGGTGGTTGACGGTACGTCGATCGCTGACCCGAAAACCAACCTGCCGAAACTGCGTTCGCGGGTGGGCATGGTGTTCCAGCATTTCGAGCTGTTCCCGCACCTGACCATCACCGAAAACCTGACCATCGCGCAGATCAAGGTGCTCGGTCGCAGCAAGGAAGAGGCGACCAAAAAAGGTCTGCAACTGCTCGAGCGCGTAGGTTTGTCGGCGCACGCCCACAAGCATCCGGGGCAACTGTCCGGTGGTCAGCAACAGCGTGTGGCGATTGCCCGTGCGCTGGCGATGGACCCGATCGTCATGCTGTTCGACGAACCGACCTCGGCGCTCGACCCGGAAATGGTCAACGAAGTGCTCGACGTCATGGTGCAACTGGCTCACGAAGGCATGACCATGATGTGCGTGACCCACGAAATGGGCTTCGCCCGTAAAGTGGCCGACCGGGTGATCTTCATGGACCAGGGCAAGATCATCGAAGACTGCCCGAAAGAGGAATTCTTCGGCGACATCAGCGCCCGCTCCGAACGCGCGCAGCACTTCCTTGAGAAAATCCTGCAGCACTAAAAGCAACACACCCGCACCCTGTCTGTGGGGTGCGGGCAGCCTGACAATGAGATCCCCTGTGGCGAGGGGATTTATCCCCGTCCGGCTGCGCAGCAGTCGTAAAACCTCTGCATGCGGTCTTTCAGTTAAACCGCAGTGATGGTTTTGGGGCCGCTTCGCGGCCCAACGGGGATAAATCCCCTCGCCACAGGCACAAACAAGTGTTGTGGTTGACCCAAGGCATCTGTGATGAAATGCGACCCCACTCTTTATCGCGCTGCAGAGCCATCACTTGCCGTGAAGCCCCGTCTGATCCGTCATCTGTTCCTGCCGCCGCTGATCATCGCCCTGATGGTCGGCCTGGGTTTCATCGGCTTCTGGACCAGTGAACACTTCGGCATCCGCAGCCTCGGCGAAAACGGTCAGCGTCAGCTGGAACTGCACGCCCGGGCGGTCGAAAGCGAGATCAGCAAATACACCTACCTGCCCAGTCTGCTGGAACTCGAAACCAGTGTGCCGCAGTTGCTGGCCGACCCGACCCCGGAGCACCGGCAGACGGTCAACGACTACCTCGAAGGCCTGAACCGCCGCAGCCGCAGCCGGGCCATCTACGTCATGGACACCACCGGCCGGGTCATGGCCACCAGCAACTGGCGCGATGTCGACAGTTATCTGGGTGAAGACTTGTCCTTCCGCGCCTATTTCAAAGACGCCGTGCGCGGCCAGCCCGGGCGCTTCTATGGCATCGGCAGCACCAATGGTGAACCCGGTTACTACCTCGCCCACGGCCTCGAAGAGCACGGCAAGATCATCGGTGTCGCAGTGGTCAAGGTGCGTCTGGAAGCCATGGAAGAGCGCTGGCAACGGGCGCGTCTGGAAGCGTTCGTCAGCGATGAGAATGGCATCATCATTCTCTCCAGCGATCCCGCCAGGCGGCTGAAATCGGTGATCCCGCTCAGCGATGAGGTCAAGGAAAAACTCGCTCGCAGCCTGCAGTACTACTGGTTTCCACTCAACGAACTGCAACCGCTGGCCCGCGAGACACTGGCCGAGGGCGTGGAGAAACTGACCTTCCCGGCCAACAGCGAATTGCAGCCCGACGAAGACGACATCAGTTATCTGGCGCAAACCCGACTGCTGAGCGACACGCCGTGGAATTTCACTCTGCTGACACCGTTGCAGGACCTGCGCCGCGAAGCGATCAACCAAGGCATTCTGGTGGCGGTGGCGTTCGCCCTGTTCGCCTTCCTGCTGATTGCCTGGAACGAGCGACGCAAAGTCCTCGCCACCCGCCTCGCCGCCCGCGAAGCGTTGCAGGAAGCCAACAGCCAACTCGAACGTCGGATTACCGAACGCACCGCCGATCTGCGCGCCAGCAACGAACGCCTGAAGAGTCAGATCCGCGAGCGCCGCCAGGCCGAAGAGACGTTGCGCCGCGCCCAGGATGAACTGGTGCAGGCCGGCAAACTTGCGGCCATCGGCCAGATGTCGACCAGCATTGCCCATGAACTGAACCAGCCGCTGGCGGCGATGCGCACGCTGTCGGGCAACACCGTGCGCTTTCTCGAGCGCGGCCAGCTCGACGTCGCCAGCACCAACCTCAAGACCATCAACGACCTGATCGACCGCATGGGCCGGATCACCGCCAGCCTGCGTTCGTTTGCCCGGCGCGGCGACAACAAGGGTCAGGCCAGTCTCGGCAAAGCCGTCGACGCCGCGTTGCAAGTGCTCGGCGCGCGCGTGGAAAACACCGCGCTGCAGATTCACCGGCAGTTTGCCGATGTGCAGCTGCTGATCGATCAGACCCGCCTCGAACAGATCCTCGTCAACCTGATCGGCAACGCCCTCGACGCCATGCACGCGCAACCGCAGCCGCAGCTGTGGCTGGAAGGTGAAGAATTCAACGGCAAGTATCGCTTGCGGGTGCGCGACAACGGCCACGGCATCGACGCCGAAGCGCGCAAGCATCTGTTCGAACCGTTCTTCACCACCAAACCCGGCGAGCAAGGCCTGGGCTTGGGCCTGACCCTGTCCGCCAGCCTCGCCGCCGCTACCGGCGGGCACCTGGGTGTCGAACACCCGGCCGGCGGTGGCACCACTTTCGTCCTCAGTTTACCGTTGGTAAGCCCTCTTTCTGCCGAGCCAATATGAACCCTGAACTCAGTGTGCTGATTGTCGAAGACGACCCCCATGTGCTGCTCGGCTGCCAACAGGCGCTGACCCTCGAAGACATTCCGTGCATCGGCGTCGGCAGTGCCGAAGAGGCGCTGGCGCAGGTCGGCGACAACTTTGCCGGCATCGTCATCAGCGACATCCGCCTGCCGGGCATCGATGGCCTGGAATTGCTCACCCGTCTCAAGCAACGTGACCGCAGCCTGCCGGTGGTGCTGATCACCGGCCACGGCGACATTTCCATGGCCGTCGGCGCGATGCAGAAAGGCGCCTACGATTTCATGGAAAAACCGTTTTCGCCGGAGCGTCTGGTAGACGTCGCGCGGCGGGCGCTGGAGCAACGCAGCCTCGCCCGCGAGGTTTCCTCGTTGCGTCGACAACTGGCTGAACGCGACTCCCTTGAAGGGCGGATCATCGGCCGTTCACCAGCGATGCAGAATCTGCGCGAACTGATTGCCAACGTCGCCGACACTTCGGCCAACGTCTTGATCGAAGGCGAGACCGGCACCGGCAAGGAACTGGTCGCCCGTTGCCTGCACGATTTCAGTCGGCGCCACAGCAAACAGTTCGTCGCGCTGAACTGCGGCGGCCTGCCGGAAAACCTTTTCGAAAGCGAGATCTTCGGCCACGAAGCCAACGCCTTCACCGGCGCCGGCAAACGCCGCATCGGCAAGATCGAGCACGCCGACGGCGGCACGCTGTTTCTCGACGAAGTGGAAAGCATGCCGCTGCCGTTGCAGATCAAGTTGCTGCGCGTATTGCAGGAACGCACCCTCGAACGGCTCGGCTCGAACCAGAGCGTGGCAGTGGATTGCCGGGTGATTGCGGCGACCAAATCCGACCTTGATGAGTCGAGCAAGGCCGGTGAGTTTCGCAGCGACTTGTACTACCGCCTCAACGTCGTGACCCTGGAATTGCCACCGCTGCGCGAACGCCGCGAAGACATCCTGCAACTGTTCGAACACTTCACTCAGCAATCGGCGCTGCGCTTCGATCGCGCGCTGCCGGAGCTGGACAACCAGACCCTGTCGAACCTGATGAGCCACGACTGGCCGGGCAACGTGCGCGAACTGCGCAACGTCGCCGAACGCTTCGCCCTCGGCCTGCCGGCTTTCAAGAAATCCGGGGCCAGCGCCGGCCAGGGTCTGGCGTTTGCCGAAGCGGTGGAAGCCTTCGAGCGCAATCTGCTGGTCGACGCCTTGCAACGCAGCGGCGGCAACCTGACCCAGGCCAGCCAGGAACTGGGCATGGCCAAGACCACGCTGTTCGACAAAGTCAAAAAGTACGGGCTGAGCCACTGATGGATCTGATTCTCAAAGCCGCTATCGGCGCGGCAGTGGTGCTGATCCTCGCGGCACTGTCCAAGACCAGAAACTATTACATCGCCGGCCTGGTGCCGCTGTTCCCGACCTTTGCCCTGATTGCGCACTACATCGTTGGCAAGGGGCGTTCGGTCGACGACCTGAAGACCACGATCGTGTTTGGGATGTGGTCGATCATTCCCTACTTCGTGTATCTGGCGACGTTGTATGTGATGGTCGACCGCATGCGCCTGGAAGCGTCACTGGCGGTGGCGGCGGTAGCCTGGTTGATAGCGGCGACGGTGCTGGTGAGCGTGTGGGTCAGGCTGCATGCCTGAACCCACGCGCATCTGCCTCTAGCGACCGTAGACTCGGGCCAGTTGCGCGGACGACAAGGCATCCTCGAACGGCACCGGCACTGACTTCACCGCACCGTAGAGATTGCGGTAGCGCCAGTAGTTGCCGCTCTGCGCCAGTTGATAACCGCGCTCGACCACGCGCTGGCCGTCGAGCACGTAACGCAGGGTTTCCTGCGCGGCGGGCGGTGGCGTCGGTTGCATCAGGTCGGCGCTCAACACGCGCATGGATTCATCAATGCATTCATCCAGCACGGCGGTGACCTTGGCCAGGTCAAGGGCGCCATCATCAATGCATTGCTTGCCGCAACGACGAATCGGCTGACTGGCCACTTCGATGCGCATGCGGTACAGCGGCGAGCCGGCGATATCCTGCAATTGCACCTGATTGACCAGCACGAAACTGCCGCGATCGGGCGTCAGCATCAGCTTCGGTTCGATCAGCAAGCGTGCCGTCACCGCACCTGCCCCCTGCTTGAATCCGGACACCTGCGACGCCGCCTGAAAACGCTGTTGCAAGCGCTCCTGCAACGGCACGCCAGCAAGCAGGTCGGCCAGCGGCCGCGATTCGTTCAGCGCGGCTTTTTCGGCATCGCGCTGTAACGTACCGGAACCCATTTGCGTGTTGATCAGGCTGGCCACCAGAATCCCCGCCAACCCGGCGCCAGCGCCGGAGCTCGACACCAGTGTGTAGCTGGAATTGGCCGCGTTCACTGCCGCCTTGCTGTCGATCACCGTGCTGGCGCCGACGAATTCCGCCGGCAGTTGCACGTCGACCTTCAGCCCGTGTGCCTGCACATAGCTCATGGCGGCCTGATCCTTGAAACCGGCCTCGGGTGCCGGTTTCTGCGCACAGCCAGGCAACACCAGCAGCGAGATCGCCGCGAGGGTCAGCGCCAGACGTTTCATTGCGCGAACGGGGCGATCATTTGCTGACGGCTGTTATCCATCGCCTGATAGAACGCGTTGGACAGGTTGGTGTAGGACGGCTCGTCCCACTCGCCTTGCGCGGCTTGCACAGCGGCGAATGGCTGGTACCACAGGAGTTTGTTATCCGACAGATCGATCACCATGCCCTGGCCGCCGACCTGGGCCATCGGCACGCTGGTGGGCACAATGCTGTAGTAACTGCGGGTGGCACCGGTGGCATAGATCGACACCAGCAACAGACGGTCGATGCCGTGGGCAGCTTTCATCGGCGACAGGTCCTTGGTCATGTAGCCCTCGCGGAAATCGACTTCCTTGAAGGTCTTCAGATCGACCTTTTCATCAATGCGCTTGGCCTTGTAGCCCTTGGCTTGCAGCTTGGCGACGATGGCGTCGGGCAGGGTTTCCAGATCGCGCACCTGCCAGGTCTCGACATTGGCGCTGAGCTTGCTGTTGACGCCGGCATTGATGGCGTAATCAAGGATGCCCTGATTGCCGGTCAGCGCCAGCACTGGCGACGGTACGACGGTAATGGCCACACCGATGGTCGGCTCTTTGGCGTCCCAGAACTGTTTGTCCAGGGCCACGGGCGGTTGCACATGAGCGCAGCCGGTTAGAGTCAGTACGGCGAGCAGAGCCAGCGCGGCCCATTGACGTGTAGCGCGAAAAATCATGGATCAAGTCCCTATGTCTGAAAACGTTCCTGCGCCTTATCGGCAACAACGCGGCAAACAATAGTGGCACATTGATATTTTTTTGGCGACAGGACGCTGGCACTGTTACAGCAGATTGTTCGGCGCCGCCGGATCGACCTGCGCCCAATGCGAAGTATCCTCGCGATGCGCCTGCAGATACG
The DNA here is from genome assembly GCF_004307595.1 of Pseudomonas sp. Sample_23. Lineage (NCBI taxonomy): Bacteria > Pseudomonadati > Pseudomonadota > Gammaproteobacteria > Pseudomonadales > Pseudomonadaceae > Pseudomonas > Pseudomonas sp. Sample_23. The sequence goes on from NZ_RCNX01000048.1 coordinate 291,647, forward strand.
GCAGCACCGCCGCCAGCAACGGCTCCTTGAACGCCTCCTGAAAGCGATGCGCCAGTCCCGGAATCAGTTTCAACTGACTGCCCTGAATGTGCGCCGCCAGATGCACGCCGTGCATCACCGGCAGCAGCGGATCTGCCGTGCCGTGCACCACCAGGGTCGGCACGCGCAGCTGATTGAGCAATGCCACCCGGCTCGGTTCGGCAAGGATCGCCATGATCTGCCGTTTGACGCCTTCGGGGTTGAATGCACGGTCGTAGGACGCCGCCGCCTGTTGCAGCAAGGCCTGACGATCATCCGTCACCGCCGGGCTACCGAGTGCCGCGAGCAGATCGGCCTGTTGCTCCAGCGCCACTTCGCGGTTCGGCGCGCCCCGCCGCGAGAGCAACTGCACCAGCGCCGCACTCGGTGCCGGCAGGCCTTCAGCGCCGGAAGTGGTCATGATCAACGTCAGGCTTTCCACCCGCTGCGGCGCCATCGCCGCCATGTGCTGGGCGATCATTCCGCCCATGCTCGCGCCGAGCACGTGGAATTGCTCAACCTTCAGCGCCGTCATCAAGCCCAGCGCATCGTCGGCCATGTCAGTCAGGCTGTAGGGGGCCGAGACCGGCAAACCAAGTTTGTAGCGCAGCACTTCGAAAGTCAGATTGGCCTCGATCGGTGCCTGCCGCCAGGTCGACAATCCGACGTCGCGGTTGTCATAGCGGATCACCCGGAAACCCTGCTGGCACAAAGCGACAACCACTTCATCCGGCCAGTGAATCAACTGCCCACCCAGGCCCATGACCAGCAACAGCGCCGGGTCCGATGCACGACCGATACTTTGATAGGCAAGACTGACCTGCGCCAGCTCGGCGTGCTCGGTCGGCACGTTGACATCACAGCGCCCGGCTGCAAACGAGCCGGCCCCGAACAAAAGCGCGGCCAACGCGGCCGCGACTGAAAACAATCTCTTGAACATGAAAAACACCAAAACGCAGCACCCCAGTAGAGCGCGAGTCTGATGAAGTTCGTACAAGCGCGCTGCCACAGTTGCATGACAGTTTGATGAAGAGTGCCGAGCGGTCGGCTGTCGATTGCATCGCCGGATCCTGGCCGGCAGATCGACAAAGCGTGCTTCATGAGACAAACTCACCTTCCACGCATTCGTCACAAGTTTTCTTCATGGAGCCCGCCGGTGCTTGAAATCCGACATCTGAAAACCCTGCATGCCCTGCGCGAGGCCGACAGCCTGGTCGATGCCGCCGACCGTTTGCATCTGACACAGTCAGCACTGTCGCACCAATTCAAAGAGCTGGAAGAGCGCATGGGCATGCAGTTGTTCGTGCGCAAGACCAAACCGGTGCGCTTCACCAGCGCCGGTTTGCGCCTGCTGCAACTGGCCGACGCCACCCTGCCGCTGTTGCGCGCCGCGGAACGGGACATCGGTCGGCTGGCCGGTGGCACCGCCGGGCGTCTGCACATGGCTATCGAATGCCACAGCTGCTTCCAGTGGCTGATGCCGACCATCGACCAGTTCCGCGATGCCTGGCCGGAAGTCGAGCTGGACTTGGCTTCGGGTTTTGCTTTCGCCCCGCTGCCAGCACTGGCCCGGGGCGATCTGGATCTGGTGGTGACCTCCGATCCGCTGGAGATTGCCGGCATCACTTACGTGCCGCTGTTCACCTACGAAGCCATGCTCGCGGTGGCCAACCAGCATGCGCTGGCGAGCAAGCCGTACATCGTTCCTGAAGACTTGTTGACGGAAACGCTGATCACCTACCCGGTGGAACGCGATCGCCTGGATATCTTCACCCGCTTCCTCGAACCGGCCGACATCGAACCGGCGCAGGTGCGCACTTCCGAGCTGACGGTGATGATGATGCAACTGGTCGCCAGCGGCCGTGGCGTCTGCGGCATGCCGCACTGGGCGCTGCATGAATACAGCTCGCGCGGTTATGTGAAGGGCAAGCGCTTGGGTGAAAAGGGCTTGTTTGCGACACTGTACGCGGCGATTCGCACCGACATGCTCGACGCGCCGTACATGCGCGATTTCCTGCTGACCGCCAAGGACACCTCGTTTTCGACCCTCGATGGGGTCAGCGCCGTACGCTGATCTGCTGTGCAGGAGATGATCGTTCCCACGCTCTGCGTGGGAATGCCTCAACGGACGCTCTGCGTTCGGCTTTGGATGGGACGCAGAGCGTCCCGGGCTGCATTCCCACGCAGAGCGTGGGAACGATCAGTAGGCGGAAATTATCGCTGGGTCAGAGTTCGCGCCACATGTGGATCTTGTCGAAGTAGTCTTCGCCCACTCGCACGGCGAGCGGTTCGAGGCCGTACTGAATGAAGCCGCAACGCTGGTACAACTGAAAAGCCGCGTCATTGCCGGCGGTGACGGTGAGCTGCAGCAGTTTCAGCGCCGGGTGCTTTTGCGCTTCGTCCAATGCCGCCTGCACCAGATCAAAGCCCAGACCCCGGCGACGAAAATCTGCCGAAACATACATGCCGAACAGCGTGGCCTTGTGGCGCGCCTTTTCGCGCGGTTCGAACGCCAGGCCGACAATCCCGGCCAACGTCCCGGCATCGAATGCCCCCAGCACCACATCGAGCTTGCTGGTCAGGCGCCCTTCCCACCAACTCAACGGCATCACTGCGCGTTCGCGCACGCTGGAAGTGAACGCCTGCGGATGCCGGTCATAGGCTTCAAGCATCAGTTCGCGGTAAGCCAGGGCATGGCTGGCGTCCAGCCGCTCGATCCACATGTCAGGCGGCCCGGCGTTGTTCGAGCATCAGTTTTACGGCGAGGCCGCCGAGCACCAGGCCCATGAAATAACGCTGCATCGCCAACCACGTCGGATTGCGCACGAACCACGAGGCGATGCCTGCGGCGAACAGCGCGATCAACAGATTGACGCTGAAGCTGACGCTGATCTGCGTGAGCCCGAGGACGATGCTTTGGGCGAACACCGAGCCGTGCTCAGGGCTGATGAACTGCGGAAACACCGACAGATAGAACACGGCGATTTTCGGGTTCAGCGCACTGGTGAGAAAGCCCATGGTGATCAGCTTGCGCGACGAGTCCGGTGGCAATTGCTGCGCTTCGAACGGCGAACGTGCGCCGGGTTTCAGCGCTTGCCAGGCCAGCCACAGCAGGTACAGCGCGCCGGCCCATTTCAACACTTCATAAGCCATCGGCACGGCCAGAAACACCGCCGTCAAACCCGCCGCCGCGGCGAACATATGCACGAAGAACCCGCCAACCACGCCAAGCAACGAAGTCACTCCGGCGCGGCGCCCCTGACAGATCGACCGCGAGATCAGATAGATCATGTTCGGCCCCGGCGTCAGCACCATCAGCAATGCGGCGGCGGCGAAGATCAGCAGGTCTTGCAACGGGATCATGGCAAAGTCCTTTGCGGGAATGATCAGGCGAGTGCCGTCAGTGAACGGCGATAAAACGGCAGGATGTGCTCGCGTGTCAATGGCGCCAGCTCGAGCGCCGGATCAGTGGCCGGATCGACCCAGATGACTTCCTCGATCTCCGCCGCCGGGCAGACATCAGTGTCGATGGTCAGTTGAAATATTTCCGCATGGACAATAAAGCCCGGCTCGTTGGCGGCGGGGGCGGAAAAACTGTTGAGGAAAATCGCCTGCGCCGGGTCGATCTGCAGCCCGAGTTCTTCTTCCAGCTCACGGGCCAATGCGTGCACTGGCAACTCGTGGGCTTCGATCTTGCCACCCGGTTGCATGAACGCCGTGGTGCCGCGCTTGCGCACCAGCAGAGTCTGGCCTTGCGGGTTGAGCAGCAGCGCAGCGGCGATATGAATGGTCGACATAAAGGAATCCCTTGGCGCAAAAGCGCCAAGGATCCCATGCCCGTCAGAGGGAAGCCAAGCCACGAAGCTCAGGTCGCTTCCTGAAAATCCAGTTCCGGCGGCTGACGGCGGAAACCACCCGTCAGCACGGCGAGATACACCACACCAATCGCCAGCCAGCTCAGCCCCAGCCACACCGCCAGATGATCAAGGCTGACCATCAGCCACAGGTCGGCCACCAGACCGATCAGCGGGCAGAGCAGAAACAGCAGCAGCTCGCGCGGACCTTTTTTCTCGCCGCCGATCCAGTAATGGAAGATCACCGACAGGTTGACCAGGCTGAACGCCAGGAACGCGCCGAAGTTGATGAACGAGGTCGAGGTGGTGACGTCGAGTTTCAGCGCCAGCAACGCCACCGCCGCGCACAACAGAATGCTGTTGACCGGGGTGCCGAAGCGCGCGTGCAAGGTGCCGAAAAACGACTTCGGCAAGACGCCGTCGCGGCCCATGGCGAACAGCAGTCGCGAACCGCTGGCCTGGGCCGACAGCCCCGAGGCGAACTGGCCGACGATCAGGCCGATCAGGAAGATCGACACGAACAGGTCGCCACCGATGTTGCGCGCAATTTCATAGGCTGCCGAGTCGACGCTGTCGAACTGGAACGATGGATGAGCGATCTGCACGAAGTACGAAACGCCGACGAAAATCAGGCCGCCAATCAGGGTGATCAGCATGATCGCCCGGGGAATGGTGCGGCGTGGATCGCGGGTCTCTTCGGTCAGGGTGCTCACAGCGTCGAAGCCAAGGAATGAATAGCAGGCAATCGCCGCGCCGCTCATGATCAGCGGCATCTGCATGTCGCCGTTGAAGAACGGTTTGATCGACCACAGCGGCGTGCTCGCATCGCCGCCGATGTAGTGCACGCACAGCGCAACGAAGGCAATCAATACGAGGAACTGCACCAGCATCAGCAAGGCGTTGATGCCGTTAGCCAGTTTCAGCCCGACGATGTTGATCGCACTGGTGATGCCGATGAACGCCAGCACCCAGATCCATTGCGGGATCGACGGAAATGCCGAAGCCAGATAAGCGGCGCCGATCAGCCAGATCGCCATCGGCAGGAACAGGTAATCGAGCAACACCGCCCAGCCGGCAATGAAACCGAGTTTCGGGCTGATCGCCTTGCGCACATAGCTGTAAGCCGAGCCGGCAACAGGGAAAGCGGCGGCCATGCGTCCGTAACTCATGGCGGTGAAGAACATTGCCACCAGCGCGGCCAGGTAGGCGGCCGGCACCATGCCGGCGGTGGACTGGGCGAGGATGCCGAAAGTGCCGAGGACAATGATCGGCGTCATGTAGGCGATGCCGAACAGCACCACCGACCCTAGCGAAAGGGTGCGTTGCAAACGAGCCATGGGCGACTTACTCCGAATGTTATTGGATTTATGGCAGAGCCGGGTTCGGCGAAAATTTCGGGTGTGGCTGATTATTTTTGTTCGACTGAAGATCGTTACCCCCCCTCACCCCAGCCCTCTCCCCCAAAGGGGGCGAGGGGGAAAGGGAGCCGATCTATGTGGACTTCAATATCTGAGTTCGACTCGGTATCTCAGGTCGATGTATTTCGAAACTACACCTCGGTCAGTCCCCTCTCCCTCCGGGAGAGGGCTAGGGTGAGGGCAGCGGTTATGGGTGTGGAATCAATAGCTCGCGAACACCGCAAGCCTGCTCCACCACCTCCCCCGGCAACTTCAAACGCTGATCATCCAGATAGCGATAATCCTTGCGCGCAATCTCCAGTTGCGTGAAATCCAGCTCGACACTGAACCGCCCTTCTTCGCGCCCAGCCTCGAACAGCAGCGTCCCCAGCGGATCGACCAGCGCGCTGCCGCCGGCAAACACCAGACCGTCATCCCCTGCATCAACGCGATTGACCATCAGCGCAAACGCCTGGTTTTCCTGGGCACGGGCCATGATCGCGGTGCGGTGGGTCGGGCCGTACGGGTCCATGTTGCCGTTGGTGACGATGAGCAATTCCGCACCCAGTTGCGCCAGGGCGCGGGCGGTTTCCGGGAACTCGATGTCGTAGCAGATCAACAGGCCCACGCGCGCACCGTTCCACACGCAGGTGGCGTAACGGTCGCCGGCTTCGAACACGCCGCGATCCGAAGCCCACAAGTGGGTCTTGCGGTATTTCAGGGCGATGCCTTCGGGGGTGATCAGCAGCGTAGTGTTGTAGAAGCGGCCGTTGTCGTTCTCGGCCATGCCGATCACCACAGCGATGTCACGCTCACGCGCTGCTGCGAGCACGGCGCTGACGGTCGGGCCGTCGAGCGGTTCGGCGATCTGCGCCACGGTTTCGGCGTTAGGGAAGCCCATCAGGTGGGTTTCCGGGAACACGATCATCTGCGTGTCGGCCGCGCAGGCAGCAATCGCCGCCAGTGCGCGTTGCAGGTTGTAAGCCGTGTCGTGATCACGGCCCGCCAGTTGGGCGAGTTCGACTTTCATGGATATCCCTTGTTATGTGGCCCGGCCCGGAAAGATTGCCCGGTGCCTGTCTGTGGGCCAGTATGCGCAGCAAGCAACCGGCCAGGGAATCACGCGGCCGGGGTAACCCGATAGGGGTAGATCGATGACACTTTCGTTGAATGACATCACTTGGCACCGCGCCGTCGGGCAACTGATCGACGCGCTCGACAAGCCGAATTTCTGGGCGCAACTGCTGCGTTTGCTCGAGCAGTACGTAGCGTTCGATAGCTGGGTGGTGCTGCTGTTCAGCGCCGATCAGCACCCGCAAGTGTTCGCCGAATGCCCCGGCGAAGATGGCAGCCCGGACCCGCTGTTCCAGGATTATCTGCGCGGGCTGTATCTGCTCGATCCGTTCTACATCGCCTGCCGCGAGCAGTCGCGCACCGGCCTGTATCGCCTTTCGGAAGTCGCGCCGGAGCATTTCGAGCTGACCGAGTATTACCAGCGATACTTTCGTCTGAATGTGGTGGCCGACGAAATCCAGTTCAATTGCCAGCTCGAAGGCGAGCGCACGCTGTGCCTGTCGCTGGGCAGTGAAAAACGTTTCACTGGCGAACAGATCGCTTTGCTGTCTTTGATTCAACCGTGGGTGCTGGGTCTGTTGCGCCAGCGTCTGCCGTACGAGATCAACGAAACCGTGGCCCTCGCCGCCGCACCTGCGCAGGCAGACTGGCGGGTGCAACTGGAAGCGTCGGTGCAACAGCTCAAGGGCGCCCAATTGACCGCGCGGGAACTGGACGTAGGGCGTTTGATGCTCAGCGGTTGTTCCAGCAAAGAAATCGCCCGCAAGCTGGAAATCTCCGTGGAAACCGTGAAAGTCCATAAGAAACACATGTACAGCAAGCTGGGGATCAAATCCCAGTCCGAGCTGTTTTCGATTTTTCTGCAGGCGCAGAACGCCTGAAACAATGTGACTAAAGCTTTTTGTGGGAGCGAGCCTGCTCGCTCCCACAGAAATGCGTGCCGTTGCACAAAATTGAGTCCGAACCAAGGAAACCGTATGAGCCTGTCGCTGCTGAGCCGCTACGCCTTCTTTGCCGTCTGTGTGATTTTCACCCTCGCCAGCCTGCCCTTTCTCCAATATGACTGGCTGTGGCCAATCAGCGCCGTCACCGCGGTGCTGAGCCTGCTCGGCGTGTTCGACTTGTTGCAGACGCGCCATGCAGTGCGCCGAAATTATCCGATTCTGGGCAACATCCGTTATCTGGTCGAAGGTATCCGCCCGGAGATTCGCCAGTACCTGCTCGAGTCCGACAGCGACGCCCTGCCCTTCTCCCGCGCCCAGCGTTCGCTGGTGTACTCGCGAGCGAAAAACGAAACCGCCGACAAACCGTTCGGCACGCTGATCGACGTCTACCAGTCCGGCTTCGAATTCATCGGCCACTCGATGCGCCCGGCGCCGTTGAGTGACCCGAACGGTTTCCGCGTCATTGTCGGCGGGCCGCAATGCACGCAGCCGTACTCAGCATCGATCTTCAATATCTCGGCGATGAGCTTCGGCTCGCTAAGTGCCAACGCCATCCGCGCCTTGAACCAGGGCGCGAAACTCGGCAATTTCGCCCACGACACCGGTGAAGGCAGCATCAGCCCGTATCACCGCGAACACGGCGGCGATCTGACCTGGGAGCTGGGCAGCGGCTACTTCGGCTGCCGCACCAGCGACGGCCGTTTCGACCCGGAACGCTTCGCCGTACAGGCACAGAACCCGCAAGTGCGCATGATCGAAATCAAGATGAGCCAGGGCGCCAAACCCGGCCACGGCGGTATCCTGCCCAAGCACAAGGTCACCAAAGAAATCGCAGAGACCCGCGGCATCCTGATGGGCGAAGACTGCGTTTCGCCGTCGCGCCACAGTGCGTTTTCCACGCCGATCGAGATGATGCAGTTCATCCAGCAACTGCGCGAACTGTCCGGTGGCAAGCCGGTGGGCTTCAAGTTCTGCCTCGGCCACCCGTGGGAATTCATGGGCATTGCCAAGGCCATGCTGGAAACCGGCATTCTTCCCGACTTCATCGTCGTCGATGGCAAGGAAGGCGGCACTGGCGCAGCGCCTGTCGAGTTCACCGACCACATCGGCGTGCCGATGCGCGAAGGCTTGCTGTTCGTGCACAACACCCTGGTCGGCTTGAACCTGCGCGACAAGATCAAACTCGGTGCCAGCGGCAAGATCGTCAGCGCCTTCGACATCGCCAGCGTGCTGGCCATCGGCGCCGACTGGGCCAACTCGGCGCGCGGCTTCATGTTCGCCATCGGCTGCATCCAGTCACAGTCGTGCCACACCAACAAATGCCCGACCGGCGTCGCCACTCAGGACGCCCTGCGCCAACGCGCTCTGGTGGTGCCGGACAAGGCCCAGCGCGTCTACAACTTCCATCGCAGCACGCTCAAAGCGCTGGCGGAGATGCTCGCTGCAGCCGGGCTTGATCATCCTTCGCAACTGTCGGCCAAGCATCTGGTGCGGCGCATGTCGGCGACCGAGATCAAGTTGTTCTCGCAGCTGCATGTATTCCTGAAACCGGGGGAACTGCTTACCGGCGAAGTGAATGGCGAGTTCTATTCGCGGATGTGGCAGATGGCGCGGGCGGACAGTTTTGAGCCGCAGGAAGTGGTAGCGGCCTAAGACTGGCGATCAGCTCGCGTGAACCAAAAAAGCCCCGATCTTGCGACCGGGGCTTTGTTTTTTTCAGCGGCTTGAACTTACGAAATCGAACGCACCGCGTCTTGCGAAACCTGGTTCGGCTGCAACTTGAACACGTAAAACAACACCGTCAGCAACACCAGAAACGCCGGCCCGACATACAGCGCCACGCGGGTATCCGGGAAGTACGCCATCAGGCCGACCACCAGTACCAGAAACGCCAGGGCGAAATATGAACTGACCGGGTACAGCCACATCTTGTACTTGAGGCCGGCACGTTCGCTGGCGCTCAGGCCTTTGCGGAATTTCAGCTGGGCGAGGAGGATCATCACCCAGGTCCAGATCGCACCGAAGGTGGCAATCGAGGTGACCCAGACGAAGACCTTTTCCGGTACCAGATAGTTGAGCACTACACCCAACAGCAACACCGCAATCGACAGCAACAACGCGCGGCGTGGCACGCCGTTGTTCGAGGTCTTGGCGAAACCGGCCGGGGCCTGGCCGTTCTGCGCCAGGCTGTAGAGCATGCGCCCGGTGCTGAAGATGCCGCCGTTGCACGACGACAGCGCCGCAGTAATCACCACGAAGTTGATAATACCGGCTGCGGTCTTGATGCCCAGCCGCTCGAAGGTCATCACGAACGGGCTGCCCTGGGTACCGATTTCATTCCACGGGTAGATCGACAGGATTACGAACAGCGCGCCGACGTAGAACAGCAGGATCCGCCAGAACACCGAGCCGATCGCGTCAGGAATGGTCTTCTGTGGGTTCTTCGCTTCACCGGCGGTCAGGCCGATCATCTCGACACCGAGGTAGGCGAACATGACCATTTGCAGCGACATCAGCACACCGGTCACGCCGTTGGGCATGAAACCGCCGTGGGCCCACAGGTTGGAAATGCCCAGCGCCACGCCGTCATTGCCGAAACCGAAGGCGATGATGCCGACGCCGCCGATGACCATGGCAATGATGGTGACAATCTTGATCAGGGCGAACCAGAATTCGAATTCGCCGAAGGCTTTCACCGCGATCAGGTTGATCGAGCCCATGCTGATCAACGCCGCCAGGGCCCAGATCCAGCGCGGCACATCCGGGAACCAGATACCCATGTACACCGCCACCGCAGTGATTTCTGCGACGCAGGTCACCAGCCACAGAAACCAGTAATTCCAACCGGTGAGAAAGCCTGCCAGCGGACCGAGATAGTCCTGCGCGTAGCGGCTGAACGAACCGGCCACCGGGTTATGCACGGCCATTTCGCCGAGTGCGCGCATGATCACCAGGATCGCCAGACCACCAAGGATGTAGGAAAGCATGATCGCCGGGCCGGCCATCTGGATGGCTTTGGCCGAACCGAGAAACAGACCGACGCCGATACAGGCACCGAGTGCCATCAGGCGGATATGCCGTTCGCCGAGTTCACGTTTGAGCGGACCGCCCGAAGCGGTGTCGCCGTGCGGCAGAGGATTGCCAACTGGCATAGGGGTACAACCTCGTCTTGTTATTGGATAGGACCACCGGGTTTCGAAGCGTCGGCCGATAGGCCTTGGCTGGGCAGGAAACCGCGTCGGCTTCGTGGGCAGACGCGTCTTGCAGGGCGGGCCTGAAAGATCAGCGGGGCGTGCAGTATAAAAAGCTCAGGGCAGGATTTTTCACTCTAAAAGTCACAACATTCAGCGACAACTCTCGGCAATAGTGGGTTCCGCGGAGAGGCATTACCTGCATTACGTAGGAAAAGTCGCCACTGAAAAAGCCGCGAAGTATTGCACAGCGATGGTGCAGCGTCATGTTTCAGCCCTAGGGCATTTGGTCCACTGTGTGATATCTCGCCTCGCTTGATCACGGATAAATCGCCCGACGGATTCAGAAATTTCGCTCAACAGTTACAGCGCCGACCGGGACGGCCAACCACTAACCTTTGAAAAAGCCAGGAGCACATGCAAGGAAGCTCACATGCCAGTCCGTCCCAACTCCCACCGTCTGCGCCAAGGTCGTTTCTCGGAAAACGGTCGTGCCTATTTCATCACCTCGGTCACCCACGAACGCCAGCCCGTATTTGCAGATTGGCAGACCGGCCGATTACTGGTTGCCGAACTGCGCCGGGCTCATCAGCAAGGAGTCGCGCAGTCCATCGCCTGGGTTGTCATGCCTGACCACTTTCATTGGCTGATGCAATTGCAACGCGGCTCCCTTGGCGAAGTCATTGGCGGTGTAAAGGCTCGCTGTACGCATGCGGTTAACAGAAAAACCGGACGTCACGGACCGCTGTGGCAAACCGGCTACCACGACCGTACGATCCGTGACGGCGAGGACCTGGAGCCCATCGCCCGCTATATCATCAATAATCCCTTGCGAGCCGGGCTGGTCGATAACCTCGGTGATTACCCGCTTTGGGATGCCTGGTGGCTCTGAGCGCAATAGTTCTATGGAATAGGTGGATTTCTTCCTCACACAGACAAACTCCCGGGATGTGAACAGCCTCTTTGTGGCGAGGGGATTTATCCCCGCTCGGCTGCGAAGCAGGCGCAACTTCCTCACATGCGGTGTGCCTGTAGAAACCGTGTTGGCAGGTT
>NZ_RCNX01000048.1:303277-323119 GCF_004307595.1 Pseudomonas sp. Sample_23
CAGGTTTTGGGGCTGCTTTGCAGCCCAGCGGGGATGAATCCCCTCGCCACAGGGAATCCCCGCTCGGCTGCGAAGCAGGCGCAATTTCCTCACATGCGGTGGGCCTGTAGAAACTGTGGTGGCAGGTTTTGGGGCTGCTTTGCAGCCCAGCGGGGATGAATCCCCTCGCCACAGGGAATCCCTGCAAGACTGATAAATCTGCTAGCCACAGGAATCCTTTCCTCAACACAGACAACATCCCGGGATGTGAACAGTATCTTTGTGGTGAGGGGATTTATCCCCGCTCGGCTGCGCAGCAGTCGCCATTTGCTCACACGCGGTGTGCCTGTAGAAACCGTGTTGGCAGGTTTTGGGGCTGCTTTGCAGCCCAGCGGGGATGAATCCCCTCGCCACAGGGAGTCCCCGCTCGGCTGCGCAGCAGGCGCAACTTTCTTACACGCGGTGTGCCTGTAGAAACCGTGGTGGCAGGTTTTGGTGCCGCTTCGCGGCCCAGCGGGGATGAATCCCCTCGCCACAGTGTTTGTTCCAGTTTTATTCAGACAAAGCGCCGGCTCCGCTCTTCACATTTTTTTCACCGGCTTCAACCACCGTCTAAGCTTCAGACAAGTCCGATCAATCTGCGTGAATGGATCAGTCGACTATGGGCGCTTTGTGGCAAACCGATTCGAGTAAAACCGTGGTTCAGACTGAAAGTGTGAATGAAGCGCCTGTCCCTGAAAAACCCCGTCGCAACCGGCACGGGTGGAAGGCTTTCTGGTTGCTGTTTTTGATCATTGCGGTGGTGGTGGGACTCGCTGCGTCCAAGGAAATGCGCACCTCGCGCTTTCAGGCGCGGGAGCTGAGCCAGTACGCCGCCTCGCTGACCTACAAACTTGAACCCGGCCCCAGCGAAGCGATTCGTTATCCGGGCAACGGCCCATTCGATCTGCGCCTGGGTTACAGCTCCCTGGACGAATTCCTGCCACGCCTGCTCAAGCGCAATTACGTGATCACCGAGCAAACGCGCTTCTCCCCCGCCCTGCTCGGTTACACCGACAAAGGCCTGTTCGTGCCGTATTCGGAAAAAATTCAGGCCGGGCTGTCGATCACCGATTGCCGAGGCGCGCCGCTGTATCGATACAACTATCCGCAGCAACTGTATGCCGACTTCGCGGCGATTCCGCCGGTGGTGGTCAGCAGCCTGCTGTTCATCGAAAACCGCTTTCTCCTCGATCCGAAACAACCGCTGGCCAACCCGGCCGTGGACTGGCCGCGCTTCGGCATGGCCGCGTGGTCGCAAGTGGCGAAACTGCTGCGCCTGCCCGGGCAATCGGCCGGCGGCAGTACCCTGGCAACGCAACTGGAAAAGTATCGCCACTCGCCCGATGGCCTGACCGTGTCCGGCGCGGAGAAGATCCGCCAGATGATTTCCGCCAGCGTGCGCGCCTACCAGGATGGCCCAGAGACTCTAGGTTCGCGGCAGAACATCGTGCGTGACTATCTCAACAGCGTGCCGCTCTCGGCGGTACCTGGCCACGGTGAAGTGCACGGCATGGCCGAAGGTTTGCGAGTCTGGTACGGCAGTGATTTCAACAAGGCCAACGAGCAACTGAACAGCCCGAAGACCGATCCGCAGACCATGGCCGCCAAAGGCCTGGCCTTGCGTGAAATGCTTTCGCTGATGATCGCCCAGCGCCGTCCTTCGCATTACCTGACCAAGGGCCGCGAGGAATTGGCCAGCCTCACCGACAGCCACCTGCGCCTGCTCAAGCAGAACGGTGTGATCGACAGCGCTCTGGCCGACGCCGCGCTGGCAAGCACCGTGTCCTACCGTGACTGGCAGACCCAGCCAACGATGCAGCCGATTGAAACCAACAAGGGCATCAGTGTTGCCCGCAGCCGCCTGGCGAGCATGCTCAACCGGCCGCTTTACGACCTCGATCGTCTCGACCTGTCAGCCACCAGCACCCTGCAGGGCGATCTGCAAACCCAGGCCACGGCTTATCTGAAAAAACTCGCCGATCCGGCCTACGCAGCAGAGATCGGCCTGCTCGGTGAACGCCTGCTGACGCCGACCAGCACCACGCAAGTGCGCTACAGCTTCACCCTGTTCGAACTGACCCCGGACGGCTCGCGCGTACGCGTGCAGACCGACAGCACCGATCAGCCGTTCGACATCAACGAAGGCAGCAAGCTCGAACTCGGCTCCACGGCGAAAATGCGTGTGCTGACCACGTACCTGCAAATCGTCGCCGAGCTGCACGAAAAATACGGCGCGATGGGCGGGCCAGAACTGAAGAAAGTCGAAGTGCCGGATCAGGACCGCCTCAGCCGCTGGGTCATCGACTACCTGATCCAGAACAAGGATCACGATCTGTCGAAGCTGCTCGGCGCCGCGCTGGATCGCAAATATTCGGCCAGCCCCGGCGAAGCGTTTTTCACTGGCGGCGGCCTGCACAGATTCAACAACTTCCGCAAAGAGGACAACGGTCGCCTGCCGACTCTGCGCGATTCACTGCGCGAGTCGATCAACCTGCCGTTCATTCGGCTGATGCGCGACATCGTCCGTTACACCACCTACTCAGGCCCCAATGGCGAATTGCTCAAGGATGACCGCGACCCCCGCCGCCAGGAATACCTGGCCAGTTTCGCCGACCGCGAAGGCACCTCGTTCCTGCTCAAGTTCTGGAAGAAGTACAAGAACAAGGACACCCAGGCGCGCCTGGAAACCTTCCTCGACAGCATCCGCCCGACGCCGATTCGCATGGCGGCGGTGCACCGTTATCTGTTGCCGGATGCCAGCCAGGAAGACTTCAACAGCTTTGTTCGCGCCCACCTCAAAGGCGCCAAACTCAAGGAGAAACTCACCGATGACCGCCTGATCCGCCTCTACGATGCCTATGGGCCCGGCAGTTACGATTTGCCTGATCAGGGCTTCATCGCCAAGGTGCATCCGCTGGATCTGTGGATGATGGGTTATCTGCTGCATCACCCGGAAGCTACCTTCAGCGAGATCGTCAAGGCCAGCCATTTCGAGCGCCAGGAAGTCTACAGCTGGCTGTTCAAGAGCCGGCACAAAGGCGCGCGCGACAGCCGCATTCGCACCATGCTCGAGATCGAAGCGTTCCTCGACATTCATCAGCGCTGGCAAAAAGTCGGCTACCCGTTCGATCACCTGGTGCCGTCACTGGCCACCGCCATCGGCAGTTCCGGCGACCGTCCCGCCGCGCTCGCCGAGCTGATCGGCACCATTCTCAATGACGGCGTACGCATGCCGACGCTGCGCATCGACAGCCTGCATTTCGCCGCCGATACGCCGTACGAAACCAGACTGGTCAACGACCCGCACGTGGGTAAACGCGTGATGCCGGTGGAAGTGGCCCGGGCCATGCGCGAGGCGTTGTCGCAAGTGGTCGATGCCGGTACCGCCAAACGGTTGTCGGGCAGTTTCAAACTGCCCGACGGCACGCCGCTGGCCATGGGTGGCAAGACCGGCACCGGCGACAACCGCATTGCGGCGATCGGCTCCAGCGGGCGGATCATCAGTTCGAAGTCGATCAACCGCACGGCGACCTTCGTGTTCTACATCGGCGATCACCATTTCGGCACGCTTACCGCGTTCGTCCCGGGGCGCTCGGCGGAGAACTTCAAGTTCACCTCGGCCCTGCCCACGCAAGTGCTCAAAGGCATGGCGCCGATTCTCACGCCGTATCTGCAACCGGGCAGTGACTCGCAATGTCGTCCGGCGGAAAATCCACCCGTGGTTACCACCGGGCCGGCGCAGTTGGCAATCCTGTCCGGATGACAGCGCATTACTGCTCTTGCTTCTGTCGCAAAGACCGCGAGGAGTCCTGCCAGGCTGGCCCCGTGCAGCCGCGCAAGACGCTGGGGCCCGATCGAGCGTCTGAACGCAGCCAGACTCACATGGGCTGCTTGACCGGAATCGCGCTTAACCTACCTCTGAATCCCAGATCACCGTGACATTGCCCGAATAGGTGCGCGCTTCCCCTTCCCTGATCATTCTTTCCACCGCATCGCGGGCCACTTCGAAATGCAGCGTGCCCACCTTGCGGTCCAGATAAAAGCTCGGCTGAAACAACTCGGTGCCCGTGCCATCGATCAGCAATCGCCGGCGATTGACCGCTTGTCCGGCGCCATCGGTCAGCCCGTTGGGCAGGCTGACGCTGACTTCCAGTGGTACCACATGGCCGGTGCCCGAATCCCGTATCAAGCAGTCGTTGCCGAAGACGTACTGGCACTCGATGTTCATCTTGAAGCGGCTCGAGGCCGAGATATTGAACGTCTGGTCACGCATCAGCCGGGTCGGCTTGCGGCCCTCGTTCAGCCACGACTGCCAACCGCCCACCGGTTGCAGCGCCACGCGGTTGCCGCCGGGAGGAATATCGACCTTCATGGTGTGCGTAACCCTCAAATTGAAATTGAGGGTCAGAATCGAGTCGTTCGGGATCATCACATCGCCCATGTCGAAATCCATGTTCGGACCGACGGTGTAGGTAATGGCACCGGTGTAGTCGCCAGCATCCATTTTCAGCGGATCCGGCGTGCGCAGTTCGTAGGCAAAGACGAAATATTGATAGCTCATGCCAAGCGGGATATCGAACAGAGCTTTCTTGGCGCAGACCCCCGCCCCTTCCGGAACTCTCCAGAAGCTGTTGTAACCATGATATCCCGCTGTATGGGTACCGACACTCAGACATGGTGGCGGAGCGTAGACCCAGCCGCCGCCCTCCCACAAGTCATCCCACCAGCCGCCTCCGGTCAGCTCGACGACCGACAACGGGAAGCCCGCCTCGTGACCAACACCGGCGATTCTCACCTCGACAACGTGGCTATCACCGGCAGCGTTGGTCACCGAAACAGTCCTCCAGTCGGACGGCACTTTGGCCATGCCACCCTGGCGCGGATCGGCGTGGTTGGCCTGAATCGGTGCATTGGCGGCGAACGGAATTTGCGCGATCAGGCTGAACAGCCCCAAAGACTCGCACGTTGCCGGTACCTGACGGCAGAACCCCTGGGATGGGGTCTGATTCTTGAACTGATTTTTTTGCGGATTGGCAAAGTCCGGCTCGAAGGTGGCATCAATGTTGTGCACTTCGGCCACTGCCGCAGCGCTGAACAACGTCAACAGCAATCCGATCCATGGGCGGATGCCCGGGGCGCTAGAAAAAATCATGGGTGGTCTCCAGAAAATACTTCGATACCAGCATTGCGCGAGCCATCTCACTCGCCGGGCGCTCGGGCACTGAACAGCAACAGCACGTTGCCGGCGTAATCCCCGGGGCGGTAGCCGCCCTCCGGGCTGATCGGGTCGATCTGCAGCAGCACCCGTGTCCCCGCAGCGGCCTCGGCCTGCGACACCACCTCGCGCGGCGCCATCTCGGCGCTCAGCTCCACCTTGTTAAAGGTCACGCGCAGACTGATATCGTCTGCCGGCCGACCGTTCGAAAGGTAGGGCGCGGACTCCAGCCGCGCTTCAATCGCACTGGTGTCGTGACGCACATCAAAGTACTTGCGCACACTGCTCAGGCTTGAGGTCGAGTGATTCCAGTCGAGCCGCTGCGGTCGGTGAATCCAGTCCGGCACCGCGGGAATGATGTAGAACGATCGGTTCGGCACTTCCACTGTCACTTCGAACGTGTGTGCTTCCCGAGCCGCCCAGGCCGCATCGCTGGCCAGAGCCGCCGCGGCTATCAGCGCGACGACGGTGCATTGCTTGATCATGTTGGTTACCCGTTGCGTCAATGAAAAGCAGACCTAGCGGCTGCTGACCGTCAGGTTCTTCTTCTCGCTGCCTTCGATCAGGAAGAAGCGGTACCCACGGCCCTTCTCCTTGTCGAAAGCGAACGTCTTGCCCGCCAGCACATGGTGTTTGGTGGTCACACCGCAGTCGGTTTCGTCGCTCAACGAGCAGTCTCTGAACTCGTCGACAATCACCACGGTGTTGCCGTCATTGCGCAGTTCGTAGCGGCTGTCGGTTTCATTGATCGTCGTGGCAAACCGGGTTTCCCTGGGCCGTACGAAGAACACCGTGCCGAAACCGGTCATCACGTTGACCCCGGCCGTCAGTGCCTTTTTGTAGTCTTCCCGTTCTTCCTGGCTGACAGCGAACTCGTCTTCCTTTTCCGGCACCACCGGCACGAAGCGCACGCGGAAGTAACGCTCGCGATCGCGTTCACCCATGTACAGCAAGCGGGTGCCCTGCATGCCCTCGGCCGGGACGATCAGCCGCGCCGGGCTGGCCATCAGGCCGTTGCGCGAAGCGCCGTCGGCAGCGTTCTCAACCGGGATTTCCTTCGGCGTGCCGTCGGCGTCGTAGACAATCTCCAGAACGTTTACCTTGACGAACGCGGTGGCATCCCCGCTGTTGAACACCCGTTTCAGATAGGTGCTCTTGTCGCCATCCATATAGTCGTACACCGTACCGACATTGATCTGCGGCCCGGCCTGCGCCGTCAGGCAAAACACGCTGAGCACGCCCAGCAAAAAACCACGGTTCATCACTTCAACTCCATGAAAAAAGGAACAAGGCGCCGGCGTGCACGTTCATACGTCGGCTTCCCGGATAGCGCTGATATTGCTGGTGCGCGTGTCGCCCAAATGTGGACCTGGTCATCGGTTCAGCCCGCCTTCTGCGCGGTGACACCGACGTCGGCCACGGTGTCTGGCGTGCAGCGCAGATCGCCTATCATCAGGACGTTGTTTTCACTGCGGTACTGGTTGGCATCGAGGCGGAACTGACACAGCAAGCGATTATCGCGAC
The DNA here is from genome assembly GCF_004307595.1 of Pseudomonas sp. Sample_23. Taxonomy (NCBI): domain Bacteria; kingdom Pseudomonadati; phylum Pseudomonadota; class Gammaproteobacteria; order Pseudomonadales; family Pseudomonadaceae; genus Pseudomonas; species Pseudomonas sp. Sample_23. The sequence continues at coordinate 310,038 of NZ_RCNX01000048.1, forward strand.
GGATTTCGAGGGTCGGCGAACCGGCGTTCATCTCCATTGAAAAGAACCCGTCGACCTCGGTGACGCCACGGCTGGCATGGTTGATCACATGATGGCCCTTGAGCGGCCGCCCTGCTTCATCGATCAGGCGACCGAGCACTGTCAGGGTTTTCATCACACGGATCTTGCGATACTCCACCCCGCCCTTGTTCAGGTGATAGCGAGTGCGCGCCGGCTCGATGGTCGCTGCGGGCACGTTGTTGCCCTCGAAGTCGAAGCTCACGGAGCTGTTCTGATAGGCCGTGATCGGGATGAAATTGCGCCCCGGCTTCAAGGCAGCGCTGCTCCCGCTATAGTCGTCGGCACGCAGGACGATGTCGTCGATGTCCGATTCGACATCGACGATCATCCCGGCGCCGCGCACTTCGCTGTGATTGGTCATGAGCATCTGCTCGCCACCGACCACCAGCGTGCTGTCGAGGTTGAGGCCGCCGGTGAAATTGCCGTTGTAGGACGAGCGTTGAATAAAGCCATCGCCGTTGACCGCATCGGTGCGGAAATTGGCCAGGCTCGACATGCCGAGGCCGTAGGTATCGGTGAGCGCCGTGACCGAGACGCTTTGCAGCACGTGATCCTTGAAATCCTTGCGCCAGCCGAGCGAGGCGTTGTTGTCGCGCTTGCCATCACGGGCGGTGCGTGAGCCGATGCTGCCGGTGAGCTGTTGACCGGGCGCGCCGAGCGCCAGATTGATGCTCAGATCGATCCCGCGATTGCGCGCATCGCCGCTGCTGAAACTGCCCGGACGATCAAAGACCGACAGGCGCCAACTGGCATCACTGCCCAGCAGCACCGTGCGCTGGGTCCAACCCAGATCCAGGCCCATGCCTTCGACATTGCCTTCGCTGTGCGAAACCCGGGCATTGACCGAACTCTTGCTGCTCACCCGATGATTGAGCGCCAGCGATGAATTGCTGGTCTGGCCGACGAACACGTTACGCGGACGAACGCGTGTGCCGTCGGGCAGCGTTTCGTAGGTGTTGGTGGTGTCGAGCCAGCTGCGGTTGTGGCTGATCACCAGACTGCCCGCGCCGTAGTTGTAAAGGCTTTGCAGATCCAGACCGGTGCCGTAATCCTCGGTCTTGTAGACATTGGCATACAGGCTGAGGTGGTTGGCCAGCGTCCAGTCGATGGATGTGCCGTACTGCAGCTTTTCGCGAATCTGCCGCGCCGAAGCGCCGAGAATCACCCGCGGATGCAACAGATAGTTGAGCGATGCACCGGCGGTCGGGCTGCCACTGCTTTGCTTGTCCCAGTTACTCAACAGTTTGCTTTCTTCGCCGGCAAATACGTTGTAGCGCCAGCGCTCATCGAGGTTGCGCCAGTTGCTCGGCTTGTAGACCAGTTCCTGCGTGGTGGAGGTGATCTGGCCGTCCTCGATCAGGCGAACCTCCACCTCGTAAATGCCACCCGGCAGCGGCCGCGTATCGAGCGACTGCAGACCGGCGGGCACCGATTGCGTGTTGATCAGCAAACCATTGCGCCAGATTTCCACCGCCCCCTGACGATTGGCGGTCACGTAGATCGGATACACGCTCGGCATCGGCGTGTTGATCGCCAGGCTGTCGGAGCTGCCATACATGAGGCCTACAGCGGTGTCGGGGCTGGTGCCGAACGTGCGCGGCTGACGCATCAGCCCTTCGGAATTGGGGGTGAAATAGCCCAGGCGAAAGAAACTGCCTTGCAGTTCGCGCTGGGTGTGCAGTTCATGCACGGCGTGATACAGCTTGGTATCAGGACCGCCGAGCCGGGCCATTTGCAGGTTGAGGGTCTGGCTCCAGTTGCCCAGACTGGAACTGGCTTCCAGGCCGAAGCGCCCACCCAGATCCTGATCCTGGCCGCCATTGAGATTGAGTTGATTGCGCACCATCAGGCCACGACTGCCGCCGTCGGGTTGCTCGTAATAACGCTTGGCCTGAACATCGCGCTCGGCATTTTCAGTGAGGATCGAAACCAGCGAACTTTGCAGGTTGTAGTGCACCGCCAGAAACTGATCGGGACACGAACCGCTGCACGCGCCCAGAGGCACACCGGGTTTGAGGTAGGTCGCCCACTTTTCCCGCTCGGCCGGGCCAAAGCGGTTTTCGCTGGTATCGGTGAATTCGAGAAGCGTGATGCGGTCATCTCGCGACAGCACCACCATGGCTTCGCCCAGCGGCTGCTGATCGACTTCGACCCGCACCGCCAGCGGTACATCGAAAAAATGCTCCTCGAAATCCGCCGGCAAGCCTTTGGCCTGCGCCAGCAAACTGCGTGGCGTGGTACCGGTGGCGTCGGAAGCCATGACTGCGCTGGCACAGAACAACAGCGCAAGCGCAGCCGCGATGGGTGTCATCGGGAACATGAACTCGTACTCTGATTTTCAGACAATGAAAGTCCGTCGGGGCAAACACGGATGTTTGCCCCGTCGGTCAAACCCACGGCGAAGGTGGGCGTCTAGCAGGCGATCATGCGATCAGCGCGAACCGACCGGAGGTACCGCATCGAAAACCATTGCAATAGTTCCGGTGTAATCACCCGGCGCGTATGTGGAGCTGGCACGCGGAGCGATTTTCAGCAATGCGCGGTAGCTACTGTCGGATTCATCTTCACCCACAACCATTTGTGGCACTTGGGTAAGAATCTTGCCGTTGAATTCAACGTCCAGGGCAATCTGATCGACACCCGATTGCAGCATAGGGATGCCATTGAGGCTGGCGTGAACGGAGCCGTCAGTGTTACGTACGTCGAAGTAACCTTTGACCTCGGTCATTTTGCCGGTGGCAGGGTTGTAGCTCATGTCCTGGTCCTTGTTGACCAGATCAGGGTCGACCGGCACCACAAAGAAGCTGGTGGTTGGCACTGTGGCGACAAGACTGATGGAGTGCGACGCCTCGCCCGCAGCGAAGGCAGTGGAGGACATTGCCAGAAGAGCCAGTGGAGCAGCGATTGCGATTTTCTTGAACATCGTTCAGTACCTGTTTGCTTTATATAAGGGGGTGTCATTGAAAGTTCATAAACCTTTTGCTCGTCGACCGCTGAAGCAACTTGAACTTTCAATGCCCGGCATCATCGACTGTTGCCTCTGGAATGTAAGCAGGCAACTTCCGACAAACTCGTAGTTAAACAACCCCACACCCCGCCAGAAAAAAGAACAAAAAACAGATACTTGCAACATTCGCTGTAAGTTGCGCCCTACACACAGTTACAGGCAAAAAACCATACAGCAACTTAGCCGCTTTAACGCGGCAACTTGCGATAAATTAGAATATATACTCAAGCACAACTAGAGCGATAACTTTAACTTTAAGGTCACCCCTTTTTATTTTTTGATCGGGAAGAGTTTTGTGGCTTTTTTCACGCCGACCGCTCGTCCGTCGAGCGGCGCCAGAGGCTAAAAACGTCTTGCACAGCGCTTAAGATATATCTTAAGTTGTATCTAAACACGACGAGAGAGAAGCGAAATGAGAGACCATCATTCCCCCCACCGCGAGCATGGCGATGGCCGCGACGGCTTCGAGAAGCGCCCCGGTCGCGAACGCGGCGGCCGCGGCCCGCGAGTCTTTGCCCCCGGCGACTTGAAATTGCTGTTGCTGGCGCTGATCGCCGAGCAGCCCTGCCACGGTTACGACCTGATCCGCCAGATCGAAGGCATGTTCGACGGCGCCTACAGCCCCAGCCCCGGGGTGATCTACCCGACCCTGACCTTTCTGGAAGAAAGCGACCTGATCGCCGGTGATGCCGAGGCCGGCAAAAAGCGTTACAGCGTCACCGACGCCGGTCGTTTGTCTTTAAGTGAACAAGCGGTGGCGCTCGACGGCGTCCGCATGCGCATCGACGTCAGCAAGCGCTCGCTGCGCGGCCATGATCGCCCGCCGGAAATCCACGAAGCGGTGCACAACCTGCGCCATGCCTTGCAGCTGCACCACGGGCGCTGGAGCGCCGAGGAAATCCTGCGCGTGCGCGACCTGCTCAACGACACCGCCAAAGCCATCGTCGACGGCCCTGCCGTTCAACCTGCCACGGAGAAAGCCGAATGACTGCAGTCGATAACCAAACCATTCACCGCGTGATGCACGAAATCAAACGGCGCAAGCTTGAAGTGCTGCGCGTCGCCGACCTGACCCCGCGCATGCGCCGCATCACCCTCGGCGGGCCGGAACTGGCCGGGTTCATCAGCCTGGGCACGGACGATCACGTCAAACTGCTGTTCCCGCAGAACGCCGAACAGGCCGCCGCGCTGGAAACCCTGCAACTCGGCGCCGGCAAGGACAACGGACCGATGCCCGAGATGCGCGACTACACGCCGCGTCGTTACGATCTGGAAAAAATGGAGCTGGACATCGATTTCGTCCTGCACGGCGACGGCCCTGCCTCGACTTGGGCCGAGCAGGCGCAACCGGGGCAGTTCCTGCATATCGGCGGGCCGCGCGGTTCGATGATCGTGCCGGACATCTTCGACAGCTACCTGCTGATCGGCGACGAAACCGCCCTCCCCGCCATCGCCCGCCGCCTCGAAGGTCTGGCGGCAAATCGCCGGGCGCTGGTGGTGATCGAAGTGGAAAACGGTGCCGAGCAGCAAGTGCTGCAAAGCGCGGCGCAGTTCAATGTGATCTGGGTGCTGCGCGAAGGTGGCAAGGACAACCTGCTCACGACGGTCAAACAACTGCAGGTGCCCAAGGGCAATCTTTACGCGTGGGTGGCCACCGAGACCAAGGTCTCGCGGCAGATCCGCCGGGTGCTGATCGATGAGCATGGGCTCGATGAACAGTTCATCAAGGCTGTCGGCTACTGGCGCGCCGAGGGCTCTGACGAGGAGTGATTTTCCTCTGACCACAATTCCCCTGTGGGAGCGAGCTTGCTCGCGGAAGCGGTGTGTCAGTTAACATCCATGCAAACTGATACACCGCATTCGCGAGCAAGCTCGCTCCCACATTGAATATCAACTTCGTGCGGACAATCTGCGGTCGAGACCGATAATCAGCAACCCCACCAACACAAACCCCACCAATATCCCCCCGGCATTCGCCAGCACCTGTGGATATCCCAACACCGCCACATCAATGAACGGATACGCATAGGCGCCGAGCAGATGCCCGCGCAGCAAGGCGTAGATGAAATAAACCAGCGGATAGGTCAGCCACAGCGGCAAGTGCCAGAGGCGCAACGTGCCTTTGGGGACGCAGCACCACCAATAGCCGAGAAACAGCAATGGCATGACGTCGTGGAGCAATTCGTCGGCAACAAACTGCCAGCCTTCGGGGTGCCACAAGTGCCGCAGCAGGATGCTGTAGGCCAGACCGACGACGGCGATGCTCACCGCGATCCCGCTGCTGACCCACGGTTGCAGAAACCAGCGCCGCGCGGCGGATTCGCGCTCGGTGACCGCGCAGGTCAGCACCGTCGCCACCAGGGTGTTGGTCAATATGGTGAAGTAGCTGAAGAAACTCACCAGCCCGCCCAGCAGGCTGGCGCCGATGCTCAATCGTGCGAAGAAGATCAGGTACAGCTGAATTGCCAGCCCCGCCCAGCCCATCACGGCCAGGCCGGTGATCAGGCGTCGGCGCCTCACGCTGTCCATCTCAGAGCGGTCGCTTGGTGCGCATCAGCTTCACGTACAGGCGCTCGACCTTTTCCCGCGCCCACGGGGTTTTACGCAGGAAGGTCAGGCTCGACTTGATGCTCGGATCGCTTTTGAAGCAGCGGATGTCGATACGCTCGGCCAGACCCGACCACTCGTAGTGAGTCACCAGTGCGTTGAGGATCTGTTCGAGGGTCACGCCGTGCAGCGGATCGGGGGATTGTTCGTTCATGCCGGGCCTTTGGGCGAAGTGATATGCAGAAGCCGCGCACCTTAGCCGAGGGGCAGAGCAGGTGGAAGGCCTTCCTGCAAATGTAGGCCAACCCGGGAAGATCGCAGGCTGTGGCCCGACTCACAATGCGCCCGTTTGCCGCACTGTTACCGAATCCGAAACGCTGCATGTCTGCAAAAGCGCTTTCTCAATTTGTTACAGATCATTATCCTGCCGCCCTTCCGCTGAAACGCTTCACTGGCTGCGACAATCTGAAGCGCTCGGCCTGCACTCGAAAAACATCAAAAAAAGACTTCTTCATGCCTGACTTTTGCTTCTCCCGAGACAGCGCTATCTCTGCCCTGCGCACCCTTGGCGGCTGCACCGCCCTTGGCTTGGTGACCTGTGCCCACGCGGCGCCGGCCTTCGACAGTGAATCACCGTACATGCTCGGTGACTGGAACGGCACGCGCACAGAACTTGCGGAAAAAGGCTACGACTTCAAACTCGATTACACCGGCGAAATGGGCAGCAACCTGCACGGCGGTTACGACCACGACCGCACTGCCCGCTACAGCGACCAGTTCGGCCTCGGCACCCATCTGGATCTGCAGAAGATCCTCGGTTGGAACGACGCCGAATTTCAACTGACCATCACCAAACGCAGCGGCAACAACATCAGCAACGACCGCATCAACGATCCACGCGTTGGCGGCTTCACTTCCGCCCAGGAAGTCTGGGGCCGTGGCCAGACCACGCGCCTGACGCAGATGTGGTACCAGCAGAAATTCTTCGATCAGAAACTCGACATCAAGGTCGGCCGCTTCGGCGAAGGCGAAGACTTCAACAGCTTCCCTTGTGACTTCCAGAACCTCGCTTTCTGCGGCTCGCAGGTCGGCAACTGGGTCGGCGGCATCTGGTACAACTGGCCGGTCAGCCAGTGGGCGCTGCGGGTCAAATATCACCTGACGCCCGAGCTGTATGCGCAGATCGGCGCCTACGAGCAGAACCCGTCGAACCTCGATCGCGGCAACGGTTTCAAACTCAGCGGCAGCGGCACCCAGGGCGCGATCCTGCCGGTCGAACTGGTGTGGACGCCGAAGCTCAACGGCCTGCCGGGCGAATACCGCGCCGGTTACTACTACAGCAATGCCAAGGCTTCTGACGTATATAAAGACCGCAATGACCAACCGGCAGCGCTGAGCGGCGAAGCCTACCGCAGCGCGTCGAGCAAGCACGGCGTATGGCTGGGCGTGCAGCAGCAGGTCACCAGCATCGCCAGCGACCACTCGCGCGGTTTGAGCCTGTTCGCCAACGCGACGATGCATGACAAGAAAACCAACGCCATCGACAACTACGTGCAGGCCGGCCTGACCTACAAAGGTCCGTTCGATGCCCGCGCCAAGGACGACATCGGTTTTGCCCTCGCTCGTGTGCACGTCAACCCGGCCTATCGCAAGAACGCCGAAATGACTAACCGCGCCAATGCTGTCTACGACTACGACAATCCGGCGTTCCTGCCACCGCAGGACACCGAATACAGCGCCGAGCTGTATTACGGCGTGCACGTGACCAACTGGCTGACCGTACGCCCGAACCTGCAATACATCCGCCACCCCGGTGGCGTGAACGACGTCGACGACGCCCTGATCGGCGGGATCAAGATCCAGTCGTCGTTCTAAAGATCACAGCTAATCCCTGTGGGAGCGAGCCTGCTCGCGAAGGCGGCCTGTCAGTCGCTGCAGTGTTGCCTGATACACCGCTTTCGCGAGCAGGCTCGCTCCCACAGGAATGCATTTCGTTAGCCGAACAAGTTTTTATCTGAACCATGCCTGCGCCAAATCGTCATCTAAAGTGACTACAGCGCGGGACTACATAAACGTCACGGAGAATCACACTATGAGCACCGAAAGTGCTTCGAGTCGGGGCCGTCTGCTACCGGGCCTGCTCGGCATCCTGCTTCTACTGATGGGCCTGGCCATGCTGGCCGGGGGAGTCAAGCTGAGCATGCTCGGCGGCTCGCTTTACTATCTGCTGGCCGGTATCGGCATCGCGCTGAGCGGCATCCTGCTGCTGATGCGCCGCCGCGCGGCGCTGGGCCTGTACGCCATCGTGCTGTTTGCCAGCACGGTGTGGGCATTGTGGGAAGTCGGTCTGGACTGGTGGCAACTGGTGCCGCGTCTGGCGCTGTGGTTTGTCCTCGGTTTCGTGATGCTGCTGCCGTGGTTCCGTCGTCCGCTGCTGCTCAACGGCCCGGCGAAAATCGGCACTGGCGGTCTGACCGTCGCAGTGATCCTGGCCGGCGTTACCGCTCTGGCCAGCCTCTTCACCCACCCGGGCGAGACCTTCGGCGAACTGGGCCGCGACAGCGCGGACATGACCAGCACCGCACCGGCCATGCCGGACGGCGACTGGCAGGCGTACGGTCGCACCGAGTTCGGTGACCGTTACTCGCCGCTCAAGCAGATCACCCCGGAAAACGTCGGCAAGCTGCAGGAAGCCTGGCGGATCCAGACCGGCGACCTGCCAACTGCCGATGACCCGGTCGAGCTGACCAACGAAAACACCCCGCTCAAAGCCAACGGCATGGTCTACGCCTGCACCGCGCACAGCAAAGTGCTGGCGCTGGACCCGGACACCGGCAAGGAAATCTGGCGCTTCGATCCACAGATCAAGAGCCCGGTCGGCTTCAAGGGCTTCGCCCACATGACTTGCCGTGGCGTTTCGTATTACGACGAAGCCGCCTATGCCAAGTCTGAAAACGCCGGTTCCGCTGTCATCTCCGAAGCCGGCCAGGCCGTTGCTCAGGCCTGCCCGCGTCGTCTGTACCTGCCAACCGCTGATGCCCGCCTGATTGCGTTGAACGCCGACACCGGCAAGATCTGCGAAGGCTTCGGCACCAACGGCGTGGTTGACCTGACCCAAGGCATCGGCCCGTTCACCGCTGGTGGCTACTACTCCACCTCGCCAGCGGCGATTACCCGTGATCTGGTGATCATGGGCGGTCACGTCACCGACAACGAATCGACCAACGAGCCATCGGGCGTGATCCGCGCCTTCGACGTGCGCGACGGTCACCTGGTGTGGAACTGGGACAGCGACAAGCCGGACGCCACCGAGCCTCTGGCCCCGGGCGAAACCTACAGCCGCAACTCGGCGAACATGTGGTCGCTGGCCAGCGTCGATGAAAAACTCGGCATGGTCTACCTGCCACTGGGCAACCAGACCCCGGACCAATGGGGCGGCAACCGCACCCCGGGCGCCGAGAAATTCAGCGCCGGCCTCGTTGCCCTGGACCTGGCCACCGGTAAAGTGCGCTGGAACTACCAGTTCACCCACCATGACCTGTGGGATATGGACGTCGGCAGCCAGCCTACCCTGCTCGACATGAAAACCGCCGACGGCGTGAAACCTGCGCTGATCGCCCCGACCAAACAGGGCAGCCTGTACGTCCTCGACCGTCGTGACGGCACGCCGATCATTCCGATCAAGGAAATCCCGGTACCGCAAGGCGCTGTCAAAGGCGACCACACCGCACCGACCCAGGCCCGTTCGGACCTCAACCTGCTGGCCCCGGAACTGACCGAAAAAGCCATGTGGGGCGCCAGCCCGTTCGACCAGATGCTGTGCCGTATCCAATTCAAGGAACTGCGTTACGAAGGCCAATACACCCCGCCATCGGAACAGGGCAGCCTGATCTATCCGGGTAACGTCGGCGTGTTCAACTGGGGCGGCGTCTCGGTCGATCCGGTTCGCCAGCTGCTGTTCACCAGCCCGAACTACATGGCCTTCGTCTCGAAAATGGTCCCACGCGAGCAAGTCGAAGCCGGCAGCAAGCGCGAGAGCGAAACCTCGGGCGTGCAGCCGAACACCGGCGCGCCATACGCGGTGATCATGCACCCGTTCATGTCGCCACTGGGCGTACCGTGCCAGGCCCCGGCCTGGGGCTACGTCGCCGGTATCGACCTGACCACCGGCAAAGTCGTGTGGAAACGCAAGAACGGCACCAGCCGCGACAGCTCGCCAATCCCGATCGGCTTCACCCTCGGCGTACCGAGCATGGGCGGCTCGATGGTTACCGCCGGCGGCGTCGGCTTCCTCAGCGGCACCCTCGACCAGTACCTGCGCGCCTATGACGTGAATACCGGTAAAGAGCTGTGGAAATCGCGCCTGCCAGCAGGCGGCCAAGCGACTCCGATGACCTACACCGGCAAGGACGGCAAGCAATACGTGCTGCTCGTTGTTGGCGGTCACGGCTCGCTGGGCACCAAGATGGGTGACTACATCATTGCGTACAAGCTGCCGGAATAAGCGTTAGCTGGCGGTAATGAAAAGGCGATGTTCCGTGAGGGACATCGCCTTTTTTTGTGAGCGCAACCTGGCAGGCAATGAATAAACCTGTGGAAGCGGTTGTGAACAGGTTCGTCCTGCAGGCGCTGATCAATGCGCCGGAGTTTTCCGACAGGCGGGTCGGTAGCGTTCGGAAAATGCGCTGTGCCTGAATAACTATCGCGAACAAGAATAAAAAACTGTCAGGTATTACAGTTCACAGCGTTCACGCTTTTACCCAGACTTGCCTCTTCATTATTCGGATCATACAGAGGCAGCTCTCATGGCAAACCCAAACGTACCCAACGCCGTCTTCGCGTTCGGCTCTATTGAAACTGATGTCAAAGGCACCATCAGCGGTAATTATCTGGACTTGACCAGCTACAGCACTTCAAGCACATCCATTTCCATCAACGCATTAGGGGGATACGACTTTTCTTTTCGCCACAACGACGGCTTGTCGGGCGCGCGAATCATCTCCATCTCGCTTCGCTACCCGCAGGATCCTTCCCCTTTGCGCTATTCAGAAACGATTGTCATAGATCGAGCCGATCCTCGTCCCTATGAATTTGAAACGACAACTTCTTCAATTATCGCGGTAACCCAAATCAGTAACTTGGTGTACCGATACGACCTCAAAGATTACAAATTTTCCGGCAAAGCACAGCACACGAATGACACGCGGGAACTCACCTGCAATGGATTCTTTGTGGTTCAGGGACTGACGTGGCCGATCTGACAACGCTGGTTGTGGGGACCTTCTGTATGAGCCTTTATTCGAAACTGCGTATCGCCCTGCCGGCTGCCATGTTCGCACTCAGTGCCTGGATCCCTGCGCAGGCTGACAATAACGCAGAGCAGGCAAAAGACTGTAGTGCAGCGCTCAATGAATTGAAATCCATGAACATCACGCCTGGCGCATCCAATTGTCAGACAGGCCAAACGCTACAGTGGCGCGTCGAGGCAACTGCCGAGCAATTTGAGCAGGTCATGGATGTTTGCGAAAAATCCAGACTGGCTGCCTTGTATCGATACAACGAGTCAAGGATCGTCAGTTGCCAATACACCTCAGGCACGAGGAACACTCCGAGCGGAGCGTATTGATAGAGGACTGACGTCTGCCACGGGTTGCAATACATCGAGGCTGCAGGATATCTACTACATACGCAGGTCAAAGCTCCCGAGAATGTCTATGTCGCCGGCGACTGGATCATTAACAACCGCATGGAAAGACATCTTGTAATGATCAGCTTGCGTATCAAAATCAATAGTGAAATTACCGTCCCGGGTATGAGCTTTCTCGAATCCGAATCCTGATCGGGCTATATACGACATCAATACAAACGTTGGTCAGAACCTACATTCACTCCAGGAACCTAGTCAAATTCAGGCCGCCTTCGCGAGCAGGCTCGCTCCCACACAAAATCAAAATCAAAAGATCGCAGCCTTCGGCAGCTCCACAATGAGCGCAAGATCGAGTACTGCCCATGCTCTTGATCCATGCGTACCGGCAGGTAAGCGGGGCAGAACTTTCGGAAAGAATTCGGCGGCTGACTACATAAGGCGCTACCACTGATTTTCATTCGCCACGACGGCGAAGGTATTCCGCGAAAAGAGGAACGGTGAAATCAAGGTAACCATGGTCGGTGCTGTAGATCATACCTTTGGAAATGATATTGGCCCGGGCCGGGCCTAACGATGATTGATCACGCTCCATCACCTTGGCGATACCTGCCATAGGATAGGGGCCGTCACCAAGGGCGGCCATCGCCATCACAAACTGGATCTCGGCTTTGGTAAGCCGGTCATAACGAACCTTGAAGAAGCCGGCATCGAGTCCGGCGATAGTCTCTGGATAAGCGCGTTCGACATCAGCGAGCGTGATCATGGGGCCGGCAGCAACATCCCATGAAGTTGAACCCCATTCCTGCAGAAAAAACGGATAGCCCCTCGTTCGCGCGACAATGACTTGGAGGGCAGCGTCTTCGATCGTCTGCTCCTCCTCCTCGACGGGTTTTCGAACAGCAAGTTTTGCTGCTTCTTCGTCCAGCGCGCCTACAGGCGGGTAGAGGAAAAGTCGCTCTGCATAGGACTTCGCCTCACCAGCCAATTTGGCAACCTGTGGTAGTCCTGCCCCAACCAAAACCACAGGCAACCCGCGCTGGGCCATTCGATGCATCGCAACGATAAGTGCCGACAGATCGCCTTCCGAGAGGTACTGAACCTCGTCGATGAGCAGCACCCATCCCTTGCCAGCGGCTTTAGCGCCCTCGCCAATCACACCGAACAGGTCTGGAAGATCATGTTGCAGATCGCCGCTATCAGCGAGCCCAGGTTCTTCACCCTCAACGCCTACCTCAACGCCACCGATGTCGATTTTAAATATCGAGGCAAAATTGCGCAGGGCGCTCATACCCCGGCTGGCAATTTGCTTTGCTCCTTCGAATCCCGACAGTGAACGCAATACGCGTCGCAGTTCAGGGTAAAGAAGAGTGGAAAGTGTATTTTTCTCCGGAGCTTCGAGCTGGGAAACGAGCATTCCCTCTTGTCTGGCGATATTGCCGATCTCATTCAGGAGTACCGTCTTGCCCACTCCACGAAGGCCAAGGAGCATCAGCGACCGTGCAGGTTTGCCCCTCACTGCTCGGCCGCAGGAAATCCGAGCCATTCCGAGAACAGCATCTCGGCCAGCAAGCTCAGGTGGGGGAAAACCAGCCCCGGGGGCGAACGGATTACGATAGGGATCCATCACAACACCATTTAATAGTTAAAGCTAACCAACACTAGCGTTTTTCGCTATTTATGCACAGACATTGTTAGATTCCAATAGGCACCCGTGCCGACCTGAAGGATCTCGCCACCGCCCAAAGGCCGCCAAGGTTAACAAGGTCAAAAACTTTGCAAACCTGAACACACACGCAGAAACACACCCGCCCCATTGAAACC
>NZ_RCNX01000012.1:0-73052 GCF_004307595.1 Pseudomonas sp. Sample_23
GTCCCACCCAAAGCCCACCCACGCCTGAGTGCTTCAGAAACCGTCTGTCTGACGCACACCCATCATGTCGAAACAAATGAAACGTCCTTCATCACGACGCCTTCCTACAAATAGGCCTGCCACGGCATTGCAGGCTGCTCATGTAACTCCTCCTGTTGCCCGTACACTGTACGGGCTTTTTTAACCCCTCCGCACGAGTCGCTCATCCTTACGGACTTGTTGGAAAGAAGGTGGTGCACAGATGAGGCCTGCAACTGATCCGAAACAAAAGACGAAAAGGTGCACCCATCCATATATCAGGAAGGGGTATTACCTAGAGTTGTTAAGCGATGTTTATGTCTGCGTTATGTGCGGAGAACAGCGACCAGCAGAGCAATGGGATGACTTTGAGCTCCGCTCCAGAACGCCTCGTGGATTGTCTCCAAAATAGTTGAAGTGACGCTCAGCAAGACAGCACTGGCCAATTTCGACACCACACCACACGTTGGATGGAGCAAAGATTTCGGCATTCAAACGCCGTAACGCTTTTTCCCTCCTGATGTGATGCAGTATCTGCCACCTCGTGGGCCTATACAGACGTTGCCAGACGAGCAGGGACAGGATGAACTGAATTCACGGCTAGGTTTGTACGCAGGTTGTGGTGCGGTCGGTACGGGTCTTGGCTGGGCTTTGGCGAAGCAGTTCGATCCGCTGCAAAGATTTTTGGACGATAACCATCGCGCAGGCTGGCCGTCGATGCTTATCCGAACCCAATCATTCGCTTTTTCGTAGACCTGAACCTTCGCTCCACGCTGCAGCTTGGATATCACCTTTCCACTAGGTTGATCCCTGATGTTGAGTTTGTCCGCGCTCACGTATAGTTCGATTGGCGAGGGTGGTGTAGGGGATGCAATAGCTGTAGGTGAGGCGAGTGAGGTCGGCGTGGTGACGGCACTTGGCTGGGCTTGGGTTGAAGGGTTTTCCTTTTTGCCTATCGCCCAAAGCACGACGAACAAAATAAGAAGCGGGAAAAACCATGACTGGGATTTCTTGCGCATATCCTTTGCTCACATTAGGAACTTACGCTCTAGTGCCTGCTTGGCCAACTCAGCTTGCTGGCTACTGAGAGTTTAGCCACACTTCCAGGCTTTGCAGGCGACCTAGCTCGTATGGTCTCTGTTTTCCTGAGCTCAAAACCGCGAAGAGTGGCTGTCGGTCAGGGTGGGTAGGGAACCACTTGGAGACTTCAATGTTGCGAAGCTCAGCATCGCTGAGAGCCCATCTGACGATCATATCCGCTGGTGCTCGGTATACCGTCTACAGACCAGCCACGCTTTGCGAGCTCTTCGGTTACGCCGATGATTCCGGCGCCATCAAAAAAATCGGCGGTATCTGGGTAGTGAATACCGGCTAGAGACACCTTTGGCACTCCTGCCTCTGGGTCGAAGTGGGATAGAAAATGCCACCCACCAGTAGTGCTTTCAGGGTAAGGAAAGTTGATGGCTGCTTATCCAGTTATGTAATGCTCAAACGAAACGCATTTGAGATCAAGATCGAAGAGCGTCTGACTCATGGGAGCTGTTTAAGCCGGGCTAAACCCTGTTTGATGTGCCCGGCGTTCTCACCAATCGCCCATAAAGCGCCGCGAACATTCTCCCCAACCTCAGCGTTCCCTTGGGCTTCGACATGGAGCGTTAACTCCATCAGAGCCGCCTCTAGGGCGAGCTGATTTTGGTACATCCTTTCCAGCACGTCTGATAACGAATATTCGCCTGCCATTTTTCTTTTCCTTTCCTTGGAATCATCCGGGATTATCTGCACTGGCACGACCTAGGGTTTCAACCGCTTCTCACGTAGTTTGTCAAACACATCGCATAAGCCTGATCGGTTGCCAAGTATGTATTGAAGCCCATAATGGGGCTTTTCGACATATCCCCGACAACTTCGATGGGGCGATCAAGGTCGGCGTCGGTATGCCTTAGGGGATATCAGGCGACTGATGTCGGCTTCTATCGAGCCGCTCTGCGCGAGCTATCTGCGTCCATACGTCCTGGTCACCTGCCATTTTTTCGGGAGAGGCGAGCCGTGACGCAGGATAATTGGTAGCAGACAAGTCGAAGTATTCGGCGATTCGGCCCCACATCCATTTCCAGCGAAATACATCGTCATTGGTAACATTGAATGCCTGGTTTGGCCGCAGCCGGCGGGTGGCCGTTTACAGATTTTGTTTTGCCAACTGCCGGGTACGCGTCATAACGGTGAGTCTGTCCCACTGCCCTCTCGATCCTGGAAACACAAAACGGCGATTGGTTTGTTTGCAAATCAAGGCATAGACGGCGAGGGCGGTTGCCATGTTCGTCATGTTGCCCACGGTAACTCCAGTGACGGTATACGAGCAATGAACGCTCGGAGAAAGTACAACCCATCGCAGTATCCACCTGTCAGGCAAATCGGTCTGATCGAAGAGTCAGCCAGACGTATCTATCCCAAGATCCGGCTTGTCAGTTCGTTACGATATTGCTAGTTTCGATCAATGACTACCTATCTGCTCACCTCGACTACAACCACCACGACCGCTGAAAGCGGAGCGTGCGAGGTTTCGTGAGTCAATAGCAGACGAACTTCAAAGGCCCGCCAGTGATGGACAGGGCCTTTTTTTTACGCCTTGTGTCGCTGGCTCAAACGCAAGGAGACGCACCCATGAACGCCCTATTGATACTCGATATCCAGGTCGGGCTAGTCCACGGCCCAGACAAGCCATGGCGCTGCAAAGAGTTGCTGGAGACAGTGAATAGTCTGATGGAAAAAGCCCGCAGCGCTGGTGCCCCGATTTTTCTAGCACGCCACGTCGGGCCCGTTGGCACACCAATAGAACCAGGTAGCCCCTTAACTTCGCTTGTGCCAGAACTGAAGCTTTCTGGGACAGAAGTGGTATTTGAAAAACGGCGACCCAACGCCTTCGAAATGACTGAACTGGCGGGGAGTTTGCGCTCTCACGGGGCTAGCGGTGTGGTAATCACTGGAATGAAAACTCAATACTGCGTCGACAGCACATGCCGAGCTGCTCGTGATCTTGGCTTGGACGTTGTACTTATCGGCGACGGCCATACCTGTTCAGACACGGCAGTTATGAAGGCTGAGGACATCGTTGCTCACCACAATGCAACTCTTGGTGGGCCGTTCTGCCATGTAGTTCGTGCTGACGAGTGGAGCTTCAATTAAGCCCGGAAATATTGGAGCGGAGTGGGGCGCCGTAAGCACTGGCACCATATGTCACTTCGTACAGTCATAACAGGTTGTCGATAGAACGCTACCGTAAGGCGGCAGCTGTCGCCACCAATGGAGACGAAGGGCCGGCACTGCTCCACACTGCATCTCGGAAGCGGCGCATGTGTCGGCTGGCGTGACACGAAGAAGTGGGCTATCTATTTCTGACTCACACTGGCAGGAGGCCGACATGAGGTTTCAGAGCGATATCGATGCGCTAGCGGCGATCGAGGAAGACGCAAAGGCGATGCTAAACGGATAGGGCTGCCCGACGATGCACACAAGCTTGAGGTAGTCATTGTCCTTCGACAGATCGTCGACTTGGCCACTTACATGGAGTCGGCTGATCGATTCATTGAGACGCCGATCGATGCTTGATGAGGTATCGCGGCAAACCACAGACGGTTAGCACGATTCGTTTACGGCTGTTCCGTCTGTAGGTTCGTATGTTAGAAGGCATTCTCGGGCACAACGCCGGGCTAATCAGAGCGCCACCATTTCCTTTAAGATCGACGCTTCATTTCACATCGTCTATCCGTCGGAAGTACGTAACCAACTGTGTAGTCGCGACGGGTTAGCTACGATCATTTGTTATTCAATCGCTGGATAGTGACCCCTATGGAAGGCTCAGCTAACCCTCAGAACTCAGCGGGTGATATGTCGGATGAAGTAGTGACGAGAGAATCGCTTTTCGATCTGGCTTGGTCGACTCCAATGAGCAAAATTAGCTCGCGATTCGGAGTCTCCCCCAGCTATCTCACGAAGGTCTTCGTCAGCCTGAATATTCCCAGGCCGCCTGTTGGCTACTGGGCGCAAGTCGCGGTAGGAAAAGCTAAGGCTCGCCCAGTCTTGCCTGACGCTCAACCTGGCGAACCGACGGTGTGGCACCGAAATGAAGCACCGCTTCAGGTTCAGCGACCGTCAGCAATCAAACAAAAGAGAGTGAGTCGTACGGCGCCTCGCAATGCTGACGCGCAACCTCGAAGGCACCCACTTTTACTGAACATTGAAGATCACTTCAAAAAAGTGCGGGAGAGCGAGAACGGCTACGATAGGCCTACCAAACGTGCAATGGCGGATTTAATAGCGAGCCGCAGTGGGCTAGCTCATGCGGTCGACTTCGCAAACCAGTTGTTCCTAGCGTTTATGAAAAAAGGCCTCACCGTTACCTTGAGCGATTCCGCCGAGCGCATGAGCCGCGAACAAGTTGATCATAGGGACAACCCCTCATCGAGATATTTCTATCCCTCGCTTTGGCAGCCTCAACGTCCAACAGTGGTTCATGTTGGAAGCGTCGTTTTTGGCTTATCCATTTACGAAATCAGTGAATACGTTGAAGTCAAAAGCGTAGACAAAAGGTTTGTCCGGCTGGGTTCACGTCCAGAGAGAAAACGTGTTGCCCCGTATCGAAACGAATGGGTAATGCGTGCCGACATGCCCAGCGGTCGACTGTGCCTTCAGGTTTACTCTCCTTACTACCGGGCGGAGTGGGTTCAGCGGTGGAAGGAAGACCAGCCTGGCGATCTGGTCAATAAAATCCCAAGCATCGTGAAGCTGTTGATCGCTGAGGCTCCAGGGCTTGCCGAGAAAGTGAAGCTCGAACGGGAGAAAGCCGAGCTCGAAGGGCAAAAGCACCAGCTGCAATTAGCTGAATGGAAAAGAAAGGAGGAGGAAAAACGGCACCTCAAGGCCATACAGGACAGCCGTGAGCAACTCGAATCCGTAATTCAGACGTGGGCAAAGGTGAACAGTGTTCGCGCATTCTTCGCCGATATCGAAAAATCAGCGCAGTGCCTCGATGGTGTGGCGAGAGAGGCTGTCATGGAGCGGCTGGCCAACGCGAAGGAATTGGTCGGCGACCTTGATGCGTTAAAACACTTCGCTGACTGGAAACCACCACTGCTTCAGGGCGGTGAATAGAACGCCCAGCCATCACAATGAGTGAGTGCGCGTGTAGTTAAAATCCGAGTGCGGAAGAATGCAATTGGGTTTAAATCGTAACGCTTGGATTTGCGAGCAGCGCTTTTCCTCTCAAAGTCATTCAGGTTCCTAGGCTTTTCTAGCGGGAATGTTTAGGTGTGGCGCCTATCCAGCTTTTGAGATCCCAACGCATTCAGAATGTCGGTGTTACCGATTAATGCGCACGAGCCTTTGGCACGCGGAGCGCGCAGGCGTGCGGGATGGACGCCCGAAGGGCCGAGATGCCGGCACTTGCGCCAAGGCTCGGCTTACGAAAGCCCCTCCCCGAAGAGGCACGGCCTAATGCTGGTGGTGGGAACAGAGGCCAACACCATACTGGGGTGAGCGTGGGTAGCCGGGGAACCGGCGAGCAAGCTGCAGCTGGATTGCTCCGTGGCTCGGGGCGTAAGAGAGGTCGTCGACGATGATGGAGCAAGGTAGGTTGCTGCGGCCCGCCCTTACCATCACCACGTATGGCTCAGGGTCGGTTCGGCGGATGAATGGGGACTACATTGTCAAGTTGGCGCAGACGGCGCTCCGATTTCTCCCAGGCACGCAGTAGCATGAGCTCGCGGCCCAGCGCCGCTTTGTACTTGTCCTCAAAAGATCCTGCTTCAGATTTGGCTTTTGCTGTCTTGGCCTTGGCCTCACGTATCTTCAACGCACCCGGAAGACTCTGCTCCTCCTGCTCCTTGGCACGCTGCTTGATCTCGCGAATCAACGCTGCATAAACGGAGCGCTGTTTCTTGATGCTGCCCGCGCTCTTACCTGCCTCCATGGCCACCGCGTTGAGTGTGATCTTCGTACCGGGTGGAACCACTTCGCTCTTGCCTGCCACCAGGCGATTTAGGGCAGCGTAATAAGGCTTCAGGGTACTCGATTCTTCAGGGCTGTCCGGCATCGGTGACTCCTTTGAAATCCAGTGTTGGCCGTGGTGGTGATGGTAGCTGGCCATGGTCGATCCTTGGTACAGCTTGGCTGAGGGCATTAGGGGATCCGCGCGTGCAGGCGGGTCGCACCTGATGCCGCTCATATCCCAGATGACATGGCATGGGTCGATAATGCAGCTCTACCCCTTCGCTATGATCCGGTCTCGTATCTCCATGAAATCGACCAGGTTTTGCTGCTCTGCTCGGTACTCTATGCTTTCGGGATCAAGCTGCTCAAGGTCAAACCTCATGATGTTGATGGTTTCCTGCATGACCGATTCCTTGGCTACTAACGCTGAGCACCCTGGACATGTCTCGTAATTGCCGTGAGCACGCTTGTCACAAGGTTCTGCAGACGTACAAATTCCGAGCGGGCTTTCCTTGTGTGATCTGAGCCCCAGCTTTGCCATGCGCTGCATTTCTTCCTCAGTCTCACTCAGCCAGACAGAATCGTTACGTTCCTTCATAAGTTGCCGCCCCCGAGTGCCATAGAGGCGTTCCGACGACTTGTAGACATCCCGAATGAACATAGCCCCATCGGCTTCTTGCTTGGCCTTCCTGAGCTCTTGGGCAAGTTCGGGATTAATGAGCGCAAAATAGTAGTTTTTCGCTGAGCAACCTTTCGTGTAGTACTGAGACATGACCCTGGTGAGGTGCGTCAAGAGTCGCTTCAGCGAGGGCAATGTGATCAATCCACATTGAGCCGCAAATACCGCCATTGACCGGCGGAACTGATGACTGGAAGCGAGCCAAGGCTTTCCAATCTGGTATTTTTTGTCGCTCCGCCAGTCTCTTAGTGGGTCGATCGTCTCCAACTCCAGGATATCCTCATTTGTTATGAGGATAGGATCCAGGCGGAATTCAAGGTTCCGCTTCTTGAAGTGCCCGGCTTTGGCGTCTTTTCTACCATTGCTGACAGGGTGTACTGAGGTGCTCAAAAAGAGTGAATCCTTGTGGGGGGAGAAGGGGGAAAGAATGGAATTGACCTTGGTGAGTACTTCGATGGGCTTCAAAATGGCATCCGTTGTGATCCACTTTGTCGGCTTGGGTTTGCTGTGCAGCTTGGTACTGATGCCGATCACGTACAGAGCTTTTTTGTTCCACCCCTCCACCGGTTCCAAGCAACCTTTGCACAGCCCCGTCACTTCATGATCGCGCATCAAGGTGAAGAGGTGAATGAGATTTTTTGCGCAATGTGCGGCTAGCGAAAGGAAACTCAGAAGCGAAGGAGCGCTGACCAAGTTGTATCTCCGGCATAAGTCCGTCAAGTTCAAATCTGCGACAGCCTGCTCGAAAGTAATCGGACTCTGCATGTGCGAGACTTTTTGAGCTTGGGTGCCAGGGCGACTTAGCTCTCTGTAGTGAGTGTTTTCGTTTTTGGCGAAATAGGGGTTTTCTACTGATCGCCGTAAGAAAATATCGATCTTGTAGTGATTCTGGATATAGTCGTCCAGGCAGTTAGAGTATTGATTGTACTTTTTCAGCAGGATTCGACTCGGAATGATTGGGGTCTGCTGCCCCTCGTTACGGGAACATCGCGCGATTTTTTGCATGTAGGGAAATATCTTCCCATCCAGCATCAGGCCCCTCTGACTGCTATCAAGCTGATTTAGCGTTCTGACCAAAGCTACAAGATCTCGATTCAAGGTCTGGGGGATGGACTGCTGGAAGTCCTTGAATGTTGCGAATGATGAAAAGACGGTTTCAGCAGCAATGTTTGCTCCTGCGCAATAATTGCAAACTTTCTGCAGTAATTGTCTCATCTTGTGCATCGTAGAGAGGCGAAGGGGGAGCCCCGTTTTATTGTTCGTGGCAAACATCTTGGTAATGAATATTTTTTTACACAACAATGTATTGGACAGGGAGTGCGTGTTGGGGGTATAGAACGGCAAGAAGCTGAAATAAGGGTTGTCGCCCACGTGGAAAGAAAAGTCAGCCAGTTTCCACTCATCGTCAGCGAGAAGGGTGATGCCAACTTCATCGCTAGAAATCACGGTCTGCTCACTAAGACGGCGAAAATCCATGCCGTAATAAATGCGGGTGTGCAGGTCTTTTGCGTGGCGCAGGCTATCGAGTCGGGTATCGTTAGTGGATTTGCTCATTGGATCACCTTGGCTCGGATGAGTCGGCTATAGAGTCGCTCCCAGTAGTCGCTAAGCTGAAAGTTGTCTGTGATCTCCTGTGTGATTCGTTCAATTAAGGCCCTGGCCTCCGGTCGGAATTGGATAAGTTGGGCCATTACTGCATCGATGCGGAGAATCGCATTGCCGTGAACGGTGTGGAACTGATGTACGTCGGTGCAGGCGTTCAAGAACTCCGAGGTCACCCAGCGCATACTTAATACCTTCCGGATAGAGTTCTCGTCAGCATGCAGACGGAATTTGCTGCAAAAAATACATCCCACGAAGTTTCGGCAGTTTGGCTGGTAGGCCGTGGGGGGCTCTACGGTCTCCTTGGGTTCCCCACCCCCGCACCCTGATGCTGGGGTAGGCAGAGCGTAGTGGCTTTCGAAGATCTCGCGCGCGAGTGTCATAACCTCGGAGATCTCGTCGATTGCGTTTTTTTCTTCTGCGCCAGCGTAATGCCTGAGAACAGTTTTACCGCTTGTTTGCATAAGGGCCGAGACTACTTCTACAGGATGGCCAGTACTGAGCAAGTAAACGGACTTGTACTTACGCAGTTTCTGATATCCTAGGCCGGAAAACTCTGGTTCCAGAAAGCTCCTGATTTTACCGTTTGCGAAATGTATGCATGAGGACTTAATAGGGGTTGGTTTGGCCGCGTCCTTAGTGATGTTTATGAAGAGGTATGGGTGAGGCAGACCATTGGTGAGGTACTCGCGCAGCTCCAGGAACTTTTTGAAGTCTTTCAGAAATACCTTCTGGATTTCAAAATACTGCTCCATGCCACCAGCACGCTGCTTGATAACGACGAAACCAGCATTTTCACTATTTTCTACAGTGTAATCATTTGACCACACCAGCTCGCGCAATGGAGCTTCATTAATTCCAGTATTGGCTACAAAATGAGAAATGAATGCATCTTGGGCCAACGCGGCTAGCCAAATCCGCTTCCGGTGGCGAAGGTTAAAGTTTGCATCTTCCAGCTCGCGTAACGCTTCGTGCCTCTGCCTGTTTAGATGACGTTCAGTCTGTGATGACCTGGTCTTGCACTCTTCTAAGGAATTGACCCTGCCATCTCGATAATTCCAAAAATTATGATTTCCGACTTTAGCTGTGTGATGAACTGCCGGAGTGGTAATCGCGTACTCTGCTGGAAGGAGAGTGGCTTCAGTGTCCATGTAAGGAATACGGTATGGAAACGCCCGTCCTTTGAGCACGAAGTCTGTTAAGCCTTCGAATAGATAGCGGTAGGGAGTGAGGTGGTCGGTCATTTCCCCCATTGAGGGTGTTTCAGTTGTCTCCTTATTGAGGCTGCTGTGAGAGATGATGGGCAGGTCAGTGAGGAAGTTAAGAGGGGAGCCTGGGAAAAAAATGTAGGCGCTTTTGATCGCCTGACTCTGAAGGCGATTGGCAGTGAAGGTGCCGATACCTTCAGGACTCCGAACTTGTAATTGCAAGTGAATAGAGAACTCGTCCAAGGCAGTTTTGTATGCTTCTGCGTTGGCTAGGAAACCGCAGTGGTGATTGGCATCACACCAGTCGCTGAAATTCACAAATTCGGTCGCGTTGGTATAAAAAGTATACCCACTGCCGATGTGTCGGTTGCCCGTTTCTGCGCACCATGCACGAACAGCGCGTGCACGTTCAGGGCAGAGAGATGACTCATCTACCGGTTTTGGGATCTTTCGGCTGTTGGCGTCGCGGCTGCCATAGCAGAGTGAACCGATACTGATTTGTCGGTCACTGGTGCAGCGAATTACAAGGCGCTCAATCGCGCAAGTGGAGATGACAGTTTGGTATTGGTCATTCGTCAGTGACTCCAGGTTGAGGAGGTGGACGGTTTGCTCGGCGCTGTTCATTCTTCGTCATTTCCGTTCGGACGAGGCTTTCGAGGTGAACTTCGAAGCCTGATTGTGCTTGGGCCAGGCGCGGATGATCCTGGTAGTATTTGAGGTAGCGCATAGTCACGTTTATATCCTCTTGGTTTAATCTATTTTTCAAAATGTCTAAAAGTTCGAGTTGGTTCATCTTTCCGTTCTCCATGTCGCCGCTATTATCTTCGATGAGGTTCATGCCAAAAGTGGCCCTTAGATCATGAAGCTGGTAGTTGAATCTTTTATTCTCTCGCTTCACTACCTCTATGACCTTCTTGCAGAAGTGGCGTAGTGCTGAACCTTTTTCGGTGCTGAAATCGAATAAATGCTCGTCTGCCTTAGCCACGTAATAAGGTTTTCCTGTGCGAGTCAGGAAAATATACTGCTGAGAGTCTTCCGTTATTGGGGACTTGGCCGCGCGTTGTTTGTGTCTGTCGGAATTGATATAAACGTGCAGCATATGGTGAACCCATGCGGGCATCATGACCACTTGCTCTTTACTGTTCTTTGCCTCCACCGGGCTATCTTCGAAGGCTACGTTGATTCCGTACAAGGCATATTTTTCGGGATCATCTTCATCCCCCACCCTTTGCGTGATAGAGTCGTGTCGTAGTGTAAGGTTGGTCTGAACCCGCATTCCGGTTGTCAGCCCAATAATGTGCACTAGCAGCATTTCTGGGTTTCCCAATTCAAACAGTGCCCGCATAACGCGATCCTGGTTTTCGCGAGATATTGGGCAGAGTTTTCCACCGTCAACAATGTATTTTCCTACCGGTATGGACTTGCTTTTTTTGAAGGTCAAGTCAGTTGAGATGACTTCCTTTATGTGGGTGTTGCCATGCCTGTCAGTGTATGGAATCTGCCGAGTCGTACTTACCCACATCACCTGCTTCGGCTTGAAGTTTCGGGTGGTGGTAAGCCAGCGATACAGTCCTTGGACACTGTAAATCTTACGGTTGCAATACCCTTTGCTGCGGGCACCGCTCATGATTTCGCTTTTGAGTGTCGCCCTATATCGGTACGTGGGGCGAAGGGATTGGGGGCCGTCAAAGTTTAGAAAGTCTAAGCCGCTGTCATCCATTTTGTTCATGAAGTCAGCAAGGTCACCCGCAGCGTTCGCTGCCGAGGATTCGCTCATGCCCTGTTCTGTAATTGCCTCGAATAGATAGAGGCTCCCTTCCTGCCACAACGCGCCATTAGGGCGCAGGATTACATATAGATGAGGGGCGTACTCGTCGGAGAGCCGGATTGGCCTGGTGGGATAGGGTTCGGGCTGGCCATCATCAGCATCGTAAGCAGCCATCCAGTCAAAGGCCTCTTCGGGCCTACAGGGCTCCCATAGCCTGACGTTCTTGAGGGCTATCTTGCGGTAGCGGGGAGGCGTTTGTGGTTTCTGGGGGCTCTGGGCTGGCATGGCAGGTTCTTACAGAAGAGGTGTCTGTCCATTGAAGCTCAGCTCCTGGGTAACGTCAAATCACTGGAGTTCACACGTAATTCTGCACTTTGACGGTGTGCAACGTGATGTCGACCACGTCGCCATCGGCGCCGACTTGTGGCATTTCGATCCAGTCGCCGACGCGCAGCATGTCGTTGCTGGTCAGCTGCACGCTGGCGACGAACGACAGCAGCGTGTCCTTGTAGACCAACAGAATCACCGCCGACATCGCACCCAGACCCGACAGCAGCAACAGCGGCGAGCGGTCGATCAGGGTGGCGACGATGATGATCGCGCCGAACACGTACAAAACCATTTTCGCCAGTTGCACGTAGCCTTTGATCGAGCGTGTACGCGCATGCTCGGTGCGCGCGTAGATGTTGAGCAGGGCGTTGAGCAGGGCGCTGACCGCCAGCAGCAGGAACAGGATGGTGAACGCCAGCGCGACGTTGCCGAGAAAATTCATCGCGGTTTTGCTCAGCTCCGGCACCAGGTGCAGGCCGAACTGGATCACCAGCGACGGCGTCATTTGCGCCAGCCGTTGAAACACCTTGTTGTGCCGGAAGTCGTTGATCCAGTGCAGTGCCGGTTGGCGGCCGAGCATGCGGCTGGCATGCAGGATCAGGTAACGCGCCACCCGTCCGAGCACCAGCGCGATGACCAGCAGCACCAACAGCGCCAGTCCCGATTGCAGAAGTGGGTGCTCTTCGAGCGTGCCCCAGAGGCCTTGGGCTTTGAGCCAGAGCTGTTTGATATCCATAAGCGAAACGTTTCTTCTGTAAGACGCGAGGGCCGATTAGAGCATTTAAGACGCTGTGTATTGCTGCGAGTGACAAATCGGGCAACAAAAAAACCACTGATTGTCGGCGTTTGCACAAAGAAACTCGGCCTGAGCGCTCGAAACCGGTAACCTATGCAGCTGTTTTTTTGCATATCTTCGAGGTAGCACCCGTGTTTTCCCAATTCGCCCTGCACGAACGCCTGCTCAAAGCTGTGGCCGAGCTGAAATTTGTCGAGCCAACGCCTGTGCAAGCCGCGGCCATTCCGCTGGCGCTCCAGGGGCGTGATCTGCGGGTGACGGCGCAAACCGGTAGCGGCAAAACCGCCGCTTTCGTCCTGCCGATCCTCAATCGCCTGATCGGCCCGGCGAAGATCCGCGTCAGCATCAAGACGCTGATCCTGCTGCCGACCCGTGAACTGGCCCAGCAGACCTTGAAGGAAGTCGAACGCTTCTCGCAGTTCACCTTCATCAAGTCCGGCCTGATCACTGGCGGCGAAGACTTCAAAGTCCAGGCCGCGATGTTGCGCAAAGTGCCGGACATCCTCATTGGCACCCCGG
The DNA here is from genome assembly GCF_004307595.1 of Pseudomonas sp. Sample_23. NCBI lineage: Bacteria > Pseudomonadati > Pseudomonadota > Gammaproteobacteria > Pseudomonadales > Pseudomonadaceae > Pseudomonas > Pseudomonas sp. Sample_23. Next base: position 12,906 of record NZ_RCNX01000012.1, read on the forward strand.
GGCGAATGATCGAGCAACTCAATGCCGGCAACCTCGACCTGAAAGAAGTCGAAGTGCTGGTGCTCGACGAAGCCGACCGCATGCTCGACATGGGTTTCGCCGAAGACGTGCAGCGTCTGGTCGACGAGTGCCCGAACCGTCAGCAGACCATGCTGTTCTCCGCGACCACCGGCGGTTCCGGCCTGCGCGAGATGATCGCCAAGGTCCTGAACAACCCGGAGCACCTGCAGCTCAACGCGGTCAGCCAGCTCAACTCGACGACTCGCCAGCAAATCATCACCGCCGACCACAATCAGCACAAAGAGCAGATTGTGAACTGGCTGCTGGCCAACGAGACCTACCAGAAGGCCATCGTCTTCACCAACACCCGCGCCATGGCCGACCGCATCTACGGCCGCCTCGTGGCTCAGGAATACAAAGCGTTCGTGCTGCACGGCGAGAAAGACCAGAAGGATCGCAAACTGGCGATCGATCGTCTGAAGCAGGGCGGTGTGAAGATCCTCGTCGCTACCGACGTTGCAGCCCGTGGTCTGGACGTCGACGGTCTGGATCTGGTGATCAACTTCGACATGCCACGCAGCGGCGACGAATACGTACACCGCATCGGTCGTACCGGCCGCGCCGGCAACGATGGTCTGGCGATCTCGCTGATCTGCCACGGCGACTGGAACCTGATGTCGAGCATCGAGCGCTACCTGAAGCAGAGCTTCGAGCGCCGCACCATCAAGGAAGTCAAAGGCACCTACGGCGGCCCTAAAAAGGTCAAGGCTTCGGGTAAAGCGGTTGGTGTGAAGAAGAAAAAGACTGACGCCAAGGGCGACAAAAAGAAAGCCGCCGCCAAGACGCCGACCAAGCGCAAGAGCGTCAACCGTCCAAAGCCGGATTCTCTGGTGAGCAGCGACGGCATGGCCCCGCTCAAGCGTCGCAAGCCAGCTGAACCTGCGGCTGAGTAAGCTTTAGACCGCGCATAAAAAAACCGGACATTGTCCGGTTTTTTTTCGCCTCAACTGTCGGCCTTTTTCTCCGCCGAACCCAGTTCCTTCAAACGCTGATCGATCAACTGGCACTTGTCCGGCAGATCCGCACTGGCCGTGCCCAGATCCATTTTCTGCAACTCGGCGTTGATCTCCTTGGCTTTTGCCGGATTCTGCTCGGTGAGCTTGGAGACTTCCTTGGCCAGTTGTTCGCGTTTGATCGTCGCCTCTTCCGGCGTGCAAGCCCAGACGGGCAGGGCGCAGGCAAGGGTGGCGGCGAGGGAGAGCTTGATCAGGGTTTTCATGGGCAGGCCTCAGTTCCGGTTAAGGCGGGTTAACCGGTTGAGGGCTGAAGCCTGGTAAAAGTTCAGAAACTGTGGGGGCAGGGTTGCGCTCAATCGGCATGGCAGCAGCCCGACTTCGGCGCACCGTCATACCGATCATGATGCCGCACCCATTCCATGATCTCGTCCTCGTTCCTGCCTTTGGGCGTCAGATCAAGGTAGTGGTAAGCGCCAACCAGCATGTCCAGACCGCGCGCGTATGTGGAATAGGTGTGGAAAATCTCGCCTTCGTCATTGCGATAAAACACGCTCAGCCCCGGCATTTCTTCCTCGGCGCTGTCGGTTCTTTCGTAGTTGTAGGTAGCCTTTCCCGCCGCGACGTCCTCAGCCCGGGCGCAGACGCCGAAGTCGTAATTGAAATCGCAACCTTCTGACGAGACCCAGTCGAACTTCCAGCCCATCCGCTTTTTGAAGTCCTGAAACTCGTTGAATGGCGCATGGGAAACTGCAACCACCGCGACGTCGTGATGGGCCAGGTGCTGGTTGGCGCCATCAATGTGGTCACTGAGGAACGAGCAGCCCTGGCAGCCTTGCTCCCAGCCTTTGGCAAACATGAAATGGTAGATGATCAACTGGCTGTTGGTGCCAAACAGGTCGTTGAGCTTGAGCTCGCCGTTCGGCCCTTGAAAATGATAGTCCTTGTCGACTTTCACCCACGGCAGGGCGCGGCGCTCGGCGCTGAGGCGATCGCGTTCCCGGGTGAAGGCTTTTTCGTGGGCCAGATGCTGTTGACGGGCGGCGAGCCATTCTTCGCGTGATACCACCGGATGGTTTGCAACGTTCATGACGATGTCTCCTGCGGGTTGAACCGGCTGTTTCAGCCTAGTCGTTCAACGTGCGAGCTAATCGACAGCCGTCGGTCGGTCGGGGCCGGAAATACTGCTGAACGGCTGCGCAGCGCTTCGGTCACAACCTTGAACGCGGCACAAAATCACCCGCACCGGAGGTTGGATCAGGATGACGACTTATAACTGGGATTTGATTGAACGTTTGCTGCATGAAGTGCAGAACAGCGCTGGCCACAGCTTCGCTCCCCGCGCGTATGCCGAAGACCACGCGGCCGAGAAAGCCAGCGCCGGCGAGCCGATCGACAATCTCGATCACTTGAAAACCCTGGCCTGTGATTATGAAAAGATGTTGCTGGAGCGCGGATTCATCGAGCCGCGGCCGGATCACGAGGGCAGTACTGGCAACAACTTCATTCTGACCCCGCGCGGCTCCAGCCTGCTGAGCCTGATCGACAGCAGCATCCCCGGCAACGACCATCCGCGTCAGGTGCTGGATGAGCAGGAGGATGCGCTGGATGAGGTGACGTTTGATGAAGTCGCCTCGAAGGCTCAAATCGCCTGAGCCAGCGAAATCCCCTGTGGGAGCGAGCCTGCTCGCGAATACGGTCTGTCAGTGACATTTGATCTGTCTGATATTCCGCTTTCGCGAGCAGGCTCGCTCCCACATTGGATTCCAGTGATTTCAAGGTTTCTGCGCGGCCTTCAGGCACTTGAGGTCATTGAAGTCCTTACGCACTCCCTCGATTTTCTTCAACAAACGCTGACGCTGTTGCGGCGTGCTCTCGGCCATCAAGTCGACAAACAGCGAGCGCGCCTGGGCTTCGGTGTTGGCGTAGGCCTTGCGGTAGTCCGCTGTCCACAAGCGCTCGCGATTGACCAGAAGTGTCTCGATGCGTTGTGGGAATTCGGGGCTTTGGCGTTGCGCAACGGCGGCGCTGAACTGTTGCTGCCAGTGCGCGCGGTTGGCGATCCATTGGGTGTTCTGGTCGCCCAAGGCGTTGGTCCAGGCCACGACGCGTTGTTTCTGCGTGTCACTGAGCGGGCCTAGCCAATCGTTCAGGCGTTTTTCCATGCGCTCGCCGCGTTCCTTGATCTGCTGAGCCAGCGGCGGTTTCACGTATTCCTGCTGACGTTTGCGCAAATCCTTGGCAAACGCGTCGTTCATTTCAGCCACCTGTTTATCGTCCAGGCCTTGCAGCAACTCAATGGCCGAAGGGGTGATTTCCCGGGCGGTTTCGGCGATGGCCTGTTTGGCTTCGGCGGTGCGCTCCTGCAGCGCGGCGTCGCTCACTTGATTGCTCTCGACCATGGCCTGCAAACGGTCCAGCCAGTCGAGGTAACCCGGTAACTGCGTGGTGCAGTGCCAGCTCAGATGTTCCTTGAGGCGTTCATTGAACCAGTCTTTCTGTTCGCCGTTCATGTCCACGTAGTCGCTCAGCGACCACGGGATGATCACGTCGAGGTTGCGGTAGGCCAGGCCCACGCGGCTGCAAGCGCCGAGGGCGAGGGTGAAGATCAGCAGGGCGGCAATCTGTTTGAACCAGCGAGACATGGGCAAATCCTTGCGAGAGCCTGGCGTCGGAAATCTGATTCTTATGTGATGCAGGATGCGCGCGGCAGTTCAGCCGATCAATAGAACGTGCGTACAGCCTTAAGGGTGACGAGGCCGTCGCACTCGCTGTTGTGCCCGGAATAGGCCGAGCAATCACTGCCGCTGAGGCTGGAGTCGCTGTAGATCAGATCAAGATCGACGCCCATGAACGGCCGCGACAGTTTCACCGACCAATCAGTGAAACTGCTGATATAGCCACCGTCCACCGCCGCCGGTGTATTCAACTGGTGCGTGGTGTATTTCATGCTCACGCCAATGCCGAACGGCTGATTGCCAGTGAGGTCGGCAAACAAGGTGTTGTTCTGTTTATCCGGGTCGTTGCTCAGGGCAATGCCAAAGCGACTACCGAGCAGAGTCAGGCCCCCAAACAGCTCCTGGCTGTCGAGGGTGTCCACGCGGGGATAGCTGTAATGGATCATCCCGACTTCATAGCCGAGCACCTGATCGAACGGCTGCTTGAAGCCGACGTAGGAATCGATCTCGAGGTTCTTGCCCGGGCTGATGCCCATGCTCGGCGCGTACTGGCCGAAATACACGCCGCTGTCGTGGCTCAGATCAAGGCCACCGTGGAACGAGCCGACCGCCGCCGGTTTGACCAGACCCTGGGCCATGCTGCGGCTGGGCGTAGTGCCGAGCTTGAGATCGAAGTCACCCAGTTCACCCTGAAAAACCTGCGCGTGCGCGGTCGCGCCTGACAGCAGGCTGACGAACAATAAACAGGGAAATGGGCGCATGCGTCACTCCATGAACCGCGAGCGCAGGGCGAAGGCCTGCTGAAACGCTTGATCTAGACGCGTGCAAGGATACCGGCGAATGCCCGGCATTGATGGCCGTTCGTCGATTTTCGGGAATTTTTGTTTAAAGCGAAGGGGGATTGCGCGGTGCCAGTCCAGGCGCTTCGAAGCTCAAAGCGCCTCTGGACGGGGTAAAACCGGTGTTACTTCTTGCCCAGGCTGATCTGCTTGGACGGGCCGAATGTCTGGCCGCTGACGCCTTTGGCAATTTGCTGGATCTCGCCGCCGGACTTGAGGAATGCTGCGATCTGATCGTTGATCGATTCGCTGGTTTCAACGGCTGGAGCTGGCTTTGCTTTGCTGGTGGATGCTTTTACACGCATGGCGGCCATTAACCTTTAGAAAAGTAACTCGGCCAGGCATCGTACAGGAATAACTTGACAATAGCTTGGTAAATATCCCCCGGATTAACCAACCGTAACGCTGCATTATTACCGGCCGCTCACTCGTAATAAGCAGCTAACCTGCTGTTTTAAATAAGAACATTTAATTGAAATGAGGCAAATCAGCACGGCTGTGAAGCATCGGACCGGACTGACGAGCGGCACCCCATAGGGCAGTGATCAAGCAAAATCAACAGGTTGACGCAGATTTTCCGCTGCGAGGATCTGTCGCCCGACGTTGGCGGCAAAAACGGGTAGAATGCCGCCCACGTATTGAGGGTTTCGGAAATGGCTTTAGTCGGGCGTTACAACAGTTTGCAAGTGGTTAAACACACTAACTTCGGTTTATATCTGGACGGCGGTGCCGACGGCGAAATTCTTTTGCCCAACCGTTATATCCCCAAAGATATTCCCAGCGAAGATGAAGACTGGCTCAACGTATTCATCTATCTGGACAGCGAAGACAAACTTCTCGCCACCACGGAAAAACCCAAAGTTCAGGTCGGCGAATTTGCCAGCCTGAAAGTGGTTGAAGTCAACAGCATCGGCGTGTTCCTCGACTGGGGGCTGCCGAAAGATCTGTTGCTGCCGTACTCGGAAGAAAAGCGCCAGATGACTGCTGGCGAATACTGCGTGGTGCACGTCTACCTCGACAAACACACGCGCCGCATCACCGCCACCGCGCGCCTCGATCGTTACCTGGACAAGACCCCGGCCACCTACAGCCCGGGCCAGGAAGTTGATCTGCTGGTAGCCGAAGCCACCGACATGGGCTTCAAGGCGATCATCAACAACAAGCACTGGGGCCTGATTCACAAGAACGAGATCTTCAAGTTCATGCGTTCGGGCATGCGCGAGAAAGGCTTCATCAAGGAAGTGCGCGCCGACGGCAAGATCAGCCTGAGCCTGCAACCGGTTGGTCAGGAAGCGGCGAGCAGTCTGAGTTCGAAGATCCTCGGCAAGTTGCGCGAAAACGACGGCACCCTGGCGGTCAGTGACAAGAGTGATCCGGCGTTGATCAGCAGCCTGTTCGGCGTCAGCAAGGGCAACTTCAAGAAAGCCATCGGTTCGCTGTACAAGGAAGGCAAGATCGTCATTCACGCCGATCGCATTGAACTAACCTGAGCCTTGAGTGGCCCATGTTGCAGGCCACACAAGAGGTTGGATCGATGAAAAAGGCGCTGATCGCTTACGTCGCAACGCTGCTGACGTTTCTGCTGCTCGATGGCATCTGGCTCGGGCTGCTGATGGCGCCGACCTATCGCGAACTGCTCGGTTCGCTGATGCTGGAAAAACCGCTGCTGTTGCCCGCAGCGGTTTTTTATTGCCTGTACGTTATTGGCTGCGTGGTGTTTGTCGTGTTGCCGGCGCTGAGCTGGCAGAGGGCGGCGAAGCTGGGTGCGCTGTTGGGGCTGGTGGCCTACGGCACTTATGACCTGACCAATTGGGCGACTTTGCGCGACTGGTCGGTGCAGGTGAGTTTGATGGACTGGGCGTGGGGGACAGTGGCGACGGCGGTTGCTTGCACGGTGGGTTATTTGATGGCGAAGCGATTTGCCTGAGCTGATCCGGCAGTTGTGTTGGCAATGCTGGCCTCTTCGCGAGCAGGCTCGCTCCCACATGTTCATCGAACCCTCTGTGGGAGCGAGCCTGCTCGCGAATGACGGCGCAGCCGTCAACCATTCAGCGCTGACGCCACTGACCAACTTAATGTCTTTTCCAGACGGCTTTTTCCGCGCATCTGATTGATAATCCCCGACACTGTTTTCTGACCAATGGATGGCCTGCCATGTTGTGTGTGTTCGAGGTGATGCGGTGAGTGCCGAGCGGCGCAATGCCGACGGTTTTGCCCTGCAAGTGATGATCGGCCTGTGCCTGATCTGGGGTGTGCAGCAAGTCCTGATCAAGTGGGCGGCAACGGACATCGCGCCGGTGATGCAAGCGGCGGGGCGCTCGGGGATTTCTGCCTTGCTGGTCGGTGTGCTGATCTGCTGGAAGGGTGGTTGGGATCAGGTCGGCAGCACCTGGCGCGGCGGTTTGCTGGCCGGTGCACTGTTTGGTCTGGAATTCCTGTTCATCGCCGAAGGTCTGCAACTGACCACCGCCGCGCATATGTCGGTGTTCCTCTATACCGCGCCGATCTTCACCGCACTCGGCGTGCATTTCCTGCTGGCCAGCGAGCGTTTGCGCCCGTTGCAATGGCTGGGGATTCTGCTGGCGTTCATCGGCATCGCGATTGCCTTCGCTGGCGGTGTGTCGTGGGACAACCTTGATCGGCGCATGCTGCTGGGCGATGCCTTCGGCGTATTGGCCGGCGCCTGTTGGGGCGCGACCACCGTGGTGGTGCGCGCCTCGCGACTGTCGGAAGCGCCGGTGACATTGACCCTGTTTTATCAGCTGATGGTCGGTTTCATCGGTCTGCTGTTGATCGCGTTGTTCAGCGGCCAGATCACCCACGTCAGCCTGACTACCGTGGCGGTGGCCAGTGTGCTGTTCCAAGGGCTGGTGGTGTCGTTCTTCAGCTACCTGGTGTGGTTCTGGCTGCTGCGCCGTTATCTGGCGGCCAACCTTGCGGTGTTCTCGTTCATGACGCCGTTGTTCGGCGTGACCTTCGGCGTGCTGCTGCTCGGCGAACAGTTGAGCCTGAACTTCGTCATCGGCGCCGTACTGGTGCTGCTCGGCATCACTTTCGTCAGCGCCGAACAGTGGCTGCGTCGCCGTTTGCGCAAGGCGCTGGGCCAGTAGCCTTGGCCTGCATCGCCAGCGCGCCGGCCAGCAACAGGCCGGCACCGGCGATCAGCAGCGCCGGCTGCAAGCCGCCGCTGAAATGGCTGCTCAGCGCCGCCAGCAGCGGGCCGCTCAGCTGGCCGACAGCGAAGCACGCCGTGAGCATCCCGGCGTTGCGCTGAGTGGCGTGGGGCGCCAGCTCTCGCGAACGCTGCATGACCAGTTGCATGCAGGCCAGAAACGGCGTGCCGCAGAGGATCACCCCCAACGCCAGGCCGAGGCCGCTGCCCAGCAGACAGGCGAACACTCCGGCCGCTTGCAGCCACAACGTCGCCATCAGCCAGTGCCGCGTGGTCTCGGGATCATGTCGGCGCAGACTCACCAACCACACACCGCTTGCCGCGCCGAGGCCAAAGCACGGCCAGAACAGATCCGCCTGCAACTGGCCGTGGAACTGCGCGTTGGCCATCTGCGACAGGAACGTTGCCGGAATGATGTAGCCGATGCCGTACAGCGCGTATACCAGCGCCAGCCGGGCAATGCCGCGATTCGCTGGGTTCACATGGGTTGTCGCTGGCCTCGCTACCCCCGTGGGCTGCGGTAACAACCGCCAGACGCCGAGCATCATCAGCAACGCGGCGGCCGCGTAAATCAGCCACAGCGTCGCCGATGTCTGCTGCAAGCGGTGTGAGACCAGCGCCAGCAAGCCTGTGAGAAAAATCCCCAGACCCGGCCCGGCAAAAACCAGAGCACCCCAGCGCGGGCGACCCGCTGCCGCCGCCAGCGGCTGACTGAGTGAAGTAATCATCACCAGCACCCAGGCACTCGCCACGCCGGTACCAAAGCGCAACAGCAAGTGCGACCAGAAACCGTTGGCCCAGAACGACGCCAGTGTCAGCAGCACGCACAGCCATAGCCCGCCATGCAGGCGACGCTGCACCTGCTGCGGCCGCTGGGCGAACATCGCATCCACGGCACCGAGCAGATAGCCGAAGTAGTTGGCCGCCGCGATCAGCCCGGCGGCGGTGAGGTCGATCTGCCCTTCGCTGAGCAGGTGCGGCATCTGAGGTGTCAGGGCGAAACGGCCAATGCCCATGGCCATCATCAGGGCAACGAAACAGGCGGATAAACGTATCAGCGGCGACATGGTCGGGCTTCCTTCAAAGCAGCAATGACCGTCAGGCTAGGATCGATTGACTTTCTTTAAAATTGAATAATAGTGAGTAACTTGTTCTGTTCAGGAGAAAGCAGTGGAATTCAGCCAACTGCGGATATTTCAGGCGGTCGCCGAGGAAGGCTCGATCACCCGTGCCGCCGAGCGTTTGCATCGTGTGCCGTCGAATCTGTCGACGCGCCTGAAACAGCTCGAAGAGCAGTTGGGTGTCGAACTGTTCGTCCGCGAACGGCAGCGCTTGCAGTTGTCGCCGGCGGGCAAGGTTTTGCTCGACTACACCGGCAAACTTTTCGCTCTGCGCGATCAGGCCAGTGCGGCGGTGATGGGTGGGCAACCGGCCGGCGACTTCGTGCTGGGCACCATGTACAGCACGGCGGCGATCCATCTGCCGGCGCTGCTGGCGCGGTATCACAAGCAATACCCGACAGTGAATTTGCAGGTGCAATCGGCACCGACCGGCGAATTGCTCGAAGGTTTGCTCACCGGCCGCCTCGACGCGGCATTGGTCGACGGACCGCTGGAACTGGCCGGGCTCGATGGCGTGCCGCTGTGCGAAGAACGCCTGGTGCTGATCACCGAAATCGACCATCCACCGGTGCACAGCGCGCGCGACGTGGAAGGGCGTTCGGTATTCACCTTCCGTCAGGGCTGTTCCTATCGCATGCGTCTGGAAGCGTGGTTCTCTCATTACCACGCGGCGATGGGCCGGCCGATGGAGATCGAGTCGTATCAGGGCATGCTCGCCTGTGTGATTGCCGGCAGTGGTGTGGCGTTGATGGCCGAGTCGATGTTGGCCAGCTTGCCAGGTCGCGAAAGCGTCGCCGTGCATCCGTTGGCCGAGCCGTTCGCGGGTGCGACAACGTGGCTCATGTGGCGCAAGGGTATGACCGGGGCCAACCTGAATGCCTGGATCGACGTGCAGCAAGCGGTCTATCCCGTGGCTTTGCATGAAGTCCGTGAAACAGCCTGAACCAAACACACCGGATTCTGTTCAATTCAGTAACAGATCATTGCGGATTTGGCCGAGCATTACGTAGGACTTCGGACTATTATCAGTGCGAAGCGGCCTCAGAATTCCGGCCGCTCAGCACCACCCTGAAGGGGGCATGACGATGAAAGAGAAAATCCAGAACTGGCTGCACGATTTGGGAGTTGCCCTCGGTTTGATCGAACCGCCTCTGCAACCGGTACCGATTCGCACGGACGACGAACAGCGCCGACGCCAGCCACGTCGCCGTTAGTACCTGCGATCAGAGATTTCAAGATCGCAGCCGTCGGCAGTTTCTACAAAGTGTAGGAACTGCTGAAGGCTGCGATCTTTTGTTTTTTATCAGGCAAAAAAAAACGGGTGTGGCCACCGACGCCACACCCGTTGAAGAAAACATCAAGTCGTTACAGCCGATTCACACCGCCGTTGCCACGGTCGCCGGGCGCGGCGAGAACAGGCTGACCAGTACAAAGCTCACCAGGCTGACACCCAGGCTGTAATAGATCGGCGTGTTCGCGTCCATACCGTCCTTGACCATGAACACCAGCGCCGTGATAAAGCCCAGCGTCATCGCGCTGATCGCCCCGGCGGTAGTCGCACGCTTCCAGAAAATCGCGCCCATCAGCGGAATCAGCATGCCGCCGACCAAGAGGTTGTAAGCCAGGGTCAGCGCGCTGATAACGTCATTGACGACCAGAGCAATGCCCAGCACCGCGATCCCTGTCAGCAGCGTAAACAGGCGGCTGACCGCGACGTTGGACTGTTTGCCGCCGCGCAGTTTCGGCAGCAGGTCTTCGGTCAGGGTGGTGGACGCGGCGAGCAGGCCGGCGCTGGCGGTGGACATCATCGCCGCCAGTGCAGCAGCGATCACCAGGCCACGGATGCCGTCAGGCAGCGAGACTTTGACGATGGCGGCAAAAGCGTTGTTGACGTTGTCCAGATCCGGAATCAGTACATGCGCAGCCATGCCGATCAAGGCGCAGACCAGGCCGTAAATGATGCAGTAGATCCCGGCCGAGGTGCCGGCGTATTTGGCGACTTTTTCGCTTTTGGCGGTGAACACCCGCTGCCAGATGTCCTGGCCGATCAGGATGCCGAAGAAGTAGATCATGAAGTAGGTAATGATCGTGTCCCAGCCGATGCTGGTGAAGTTGAAGCTGGCCGCCGGCAGTTGCGCGACCAGTTGATCCCAGCCGCCTACGCGGTACAGGCAGATCGGCAACAACACGAACATCAGGCCCACTGTCTGGATGCCGAACTGGACGATGTCCGTCAGGGTCAGCGACCACATGCCGCCGATCGTTGAATAAGTCACCACGATACCGCCGCCCAGCAGTACGGAAATCCAGAAGGGCAGACCGAACAACACTTGCAGCACGGTGCCGATCGCCAGAATCGAGGTCACGCCGATCATCAGCGCGTAAGCGAGCATGATCGTCGCACTGGCGGTGCGCGCCATCGGGTTGTAGCGCTTCTCCAGGACCTGGGTAACGGTGAATACCTTGAGTTTCAGCAAGGGCTTGGCGAGGAACAGGTTCAGCGCGACGATGCCGCAGCCCAGTGCCGCGCACAGCCAGAATCCGGAGATGCCATGCACGTAACCCAGACGCACGGTGCCGACGGTGGAGGCGCCGCCGAGGACGGTTGCTGCCATGGTGCCCATGTACAGCGACGGTCCAAGATTACGCCCGGCAACCAGATAGTCTTCGTGGGTCTTGGCCTTGCGCATGCCGTAGTAGCCGAGAATCAGCATCGCAGCGGCATAAATGAGTACGACGAATAAATCCAAAGCCATGATGGCGTGTCTCCGATTGTCTTTTTTATGGTCAAGCAAATGGGGTCTGCAAGGCTTCCTGTGGGAGCGAGCCTGCTCGCGAAGGCGGTCTGTCAGTCACACCAATGTTGGATGTGCTGAAGTCTTCGCGAGCAGGCTCGCTCCCACAGGGGATTCGTGTCAGGCGGTCTGACGCAGTTGAGGTTTTATTGCGGCTTCACTGCGCACATCCGTTGGCCCAAACACCTCCCGAGGCTCAGGAAACAAGCGCAGCAGCGTCAGATACACCACCGACGCCAGGCCCAATGTCACCGGCAAGCTGATGTCGATGCCACCGGCCAGTTCGCCCAGCGGGCCGACAAACTGCCCCGGCAGGTTGACGAAGCACAGGCCGACCAGCGCACTCGGAATCCACGCCCCCAGACCGCGCCAGTTCCAGCCGTGGTTGAACCAGTAGCGTCCGCCCTGTTCGCCGCGAGTGAACACTTGCAGGTCATCCGGGCAGTAGAAGCCGCGCCGTACCAGCAGGCCGATGATCATGATCACCATCCATGGGGTGGTGCAGGTGATGATCAGCACGGCGAAGGTCGACACGCTTTGCACCAGGTTCGCCGCAAACCGGCCGATGAAGATGAAGGCGATCGACAGCACGCCGATCAGCAAGGTCGCCTTGACCCGGGAGAGCACGCGCGGGAATACGCTGGACATGTCCAGCCCGGTGCCATACAGCGAGGTGGTGCCGGTGGACATGCCGCCAATCACCGCAATCAGGCATACCGGCAAAAAGAACCAGCTCGGCGACACAGCCAGCAAGCCGCCGACATAGTTGTTCGCGGCGATGTAGTCCGGCGCCTTGATCGCGACGATAGTGGCGGTGGCGAGGCCGAACAGGAATGGGATCAACGTTGCCAGTTGCGCGGCGATCACCGCCAGCATGATCCGGCCCTTTGGCGTCTCACGCGGGATGTAGCGCGACCAGTCGCCGAGGAACGCACCGAAGGAAATCGGGTTGCTCATCGCCACCAGCGCCGCGCCGATGAATGCCGCCCAGAACCCGGCCTGACCCAGCGCCACGCTGCCGGCGTACTGGCTGTCGAAAGCAGGGGCGAAGGCGAAGATGCCGAGCAGGAACAACAGGCTCGCGGCCCACACGGCGATGCGGTTGACCCACAGCATGATGCGGAAACCGTAGATGCACACGGTCAGCACCAGCAGCGCGAACAGGCCGTAGGCCAGGCCCAGGGTCAGGTCGGTTTCCGGCAAATCGACGAGGCGTTTGGCGCCGCCGACCAGCGCATCACCCGAGCTCCACACTGACAGCGAGAAGAACGCGATTGCCGTCAGCAACGACAGGAACGAACCGACAATCCGCCCGTGCACGCCGAAGTGCGCACCGGAAGACACGGCGTTGTTGGTGCCGTTGAGCGGGCCGAACAGGCCCATCGGCGCGAGGATCAGCGCACCGACCACCACACCCAGCACAATCGCCCAGACACCCGCCTGAAACGACAGGCCGAACAGCACCGGGAAACTGCCGAGCACAGCGGTGGCAAACGTATTGGCGCCGCCGAAGATCAAGCGAAACAAGTCGCTGGGTCCGGCGTCGCGCTCATGATCCGGGATCTGTTCGACCCCGTTTGTTTCGATGCTGCTAAGGCTTTTTTCGTTGTTGTTGTTATTCATGATCTGCTCCGATCATCAGGCGCGCTCATCGTGCGTGAGCGTCACCATTGGCTAAGGGGGTGGCAGCCCTTCCGGCATTGCGGACAAATGTTCGTGACAGGCCAGCCATAGGCCTTGTTGTTCTAGGCTCGACGCTTGTCTTCTGAAAACAATCGTCTCGCGCTCCTGGCTGAAGTGTTGCTCCCCTTGCATGCGCAGCTCGGTGGCCACGTCATGGATGAAAATCGCCACGTCACCCTGCAGGCTGACAAAGGCGTTGCTCGAGGTGCACGACAGCACCTCGAATCCATCCTCGGCACGCCAGCGGTCCCACAACGCCTGATAGGCATCGCGCGACAGCAATGGCTGGTCGAGGGTGTAGAAAACGAAGCTGGCATCGGCGCTGAACGCACCGAAGTAGGCTTCGCGATCATTACGGGCAAACGCGGCGACCAACTCGGCGGCCGCATGCAGAACCTGATCACGTGCGTGCATGACCCGACCCTCAGCGATGAACCACGCCAGGCAGTACGCAGAGCATTTCGTACAGCAGGTTGGCGGCCAGCAGCGAGGTGTTGCCGGTGGTGTCATAAGCGGGCGAGACTTCTACCAGATCGCAACCGATCAGGTCGAGGCCCTGGCAGCCACGGACGATTTCAATCGCCTGAATGGTGGTCAGGCCGCCGATTTCCGGGGTGCCGGTGCCGGGCGCCCAGGCCGGGTCGATGCCGTCGATATCGAAACTCAGATACACCGGACCGCCACCGACTTTCTCGCGTACTTCAGCCATCAACGGCGCCAGCGACTTGTGCCAGCACTCTTCGGCCTGCACCACACGGAAGCCCTGATCGCGGCTCCAGTTGAAGTCGTCGGCGGTGTAACCCTGCGCTCGCAAACCGATCTGCACCACGCGGTCGCAATCGAGCAGACCTTCTTCGACGGCACGACGGAACGTGGTGCCGTGGGCGATCTTCTCGCCGAACATGTGATCGTTGACGTCAGCGTGGGCATCGATGTGCACCAGGCCTACCTTGCCGTGTTTTTTATGAATCGCTCGCAGGATCGGCAGGGTGATGGTGTGGTCGCCGCCCAGGGTCATCGGGATCACGTTGTGCTCGAGGATATTGTCGTAGGCTTCTTCGATGATGCGTACGGCGTCGAGCAGGTTGAAGGTGTTGATCGCCACGTCACCAATGTCGGCCACCGACAGCGAGTCGAACGGCGCGGCACCGGTGGCCATGTTGTACGGGCGGATCATCACCGATTCGGTGCGGATATCGCGCGGCCCGAAGCGGGTGCCGGGGCGCAGCGAAGTGCCGATGTCCAGCGGCACGCCCACAAAGGCAGCGTCGAGGCCGGCAGCGGTCGGTACATGGGGAAGTCGGAGCATGGTGGCGATGCCGCCGAAGCGCGGCATTTCATTGCCGCCCAGTGGTTGGTGAAGAATCTTGTCCACGGGTAGGGCCTCATCGTCTTTGTTTTATTTATGCCGGCGCGCCGTTGAGCACAGGTTCGGACGCCGCTGTGTGGCCCGATGATGCGAAATGTAGTGACGGGGAAGAATCGCTACGGGCAAAAACTTAGTTCAGATTTTTCTAAACTAATGGGAGAGGTGGGATTAGACTTTGGTGGGTTCGAATGAAGTGTAGGGCTGAAGATTGTTGCCCTCACCCCAGCCCTCTCCCAAGGGAGAGGGGGCCGACCGAGTTTTTGGCGGAATCTGCATCGACCTGAAAAATCGAGTTGAACTCAGGATTTGAAAGCCATGGAGATCAGCTCCCTCTCCCTCGGGGAGAGGGCTGGGGTGAGGGGCTTTTCCCACAGACACATAGTTGCAAAGCCCGGAGTAGACATGGCCAACGCTTTACCCGACCTGAAACTCCTGCGCATCTTCGTCAGCGTCGTGCGCCATCAGGGTTTTGCCAATGCGCAGCAGGAACTCAACCTGTCGACGTCGGCGATCAGCACTTACATGAGCCAGCTCGAAGCCGCGCTCGGTCTGGTGCTGTGCCATCGTGGGCGCGGTGGCTTCAGCCTGACCAGCAAAGGCGAGCTGTTCCATCAGGAAACCCTGCGCCTGCTCGCCGAGCTTGAAGGCTTCGAGCAATACGCTGCCGCGCTCAAGGGCGAACTGCGCGGCACGCTCAATCTCGGGGTGATCGATTCCACGGTCAGCGACAAGGCCCTGCCGTTCGCCGAAGCCATCGGCGCCTACAGTCAGGAACACCCGGCGGTGCATTTGCACCTGTCGGTAATGAGTCCATATGAGTTGCAACTCGGCGTGCAGGACAATCGCCTCGATCTGGCCATCGGTGCGTTTTCCACGCGCATGAGCGGTCTGGTCTACATGCCGCTGTACCGCGAGCAGCACTGGCTGTATTGCAGCAGTCGCCATCCACTGTTCAACGAACGGCGCATCCCCGAGCAGGTCATCACCCAGCAACGGATGGTCGGGCGCGGTTACTGGAGTCAGGCGGAACTGGCCCGGCACGGTTTCAAACACAGTGCCGCGACCGTGGAAAGCATGGAAGCGCAGCTGATTCTGGTGCTCTCCGGCGCCTACATCGGTTACCTGCCCGAGCACTACGCGCAGGCCTGGGCCGACAAGGGTGATCTGCGCGTTCTGCTGCCGGCGACCTTCGGTTATCAGGCGCCGTTTTCGATGATCATGCGCAGGGGCCGCAGCCGCGAGCCGCTGATCCAGACTTTCCGCGATTTGCTCAAAGCGCAATTGAATCAGGCGTAACCCATCATGTCCCGAGCCCAATGCCCGCGCTGCCTGCGCCCCCAGACCCATTGCCTGTGCCCATTGATTCCGCACCTCGATAGCCGCACCCGAGTATTGCTGCTGCAGCATCCGAGCGAGGTCAGTCACGCGCTCAATACCGCGCGGCTGGCGGCGCTGGGGCTGAGCAATGCCGAGCTGATTGTCGGCGAGGTATTCGAGGATTTGCCGAAACTGTTGAACCGGCCGGGCTATCACGCGCGCTTGTTGTTCCCGGCTGACGATGCGCAGCCGCTGCAGGCTTACGCACCGAATGATCAGCCAATTTTGCTGGTCGTCCCGGACGGCACCTGGCGCAAGGCGCGCAAGATGTTGCACCTCAATCCGCTGCTGGCAGCACTGCCACGGGTGACCCTGACCGAGGGCGGCGTGTCGCGCTATCGCTTGCGCAAGGCACCGGGGCCGGGAGCGCTATCGACTATCGAGGCGATCGTGCAGGCGCTCGAAACCCTCGAAGCACCGACGACGTTTGCGCCGTTACTGAAACCGTTTGAAGCGCTGATCGAAGGGCAGATTGCGGCGATGGGGGAGGAGACCTTCCAGCGTAACCATGGCGACAAATGATCGTTCCCACGCGGAGCGTGGGAACGATCATTGGCTAGCGTTCGCGCATCGCCTCGGTCCGCGCTTTCAGCACCGGTTTGAGCAGGTAATCCAAGACGCTTTTCTCACCGGTAATAATGTCCACCGTCGCTACCATCCCCGGGATGATCAGCAGTGGTTTCACGTCGCCGCCCAAGTGATTCTTGTCGGTGCGCACCTGAATCAGATAGAAGCTGTTGCCCTTGTCATCGGTGATCGTATCGGCGCCGATCAGTTCGAGCTTGGCGCTCAGCCCGCCGTAAATCGTGTAGTCGTAGGCACTGAACTTGACCATGGCTTTCTGGCCCGGATGCAGGAACGCGACGTCTTGCGGGCGGACCTTGGCTTCGATCAGCAGGTTGTCTTCCAGCGGCACGATTTCGACCATGTCGCTGCCCGGCTGGACCACGCCGCCGATGGTGTTGACCTTCATCTGCTTGATCACGCCACGCACCGGCGACGTCACCGTAGTGCGGCTGACGCGATCGTCGATGGCGATGCTCGACGCGGTGATTTTCGACAGGTCGGTGCGTTTCTCATTCAGCTCTTTGGCGGCCTCGGAGCGGAAGGTCTGCTCGGATTCGTCGATCTTGCTGCGGATCTCGGCGATGGCCGATTCGGCCCGGGGAATAGCTAGCGTGGTGGCGTTCAGCGAACCACGGATCTCCACGGCGCTGCGCCTGAGCCTGAGGATTTCCACTGGTGACACGGCGCCGGTTTTCACCAGCGGTTCGGACATGTTCATCTCTTGTTGCAGCAGCGCCAGGCTCGAGCTGAACTGGCCCTGCTTGGAGCGAAATTCGGCCAGCTCCTGGGTTTTCTGCCGCAATTGTTCGCTGAGGGTGCGCTGTTCACTGGCCAAGCGGCGTTGGCGTTGCTCGTACAGCGAGCGCTCGTCCTCGGCGACTTGCGGCGCTTTGGCGATGACTTCAGCGGAGAGTTTGAAGGGGCGTCCCTCGGCCTCTGCTGACAGCCGTTCAACCTGCGCGGTCAGCGCGTAACGGTCGGCCTCGCTCTCGCCCTTGTTCGAGCGAAAGCGCGTGTCATCCAGACGCAGCAGGGTGTCGCCCTTGCCGACCATCTGGCCTTCGCGAACGTAAATCTCGGTGACGATGCCGCCCTCAAGGTTCTGGATCACCTGAACCTTGCTCGACGGGATCGCTTTGCCTTCGCCCATGGTCACTTCTTCGAGCACGGCGAATTTGGCCCAGACCAGGGCGGCGATCAGCAGCGCTGCGGCCAGCCATACGGTGATCCGCGATTTGCGCGGCGAATCCTGCAATGCTGCGCCGGCGGTTTCCGGCATGAACTCGGCTTCGGCGCTTTTGCCGAAACTGTCGAAGTAACCGCGCTTGTTGCTATCGGAAGTAGCTGGCATGGCGTAACTCCTAGACCGCCGCCGAGCCGACACGGCCCTTGCGCAGTGCATCGATGACCGCTTCTTTCGGGCCGTCAGCGACGACCCGGCCGTTGTCCAGCACCAGCAACCGGTCCACCAGGCTCAGCATCGAGGTGCGGTGGGTGACCAGCAGCAGGGTTTTGCCTTGCACCCAGCCATGCAGTTTCTGCCGCAGCGCATCTTCACTGCTGTTGTCCATGGCGCTGGTGGGTTCGTCGAGCAGCATGATCGGCGGATCGAGCAGTAACGCGCGCGCCAGCAACACCGCTTGGCGTTGGCCGCCGGAAAGCAGCTGTCCGCGTTCGCCCACCGGTCGGTCGAAGCCTTGCGGGTGTTGTCGGGCCAGTTCAGTGACGCCGGTGAGCTCGGCGACTTCGAGCATGCGTGAATCGCTGATGTAACGCGCGCCCAGGGTCAGGTTGTCGCGCAGGCTGCCGGCCAGCAGCGGCAGGTCGTGGGCGACATACCCGATCTGCTGGCGCAGGTCAGCCACGTCCAGTTGGCGCAGGTCGAGGCCGTCGAGCAGCAGCTGGCCTTGCTCCGCTTCGTAGAAGCCCATCACCAGCCGCGCCAACGTGCTTTTGCCCGAACCGCTGCGGCCGATGATGCCGACCCGCTCGCCGGCTTTCAGACTGAAGCTGACTTCGCTCAGCGCCGGTGCGTTCTGGCCGTTGTAGTGGAACGTCACGCCGCTGACGTCGAGGGCGCCTTGCAGCTGTGTGCGTTCCAATGGCCGTTGTTTGCCGTCGCGTTCCTGCGGCAGGGCCATCAGCGCGTCGGTGCTTTTCATTGTTAGTTGCGCTTGCTGGTAGCGGGTGATCAGCCCGGCGATCTGGCCGAGCGGGGCGAGTACGCGGCTGCCGAGCATGTAAGTGGCAACCAGCGCGCCGACGCTGAGGTTGCCGGCAATGATGCTGTAGACCCCGGCCACAATCGTCGCCATCCCGGAAAACTGCTGGATGAACAGCGTGCCGTTGGTGGCCAGCGCCGACAGGTTGCGCGCATGGCTGTCGAGGCGGGTGAGGGCGCCGTGGGTGCTTTCCCATTTGTGCTGGCGCTCGCTTTCGGCGCCGCAGGCCTTGAGGGTTTCCAGACCGCCGAGGGTTTCGATCAGCACTGCCTGACGCTCGGCGCCGAGGCTCAGGCTTTTCTGCACGGTGTCACGCAGGCGCACCTGAATCGCCATGGCGAAGATGATGGTGATCGGAAATGCCAGCAGCGGAATCACCACCAGCCAGCCGCCAAGCAGGCCGATCACTACCAGCATCAATACCACGAAGGGCAAGTCGATCAGGCTGGTCAGGGTCACGGCGGTGAGAAACTCACGCAGGCCCTGGAAGTCGTGAATGCTCTGGGCAAAGCCGCCGATGGTCGCCGGCCGCGCTTTCATCGACATGCCGGTGATGCGCTCGAACAACGTTGCCGAGAGGATCACATCGGTTTTCTTGCCGGCGGTGTCGAGCAGATGCGCACGCACCACGCGCAGCACCAGTTCAAAACCGGTGCCGATCAGCAAACCGATCGACAGCACCCACAGCGTCGAGGTCGCCTGATTGGGCACCACGCGATCGTAGGTCTGCATGACGAACAGCGGCACCATCAGGCCGAGCAGGTTGATCAGAAAACTGGCGAGAATCGCATCGCTGTACAGCCATTTCGACAGTTTAAGGGTGTCGCGAAACCACGCATTTACCCGTGGCACCAGCGGCGCGCGCAGGTCTTCGAGTTCGTGGCGCGGACGGGCGAACAAGGCCTGGCCGCTGTAGTGCTCGTTGAGTTCTTCGCGGCTGACCCATTGCTCGCCGCCGTCGGCTTCGCTGGGCAGCAGCAGGGCTTTGCCGTCCTCGCCAAAGCGCCGCAGCACGGCAGTGCGCCCGTCGTTGAGCAGCAGCAGGATCGGCAGGTTCAGCGGCGATATGTCTTTCAGGTCACGGCGCAACAACCGCGCCTGCAATCCGGCCCGCGCGGCTGCACGGGGCAGCAGATCGAGGCTCAGGCGTTGTTTGTTCAGAGGCAGCCCGGCGCTCAGGCTGGCACGACTGACCGTGGCGCCATGCAGTTTGCAGAGGATCAGCAGACCGTCGAGTAACGGGTCGTCGAAGCTCAGGCGCGGATCGACCCCGGTGGCGCCGGGTTCCATGCTGGTCATAGTGATTGCCTCTGTTGAACGGGCTCGGTTATCGGATCGTTCCCACGCTCTGCGTGGGAATGCCTCTAGGGACGCTCTGCGTCCAGTGACGCGGAGCGTCACGGGCTGCATTCCCACGCAGAGCGTGGGAACGATCAGAGATCGCAGCCTTCGGCAGGTCCTGCAGGATCTATTTCAACTCGGGCAGACGCGCCTGGTTTTTCACTTCGGTCGTGGCAATCGCATCAGCCGGCAGCACCACGCGTTGCTTGCTCAGCAATTGGCCCATGTTCGCCAGCACGCGGTACATCGAGTATTCCTCGGTGTAGCGGATTTCGGTGTAGCGACGGTTGGCGTTGTACAGCTCGTTTTCGCTGTCGAGCAGGTCGAGCAGGGTGCGTTGGCCGAGGCCGAACTGGTCCTGATAAGCGGCGCGCACGCGTTTGGTGGTTTCTGCGTATTCGCGAGCGGTCGGCGTCTGCTTCTTGGCATTTTCCATGGCGTTCCAGGCCAGACGAATGTTCTCGTTGAGCTGACGCAGGGCGTTGTTGCGGATGTCCATCGCCTGGTTGATGTCGTGGGCATTCGCGGCCAGACGTGCCTTGTCGCTGCCGCCACGGAACAGGTTGTAGTTCATCACCACACCGACACGCCATTCGTTGTCGTGGCCTTCATCACCCTGCACGTTGTTGTTTGCGCCGACTGCTGCTTCGGCATCGAAGCGCGGGTAGAACGGCGACTTGGCCACTTCGTACTGGCTCTCGGCGGACTGCACGTCAGCCTGAGCCGATTTCAGGTACGGGTTGTTGTCGACCATGCTCTGCTGCGCTTCACGCAGGTCCGGCGGCATCTCACCGCGAGTCGAGGCCGGGGTTTCCAGCTCATCGGGCATGCGTCCGACCACGCTGTAGAAATTCGATTCGGCGTCGGCCAGATCGACTTCGGCGGTGTCGAGGTTGTTCTGCGCCAGTGCACGACGGGCAACCGATTGATCGGAGTCGGCGGTGCTGCCGATGCCGCGCTCGGTGCGCAGGCCGATCTGGTCGTTGACGCGCAAGTGCGCCTGCAGGTTGTTCTTCGCCAGCGTCACCAGTTCCCGACGCTTGAGCACTTCGAGGTAGACCTCGATGGTGCGCAGGGCCAGATCCTGTGCGGTGCCTTGCGCGTAGTAGGCGCGCGAATTGGATACGCCCTTGGTGCGCTCGACCTCGTTGGCGGTGTTGAAGCCGTCGAAGATCATCTGCCGCAAGCGCAGCTCGGACTGGGTGTAATTGAGAATTTCGGTGTTGTGATTACCGAAGGCACGGGTGTTGGTGTTGTCGCTGTAGCCGCGCCCGTAGGCCGCGTTCAGATCGACCGACGGATAAAACCCGCCCTTGGCCACTTTCACCTGCTCATCCGCAGACAGGCGGGCGTCCACGCGCGAAGCCAGTTCCGGGTGGGTAGCGATGGTGCTCTGAATCGCCTCGGTGAGGTTCATCGCCTGGGCTTGGGAAGTGCAAGCCATGGCCAGCAAAACCGCGCTGCAGAGGGGGGTTAAAACGCGCATGGGTGCATCTCCCTGGATCTCAATGTTGTGTTACCGTCGCCAAATATTTGACGTAAATTTAGGGTGTAAGCGTTTCACTCTTGTAACAACAGAGCTAAGAACATCCTAGAGCGTAGCTAAGAAAAAATTTTCATAAGGTTTATTCCAAAAAAAACTTATGCGGTTTTTCAAAAGCAGCACATTGTTCAGCTCGAAAGCCTTTGTTTTATGCGCTTTAGGGAGCTCGAAAAGGCTTGAGGAAAGTTCCATTCACTTTGCGAGACACTGCGAAGTACTGCTGAAGGGGAGGGACGCGTAGCGTGGAATGAGCGACAGATTTTTGTCACTCGGGTGATTCACCACCGTTACGTAGCGCTAGTGGGTCGATGGATTGAACAGGGTTGGCAAGTGCTTGATAGCGCTGACAATTCACCTCAAACCGGGCCTGCGAAACGAACTGTCGAGGGTGCGAGCGTCGCCCCCGGCAACCCGATTGAGCCATGGGCTGCTTCGCGAACCAGTGCCGACGGTGGTCGGCAGCGGAGGATTTCACATGGCAACGCTCATCGGTACGGTCACAAAAGTCATTGGTCAGG
Organism: Pseudomonas sp. Sample_23; assembly: GCF_004307595.1. Taxonomy (NCBI): domain Bacteria; kingdom Pseudomonadati; phylum Pseudomonadota; class Gammaproteobacteria; order Pseudomonadales; family Pseudomonadaceae; genus Pseudomonas; species Pseudomonas sp. Sample_23. The sequence goes on from NZ_RCNX01000012.1 coordinate 35,144, forward strand.
TGTTCGCTCAGGCGAGCGACGGCATCAAGCGTCCGCTGTTCGAAGGCGATCGTTTGTACGCTGGCGATCAACTGATCACCGGCGCGGAAGGCGCGGTGGCAGTGAAACTGCAAAACGGCGAGGAATTGACCCTCGGCCGGGGCAGCAGCATCACCATGACCGGGCAATTGCTGGCCGACCAGGCTGTGCCGGTGAACGTCGACGAAGCGCAGACCCCAAGCCAGGCGCAACTGACCGATGTCGAGCAAATCCAGCAAGCCATCGCCGCCGGTGAAGACCCGAGCAAAACCGCCGAAGCCACCGCTGCCGGCCCCAACGCGCCCACCGGCAACACCGGTGAACTGGGCGGCGGGCACAGTTTCGTTCTGCTCACCGAAGTCGGCGGCCGAGTCGATCCGATCATTGGTTTCCCCACCGCTGGCTTCAACGGTATTCCCGAATTTCCCGAGTATCGTCGCGACGCGGACATCGACAATGGCGACGACACGCCAGCGCCGGTCGTGGTGCCACCGCCACCAGTGAACAACCCGGTCATCCTCAACGGCCTCAATGGGGCGGATGGCGAGCTGAACCTCAATGAAGCCAATCTGCCTGACGGTACAGCGGCCAATCCAGGCGCGCTGACGCAAAGTGGCAGCTTCACGGTCTCGGCAGCGGATGGTTTGAACAGCCTGAGCATCGGCGGCATCAACTTGATTGTTGGCGGCGTGCCGATCGGCTTTCCCCAGTCGATCACCACCCAACTGGGCAACACCCTGACCATCACCGGTTACAACGCAGCGACCGGCACGGTCAGCTACAGCTACACCCTCAACGGCAACGAAACCCACGCGGCCGGCGACGGCGTGAACAATCTCAGCGAACAGTTCACCGTGATCGCCACCGACAGCAATGGCGACAGCGCCACTGGCACGCTGGACGTGAACATCACCGACGACGTGCCCAAAGCGTTTGACGACGCCAACGGCATTGCCTCGGAAACCTTGCTGACCCTGACCGGAAACGTCCTCACCAACGACATCCAAGGCGCTGACCGTGTACCCACCGGACCGGTCACGCCGGGTACTTTCACCGGTACTTACGGCACGTTGGTGCTGAACGCCGACGGCACCTACACCTACACGCTCAATACCAGCGATGCCGATTTCAAAGCCTTGACCGGCGGCGGTAACGGCACTGAAACCTTCGCCTACACAATCACCGATGCCGACGGCGATAGCAGCAGCGCCAATCTGGTTCTGCAGATCCACAACAACGACGATCCAGTAATCATCGACGGCCTGAACGTCGCCGGTGGCGAGCTTACGATCTACGAAAAAAACCTCAGCGACGGCAGCGCCCCGGACACTGGCGCGCTCACCCAAAACGGCACCTTCACCATCACCGCACTGGACGGCGTCACCACGCTGACAGTCGGTGGCATCGCCGTGGTGACCAATGGTGTGGCCGCAGGTTTCCCGCAATCGATCACCACGCCACTGGGCAGCACGCTGACCATTACCGGGTTCAACGCTGCAACCGGCGTGGTCAGTTACAGCTACACCCTGGCTGACAACGAAACGCATCCGAACGCCAACGGCGCCAACAATCTGCCTGAGCAGTTCGCGGTCACGGTGGTCGATGACAACGGCACGACGGCCACCGGCACCCTCGACGTCAACATCGTCGACGACCTGCCGAAAGCCAACGACGACAGCAACGGTACCGCGTCAGAAAGCCAACTGACGCTGACTGGCAACGTCCTGACCAACGACGTACAAGGCGCCGACCGCGTACCCACCGGTCCAGTCACGCCGGGCACTTTCACCGGCACGTTCGGCACCTTGGTTCTAAACGCCGACGGCACTTACACCTACACCCTGAACACCAGCGATGCCGACTTCAAAGCCTTGACCGGCGGTGGTAACGGCACAGAGACCTTCGCCTACACCATCACTGATGCCGACGGCGATAGCAGCAGCGCCAATCTGGTTCTGCAGATCCACAACAACGACGATCCAGTAATCATCGACGGCCTGAACGTCGCCGGTGGCGAGCTTACGATCTACGAAAAAAACCTCAGCGACGGCAGCGCCCCGGACACTGGCGCGCTCACCCAAAACGGCACCTTCACCATCACCGCACTGGACGGCGTCACCACGCTGACAGTCGGTGGCATCGCCGTGGTGACCAATGGTGTGGCCGCAGGTTTCCCGCAATCGATCACCACGCCACTGGGCAGCACGCTGACCATTACCGGGTTCAACGCTGCAACCGGCGTGGTCAGTTACAGCTACACCCTGGCTGACAACGAAACGCATCCGAACGCCAACGGCGCCAACAATCTGCCTGAGCAGTTCGCGGTCACGGTGGTCGATGACAACGGCACGACGGCCACCGGCACCCTCGACGTCAACATCGTCGACGACCTGCCGAAAGCCAACGACGACAGCAACGGTACCGCGTCAGAAAGCCAACTGACGCTGACTGGCAACGTCCTGACCAACGACGTACAAGGCGCCGACCGCGTACCCACCGGTCCAGTCACGCCGGGCACTTTCACCGGCACGTTCGGCACCTTGGTTCTAAACGCCGACGGCACTTACACCTACACCCTGAACACCAGCGATGCCGACTTCAAAGCCTTGACCGGCGGCGGTAACGGCACCGAAACCTTCGCCTACACCATCACCGATGCCGACGGCGATACCAGCACTGCCAATCTCGTATTGAACATCCACAACAACGACGATCCGGTGCTGCTCAATGGCCTCGACGTCAACGGCGGCGAACTTACCGTCTACGAAAAAAACCTCAGCGACGGCACCAGCCCCAACACCCCGGCGCTGACCCAGAACGGCACTTTCACCGTCAGCGCTCTCGATGGTCTGCAGACCCTCACAGTCGGCGGCATCGCGGTGATCACCAATGGCGTGGCCGCAGGCTTCCCGCAATCAATCGTCACCCCGCTGGGCAGCACCTTGACCATCAGCGGTTATGACCCGACGACCGGCGTGGTCAGCTACAGCTACACCCTGGTCGACAACGAAGCCCACTCGACTGCCAGCGGCGCCAACAGCCTCACTGAGAACTTCGACGTCGTCGCGACGGACACCGATGGCAGTACCGCCAGCGGCCAGATCAACGTCAATATCGTCGATGATTTGCCGACCGCGCATGCGGACGCGGCTTCGGTGGCGGAGGGCGGTACTGTCAGCGGTAACGTACTCAACAACGATGTCGGCGGCGCGGATGGCCCGGCGATTACCGGCGCAGTGGTCGGCGTGCGCGCCGGTGCCGACACCTCGACTTCGGCCATCGGCGGACTCAATTCGCAGATCAACGGCACCTACGGCTACCTCACGCTTGATGCCAACGGCAACGCCGTTTATCACAGCAATCCCAACGCGGTGAACGGTCCGGGTGCGGTGGATGTGTTCACCTACACCGTGCGCGATGCCGACGGTGATGAAAGCACCACGACGATCACCATCGACGTCTATAACAGCTGCCTGAAAGCGGTCAGCGACACTGACGTCACCGTCTACGAAAAAGCCCTCGACCTGAACAAGGATGGCCAGGATCTGGCAGCGGGCAGCGTGGTCGGCAGCGATCCGAACAGCACTGGCGAAACCGCTTCTGGCACCCTGGTCGGCTCGGTCACTGGTGCGGTCGGCGCGATCAGTTATGCGCTGGTTGGCAGTGCCACCGGCAACTACGGGCAGATCGTTCTCAATGCCAATGGCACTTACACCTACACGCTCACTTCGCCAGCGACCACTACGCCGCACGCCGACGACGGCGCCAACAGCCTGAGCGAAACCTTCACCTATCAGGCCACCGATTCGCTGGGCAATGTCGTCACCAGCACGATCGTTGTGAGCATCGTCGATGACGTGCCGAAGGCGCTGAATGACAGCAATGCCGACAGCGCAACAGAAGTCCAGGTGACCCTGACCGGCAACGTCCTCGACAACGACGTGCAGGGCGCCGACCGCGTCGCCAGCGGCCCGGTAACCGCCGGTACTTTCACTGGCACTTACGGCACGCTGGTGCTCAACGCCAACGGCACTTACACCTACACGCTGGACGCCAACGACGCCGATTTCAAAAACCTCCAGGGCGGCGGCAACAGCACGGAAACCTTCGCCTACACCATCACCGATGCCGACGGCGACACCAGCACCGCCAATCTGGTGCTGAACATCCATAACAACGACGATCCGGTGTGCCTCGACGGCCTCGATGTGAAGGGCGGCGAAATCACCGTCTACGAGAAAAACCTCAGCGACGGCAGCAGCCCCAACACCTCGGCGCTGACCCAAAGCGGCAGCTTCACCGTCACTGCGCTTGATGGCCTGCAAACCCTCACGGTCGGCGGCATTGCGGTGATCAGCAATGGCGTCGCCGCCGGTTTGCCGCAATCGGTGGTCTCGCCATTGGGCAGTACGTTCACCATCACCGGTTACGACCCGGCCTCCGGCGTGGTCAGTTACAGCTACACCCTGGTCGACAACGAAGCCCATCCGAACGCCAACGGTGCCAACAGCCTCAGCGAGAGCTTCGACGTGGTCGCCACTGATACCGATGGCAGTACCGCCAGCGGTCAGATCAACGTCAACATCGTCGACGATTTGCCGACTGCCAACGCCGATACCGGCTCGGTAGCGGAGGGCGGCACGGTCAATGTCAGTGTGCTCGGCAATGACCTCAGCGGTGCCGACGGCGCCGCCACGGTGGTCGGCGTGCGCGCCGGCAGCAACACCGCGACGTCAGCCAGCGGCGGGCTCAACAGCAACATCAACGGCAACTACGGCTACCTGACCCTCGACGCGGCGGGCAACGCGGTTTACCACAGCAACCCGAACTCGGTGAGCCCGCCGGGCGCGACCGACACGTTCACCTACACCATCCGTGACAGCGATGGCGACGAAAGCACCACAACGCTGACCATCAACGTCGCCGACAGCAAACTGGTCGCCTCGGTCGATCAGGATGTGACGGTCTACGAAAAAGCCCTCGACCTGAGCAAGGATGGCCAGGATCTCGCCCCCGGCACAGTCACCGGCAGCGAACCGGGCAACACCGGCGAAACCGCCAGCGGCACGCTGGTCGGTTCGGTCAGTGGCGGCAGCGGCGCGATCACGTACACCCTGGTCGGCAACGCCACCGGCAGCTACGGGCAACTGCTGCTCAACGCTGATGGCACCTACACCTACACGCTGACGTCGGCACCAAAAACCGCGCCGAACGCCAACGACGGGCCGAACACCCTGAGCGAAACGTTCACCTACAAAGCCACCGATGCGCTGGGCAACAGCACCACCAGCACGCTTGTGGTGAACATCGTCGACGATGTGCCGAAAGCCGTTGCCTCGGATCGCTCGGTTACCGCAGTGGAGATCGATTCGAACATCCTCATCGTCCTCGACATCTCCGGCAGCATGGCCGATCCCTCTGGCGTGCCGGGCCTGTCGCGGCTGGCACTGGCCAAGCAGGCCATTGGCGCCTTGCTCGACAAGTACGATGATCTGGGCGATGTGAAAGTGCAGTTGGTGACGTTCAGCAGCAATGCCGCCGACCGCACCACGGTGTGGGTCGATGTCGCTACTGCCAAGACATTGCTCGCCGGCCTCAACGCCGGCGGCGGCACCAACTACGATGCCGCCGTGGCGGTGATGCAGACCGCGTTCAACACCTCGGGCAAACTCACCGGGGCACAGAACGTCGGCTACTTCTTCTCCGACGGCAAGCCCAACGAGGGCGACATCGGCACGGCTGACGAGGCCGCGCTGAAAAACTTCCTCGACGCTAACAACATCAAGAACTACGCCATTGGTCTGGGCAGTGGCGTGAGCAACGCCAACCTCGATCCGCTGGCCTACGACGGCATCAACCACACCAATACCAATGCGGTGGTGGTCACCGATCTCAACCAACTCAACTCGGTGCTCTCCGGCACTGTGCAGGGCGCGCCGGTCACCGGTTCGCTGCTGGGCGAGGGCGGCTCGTTCGGTGCCGATGGCGGTTTCATCAAGTCGATCGTGGTCGACGGCACGACCTACACCTACGATCCGAAAGCCCTCAGTGGCCAGGGTTCGTTGACCGCGAGCGGCGGCGTCAACCACGGCACTTTCAATACCGCCAACAACACCGTCAGTATCGCCACCAACAACAGCGGCACGCTGGTGGTCAACCTCGATACCGGCGAATACAGCTACACCTCGCAGAAAACCACCGCCGTGGTCATCACCGAAAACATCGGCTTCACCGTCAGCGACAACGACGGCGATCTGGCCAGCTCCACCCTGACGGTGAAAGTGATCCCCAACGCGCCGCCAGTGGCGATGGACGATCACGTCATCACCAACGTGCTCTCGGGCAACATCGTGGTGCCGGGTGAGCTGCTGCTGGCCAATGACAGCGATCCGAACGGCGACACCCTCAACGCCACGCCAACCAGCTTCAACACCGGTTGGGTTTCGAAAGCGGCGGACTTCACCGGTACCGGCCTGATCGGTTTCACTGGGCAGAACAATAATGCGGCCAACCAGAACCTGGCCAACGTGCGCAGCGCCTTCAGCGCCAATGCCGCGACCATGACCGCCGTGCTGGTGGTCAGCGGTTATCTGGGCATGGTGAGCAACAGCAATGCCAACGATGAAGATCGCATCACCGTCAATCTACGTCAGGGCGAAACCCTCAATCTGGATCACAATCTGGGTGCCGGGAAGATCAGCATGGAGTATTCGCTCAACGGCGGTGCCTGGATGGCGCTGGCGGACGGCCAGACCCTCAGCGCCTCGGCTGACGGCGTCTACCAGATTCACATCACCAACATTGGTAATGGTGGCGGCAACCCGAACGCGGCGGAAAACTACCAACTGACCATGACCCTCAATTATGCGGGGGCCCACGACATCACGCCGGACTACCACGGCACCTACACCGCCAACGACAACCACGGCGGCAGCGACACGGCCAACGTCAGCATCAGCTATCAGGACGGCCACACCCTGACCGGCACTGCTGGCGACGATGTGTTGGTAGCGGGCAGCGGCAACAATGTGATCAACGCCGGCGAAGGCAACGACGTGCTCAGCGCAGGCTCCGGCAACAACGAAATGCACGGCGACGGCGGTAACGATTTGCTTTACAGCGGTGCCGGCAATGACCTGCTCGACGGCGGCACTGGCAGCGACACCGCCAGCTACGCCCACGCCACGGCCGCCGTCACCGTCAACCTCGGCCTGCTCGGTGCGCAGAACACCCTCGGCGCCGGCACCGACACCTTGACCGGTATCGAAAACCTGCTCGGCTCGAACTTCAACGACAGCCTCACCGGCGACGGCAACAACAACGTGATCAACGGCGGCCTCGGCAACGACTTCCTCAATGGTGGTGCTGGCGATGACTTGCTGATCGGTGGCATGGGCAACAATACCCTGACGGGCGGGGCAGGGGCCGACACCTTCCAGTGGCTCAAGGGCAACAGCGGCCACGACCTGATCACCGACTTCACCCCCGGTACCGACAAACTCGACCTGTCGCAACTGCTGCAAGGCGAAAACGCCAGCACCGCGTCGCTGGACGACTACCTGCACTTCACCGTCAGCGGCAGCGGCGCCTCGGTGATGACCAGCATCGACGTCAGCGCCATGGCCGGCGGTACGCCGAACCAGACCATCGACCTGGCTGGCGTCAACCTCGCCAGCCATTACGGCGTGACACCGGGGGCGGGCGGCATGGTGGCTGGGGGGCATGACACGGCGACGATCATCAGCGGCATGCTTAATGATCATTCGTTGAAAGTGGACACGGTTTGATCTGAGGTCTGAAACGACAAAACCCGCCGCCCCGGTTGAATCGGGACGGCGGGTTTTGTCTGTCTGTACAGATGTGTTGGCTGTGAGTCCGCCTTCGCGGGCAAGCCCGCTCCCACAGGGTTCTTCAGTGGATGCAGAATATGTGTCCGACCAGGATCAATTGTGGGAGCGAGCTTGCTCGCGAAGAGGCCGGGTTGATCACCAAGTAACTCAGCAGACCAACATCACCCCGGCAACTCCAGATTATCCAGCACCCGACTCACTGCCAGTTCGCCAAGCATGATCAACTGGGAGGTATCAAGTTTTACGCAACGTCTTCTGCCGCAAAATATAAACCGTCACCAGCACCGCACTGGTCAACATGAACCCCCGCGCCCAAACCAGCGGCACCAGATAGCACGAGAACAGGATGCTCACCCACATCAGGCCGATCGCGTAGACCTTGCCTTTGAGCGGGATGCCGTTGCCTTCGAGGTAGTCGCGAATCCAGGGCCCCAGTCGTGGATGTTCGACCAGCCAGCGATAGAAGCGTGGAGAGCTGCGCGCGAAGCAGGCTGCGGCGAGCAGGAGGAAGGGGGTGGTGGGCAGGACCGGCAGGAAGATGCCGATCACCCCCAATGCCACGCTGAGCCAGCCGATGGCCAGCAGGACGTAGCGCAACATCAGGGGGCGGTTGCCTATGGGGTTGTCCATAGGCCGGGTCTTAGTGGTGACGAGGCTTGAGGATCGCCGGTTTTTCGTCGGGGGCCTGGCACAGCAGGTACAGCGCGGTCAGGGCTTCCGGGATCTGAACGATCATGTCGTCCATCAGGTTGGCGTCCTTGGCGATGTCTTCGAATTCAGGCTGCTCGTCGAACAGGCCGGAACCGACCATGATCGGCAGGAGCATTTCGCTGACTTCTTCTTCGGCGGTTTCGAACCAGGCCGCTTCGCGCAGGAACACGCCCTCCATGAAGCCGATGCACCAGCCGCGCAGTTCGGAGTCGTCCGGCTCTTCGCCCAGATCCAGTTCGCACGGCAGTTCGAATTCTTCATCCGAGGCCAGTTGGCGAGCGATGTGCGCCTTGAGGCCGATCAGCGTGGCTTCGATTTCGGCACGCTGGGCTTCGTCGGTGTAATGCGGCTCTTCGGCGAACAGCGCGTCGATCCACTCGCGCTCCGGAACGTCTTCGGAGCAGATCGACAGCGCGGTCAGGTAACCGTGGGCGGCGACGTAATCCAGCGCCTCGTCGTGCAGCTCGTCGGCGTCGAGGAAGACTTGCAGGCGGGTCAGTTGCTCAGCGAAGGACATTACGGGGCTACCTTGGGGAATAAACAATGCGGGAATTCTAGGCCTTCTTGCGCGCTCTAGCCAGCCGCTTGGCAGATTTGCCCGAATTACCGGCCTCACTGGAAAGATGAATAACCCTGTGGGAGCGAGCCTGCTCGCGAAGGCGCTGTATCAGGCACTTTTCTATCGACTGACAGGTCGCTTTCGCGAGCAGGCTCGCTCCCACAGGGTTTTGTGTGTGGCAGGTTTATCAGTGTCTTCTCAGCGGCACCCTCTGCGGCGAAGGCCTCGGGTATACTGCCGCGTTTTGCGATCCCTGCCGGCGCTGCGCTGGTCATGCAATGTGTTCTTACGTTTTGTTTAAGCAGCCGAGGCTGCTCTGAACCAGCCTGAGCAGGGATGTATCGGTAGATTTTTGGAGTTTTTATGCTCGAACAGGCTCAACGCGTCCTCAAGGACATCTTCGGCTACGACAGTTTCCGTGGCCGTCAGGGTGCGATCATTGAGCGCGTGGCCAGCGGCGGTGATGCGCTGGTGCTGATGCCTACTGGTGGCGGCAAGTCGTTGTGCTTCCAGGTGCCAGCGCTGTTGCGTGAAGGTCTGGCGGTAGTGGTATCACCGCTGATCGCACTGATGGACGATCAGGTCGCCACCCTCGAAGAACTGGGCGTGGCCGCCGCTGCGCTGAACTCCACGCTGAGTGCCGAGCAGCAGCGCGACCTCGCTCTGCGGATCAAACGCGGCGAAGTGAAAATGCTCTATTTGGCGCCCGAGCGCTTGGTGCAGCCGCGCATGCTGGCGTTCCTGCAAAGCCTGGAAATCGCTTTGTTCGCCATCGACGAAGCGCATTGCGTATCGCAATGGGGCCACGATTTCCGCCGCGAATACCTGCAACTGGGTCAATTGGCAGAGCTGTTTCCCAACGTTCCGCGCATTGCCCTCACCGCGACCGCCGACAAGCGCACCCGCGAAGAAATTGTCGATCGCCTGCACCTGCAGAATGCCGAGCGCTTCCTGTCGAGCTTCGACCGTCCGAATATTTTTTACCGCATCGTCCCGAAAGAGCAGCCGCGCAAGCAGTTACTGGCCTTCCTCGCCGAACGGCGCAGCGATGCAGGCATCGTTTATTGCCTGTCGCGCAAGAAGGTTGAAGAAGTTGCGGCGTTCCTCAGCGAACAGGGTTTTCCGGCGCTGCCGTATCACGCCGGTCTGCCCAACGATCTGCGCGCCTATCACCAGAAGCGCTTCCTCAATGAGGAAGGCCTGATCATGGTTGCGACCGTGGCGTTCGGCATGGGCATCGACAAGCCCAACGTACGCTTTGTCGCGCACCTTGATCTGCCTAAATCCCTCGAAGCGTATTACCAGGAAACCGGGCGCGGCGGCCGTGACGGGCTGCCGGCGGATGCGTGGATGGCTTACGGTCTGCAAGACGTGGTGATGCTCAAGCAGATGCTGCAGAACTCCGAAGGCGACGAGCGGCACAAGCGTCTGGAGCAGCACAAGCTCGACGCCATGCTCTCGCTGTGCGAAGAAACCCGCTGCCGCCGCCAGGCGTTACTGGCCTATTTCGACGAAGACATGCCCGAACCGTGCGGGCATTGCGACAACTGTGTCGACGGCGTGCAGACCTGGGACGCCACCGAGCCTGCACGTCAGGCCTTGTCGGCGATTTTCCGCACCGGCCAGCGCTATGGCGTCGGTCATCTGGTCGACGTGTTGCTGGGCAAGGACAACGAAAAGGTGCGCAGCTTCGGCCATCAGCATTTGTCGGTGTTCGGCGTTGGCAAGGCGTTGAGCGAGAGCGAGTGGCGCTCGCTGTTCCGCCAACTGGTGGCGCGTGGGTTGGCCGATGTCGACCACGAGGGTTATGGCGGTCTGCGCTTGAATGACAGTTGCCGGCCTTTGCTCAAAGGCGAAGTGAAACTGGAACTGCGCCGCGACCTGAAACCGCAAGTCACCGCCAAAACCGGCAGCAAGAGCCAGGCCAGCCAACTGGTGCGCGGCGAAGAACGCGAACAGTGGGAAGCGTTGCGCGCACTACGGCGCAAGCTCGCCGAAGAACACGGCGTGCCGCCATATGTCATCTTCCCCGACTCGACGCTATTGGAAATGCTCCGCAGCCAGCCGACGTCTCTGGCGGAAATGGCCCGGGTCAGCGGCGTCGGCGCACGCAAGCTGGAACGTTACGGTGAAGCCTTCCTCGAAGTGCTCGGCGGCGAGGCGGAGGCGCCGAAGGTGGTCGCCGATGTCCGTCACGAGCTGATCACCCTGGCCCGCGCCGGCATGACCCCGCTGCAGATCGCCGGGCAGTTACAGTGCTCGGAGAAGAACGTCTACGCCATGCTCGCCGAAGCCATCGGCAAGCAGCAATTGTCGCTGGAGCAGGCGCTGGACTTGCCTGAGGAGTTGATGGGCGAAGTGCAGGACGCGTTCCTCGACGGTGAGGGCGAGTTGCCGTCCGTCGCTGAAGTCGCCGAGCTGTTCGCCGGGCGTGTGCCGGAAGGCGTGCTGTATTGCGTGCGGGCGGCGTTGCAGTCTGAATTCGAGATGTGAAACGACGTATGCGCCAAGCCCCGTGCAGTTGTAACGATTCAGTACAGAGCGACTCTTGCCTATAACTGCCGCCCATGCTTAGCTGACTAATAATTAGATTTTCCGTATTTTCAGTCTAACCGTGAGTGTTTTATGCCGTTAACCGATCAACATCGCTTTGGTATGCAACTGGCCCAGATGTCCCGTGGCTGGCGTGCCGAACTGGATCGTCGTCTCGCCGGGCTGGGCCTGTCGCAGGCGCGCTGGCTGGTGCTGCTGCATCTGGCGCGTTTTGAAGAGGCACCGACCCAACGCGAACTGGCGCAGAGTGTCGGCGTCGAAGGCCCGACCCTGGCGCGCTTGCTTGATAGTCTGGAGAACCAGGGACTGGTGCAACGCCAGTCCGTAATGGAAGACCGCCGGGCGAAAAAAATCGTGCTCTGCGCACCTGCCTTGCCCTTGATCGAACAAATCGAAACCATTGCCACGCAGCTGCGCCACGAATTGTTCGAGGGCGTCGACGAGGCGGATTTGAAGGTGTGTATGCGCGTACACGGGCACATTCTGGCCAACCTGGAAAAATCTTGAGGCACATCCCGCCAGTGATTTTTTGAGAGATCGCGCTGAGCCGACTATAAGAACTACTGGGCAATATCGTGTTCGTACCGGATGTGCGAACGCATAGAAACCGGTTTTGCTTATTTAAGGGATGCTCATGCTCGCAAGTCGGCACGTGCTGCGCGGGGGCGCCAAATGGCTGCTGCTCGCTGGTGTATTCAGCTATTCGACCTGGTCGATGGCGTTGGGGTTGGGCGAAATCACTGTTCACTCAGCCCTCAATCAGCCGTTCAAGGCCGACATCGCGCTGGTCGATGTCGGCACGTTGACGCAAAACGATCTCTCGGCCAGCCTGGCTTCGGCGGATGAGTTCGGCCGGGCGGGCGTCGAGCGGGTGTTCTTTCTCAATGACCTCAAGTTCACTCCGATCCTGCGCGGCAGCCGCCAGATGATCCGGGTGACGTCCGGCAAACCGGTCAACGAACCTTTCCTGAATTTCCTCGTGCAGCTCGATCAGCCCAACGGCCGTCTGCTGCGCGAGTACACGGTGCTGATCGACCCGCCGGGTTCGCCGGGCATCGTGCCCGCCACCGACGAGCCGGATCCGCGCCCGCAATCCTCTGAATTTCCAACCGTCGAACCGGTTACCGCACCGCCCCAGGCTGCCCAGGGCAAACGCACTGCGGCGCCTGTGCCGCCAACGCCGGCGGCACCTGCGAACGATGCGCAGGCCGAGCAACTGGCCGCCAGCGTGCTGCTCACCCAGCAACTGCAAAAGACCCTCGACGAACAGAACCTCAGGCTGCAAGAGCAGCAAGTGCAAATAGCCGACGGCAAGAAGCAGATCGAGGAGTTGCAAACCCGTCTGGCCGAAGTGCAGAAAGCACCGCCACCGCCCGTGGTCGCTCCGGTTTCGGCCGCTGTTTCAGCCCCGGTCGAGGCGGCAGACGATGGCGTGAACTGGCCGCTGCTCGGCGGACTTCTATTGCTGCTGGGCGTGCTGGCAGCGTTGCTCATACGTCGCCGTCAGCAACGTTCGACAGCAGACGGCAGGCCGCTGCCGCTATTGCCCGTGAGCGCCGAAGAAGACGTCGACGAGCCCGAGCTTCAACAATCTGTCGGTGCGCACGCGGCTGCGGATCATCGCGACGAGCCCGGTGCCGGCGACGTGCTGGAGGCTGTGGGCATCTATCTGGCCTACGGCCGACTCAGCGAAGCCGCCGGGCTGCTGCGCGATGCCTTGCACAAGGAGCCTGAGCGCACTGATCTTGGTCTGCAGTTGCTGGAGGTTCTTGGGCGCCAGGGTGACAGCGGCGCTTTTGAACAGCAGGAAAACCGCCTGCGTGCGCTTGGCGTCGATGACCGCGAACTGATCGAAATCCGCGCTCGCCATCCAAAACTGGCAGGCGCCGCACCGGCGGCATTTGCAGCAACGCCAATCGCGCCCGAACTGCCCGTGGCCTCGGCAGCGACCGCAGCCGCGCCGCTTGCAGCGTCGCCCAGCGCTCTCGAGGATGATTTCGAATTGAATCTGGGCGAGCTGTCGATGGATTCAAATTGGGATCTGAACGACAGCCGCACTGATGCCGCGTCACCGCCGGTCGATGATCCGGCGCTGGGCACCAGCCTGTCGGTGTTACCTGTCGATTTCGAACTGCCACAGGCTGCATCTGCCGAAGAAGCCGAACTCGAATGGATCCCCGAACCCGACGCCCAGCCGCTCGACGATGACTTTCTCAATGAGTTCGGCGATCCCGAGCCGTCGCTGGTGCTGGAACCACTGGATCTGCAATTACCCGAGTCCACCGACACTGACACCGAGGCCGCCGGCAAGCTCGAACAGGCACAAACCTGCATCGACGACGGCGACATCGACAGTGCAATCGCGCTGCTCAATGAATTGCTCAGGGAAGGGGATGAGCCGTTGAAGCAGACAGCAAGGACGTTGTTGGCGGGGATTCGCTGAGCGCCGACGTATTTCGTGTTCATCCGAGACCGCTTTCGCGAGCAGGCTCGCTCCCACAATGGAATGTGCTTTCCCTGTGGGAGCGAGCCTGCTCGCGAAGGCGTCAGAACGTCTGCCCTAGATTCAGATAAACCGCCTGCTCATCCGCATCATTCAACCCATACGTGAAGTTCAACGGCCCCAGTGGCGTGTCGAAGCCGATAAACACACTCGCGGCATTGATGTAGCCGCTGTCGAATTCATTGTCGTTGTTCCACGCCCGACCGCGTTCCAGCGAGGCGCCGGCGTACAGCGGGAAGTCCAGCGGCAGGTAGGAGCGCGGCGTCAGGCGGCGGTAGTACACGGCGCGCATCAGGCTGACGTTCTGCCCGGACAGCGCATCCTCTCGGAACCCCGACAACTGCCGCGCGCCGCCGAGCAGGAAGCTTGAGGTCACCACATTGGCATCGTCCAGCGTCCGACCGTAGCGCCCGCCGAGAATCAGCGTGTCGGGCCCATGGCTCATGGCCTTGTCGAAATTCAGTTCCCATTGGCGATAGCGATTGTCTGAACCCAGGCCCGGTTCGAACTGGGCAAACGTCAGGCTGACGTCCTTGCCTTCGTGCGGAAAGTAGACGTTGTCCAGCGAGTCGTAGGAATACTTCACGGTATAGAAGCCTTCGTTGAAACTCTCGCTCGGCAGATCCTGATCACCGATGCGCACGTCAGCCTTGCCCCAGGCCTGGCCGACGCCGAGTCGCACTTCACCGTTGTTGCCGATCTGCCGCCCAAGATTGAGGCCGAAGCCGTAGCGCTCGACGCGATACTGGGCGATCGGATCGTTATCCAGCACCGAGTCAACGTTCTGCGCCTCGAACGACCCGTAGGGTGCGACGAAGTAACGCGAGCCGACGTCCAGCGGCTGATAGAACTCGCTGTACAGCTCCTGCTTGTCGCCGATCTGCGCGCGGGTCAGCCATTCCGCGCCGAGGCGGTTAATGCCGTTGACGCGGTAACTGGCGCCGAGGTTGAAAGCGCTGTCGCCGCGCATGTCGTCCGACAGATTGAGGCCGACCCGCAGATAATCGGTACCGCTGCGCTTGCCGCTGGCGCTGATGACCAGTGTGTGATCCTGGCGTTTGTGCACGACGCGGTAACGCACTTGATCGAAGTAATCGAGGCCGTACAGCGTGCCCATGTCCGAATGCAGGCGGCCCAGGTCCAGCGGCGCGCCGATCGGTTGGCGGATGTAATAGCGAATTACGTCATCGTCAACTTTCGAGTCATTTTCGACGCGGATCGCGGTAATGATCGGCGTGCGCTGCCCCGGCTGGCGGGCGGCGTTCAGTTCCGCGTCCTGGGTTTCCGTCGGCTTGAGTTGCGCCAGCCGCGCATCGAGGATCCGCGTGGCGCGGTAACCGGCGTCGATCATCTCCTGAGCCTTGCCGAAATCGGTCACGCCGAACGCGGCCAGCGCAGGCTGGATCAATACGTCATTGGCGTGCAGCGTCGCCAGTTGTTCTTCGGAGTTGCGCCGGGTCATCAAGGTGATCGACTGATTGAGCACGTCCACCACGGTAGTCAACTGCTTGCGGTTGCGCAGCGGTGTGCCGATATCGACGACGATGGCGATGTCGACGCCCATTTCCCGCGCGACATCCAGCGGGATGTTGTCGGTCATGCCGCCGTCCACCAACAACCGGCCATCAAGCTCGACCGGGGCGAACACTGCGGGGATGGACATGCTCGCGCGGATCACTTGCGGCAGGTGGCCTTTGCGGAACACCACTTTTTCGCCATTGGCGATGTCGGTGGTCACGGCGCGAAACGGGATCGGCAGTTTGTCGAAGTCGCGGGTGTCGCTGGTGTGCGCCAACAGGCTTTCCAGCAACAGTGCGAGGTTCTGGCCCTGAATCACCCCCAATGGCAGGCCGAGGCTGCCGTCGTCGCGAAAGCTCAGTTTCTGTTTCACCAGAAAGTCGCGGTCGTCCTGCTTGCGGCGAAATGGCACGTCCTCACGCGGCGGCGCGTCGGACAGCGCCGCTTGCCAGTCGATGCTCAGGGCGAGCTTTTCCAGTTCATCGATCTTGTAGCCCGAGGCGTACAGCCCACCGACCACCGCGCCCATGCTGGTGCCGGCAATCGCGTCGATCCTGATGCCTTGTTCTTCCAGCGCCTTGAGCACGCCGATGTGCGCCAGCCCGCGCGCAGCGCCGCCGGACAGCACCAGGCCGACTTTCGGTCGTGGCGCCTCACTGGCGAGAACCAGCAGGGGAAGGAAACCAAGCAGCAGGCAGAGCAGCAAACGGCGCATTGTGAGTCTCGGGGCAAACGGTAAAGCCGGCTATTATAGCGGCGCCCTCTGTCTCAGGAGTTTCAGCGATCATGACCGTCGTCAAAGCCGAAGTTGTCATCACTTATTGCACCCAATGCCAGTGGCTGCTGCGCGCGGCCTGGCTGGCTCAGGAACTGCTCAGCACCTTCGCTGATGACTTGGGCAAAGTGTCATTGGTGCCGGGCACCGGCGGGGTGTTTCACATCACTTGTGCGGGTGTGCAGATCTGGGAGCGCAAGGCCGACGGTGGTTTTCCTGAGGCCAAGGTATTGAAACAGCGAGTGCGCGATCAGATCGATCCTGACCGCGACCTCGGACACAACGACCGCACTCAGTGAGAGGCGGCCTCGGCGGCGACGGTTTTCTTGTCGGCCGAGCCTGACATCCGCGCCGACACCACAATCGCGACGATGATCAACGCGCCACCGATGAGCATGCGCAGGGTCGGGGTTTCGCTGAACAGCAGCCAGGCGATGGTGATGCCGTAGACCGGCTCCATGGCGAACACCACTGCCGCCGTGCGTGCCTTGATCACCGCCAGACTGGCGACGAACAGGCTGTGCGCCACGCCCGTGCAGAACACTCCGAGCAGGGCGATCCACAACCAGTCCAGCGCTCGGACCTGACTCAACTGCGGCGCCGCGACCGGCAACAGACACAACGCCACGACGACGTTCTGGCACAACGCCGCCTGCACCGCCGGGATGCGCCCGGAACTGGCGCGGTTGGTCAGCGACAGCAGGGAAAACAGCAGGCCGGACAGTACGGCCCAAAGCAAGCCGACGGTGGCGCCGCTGCCCAGATCAAATGCGGGCGTCACCAGCACCAGACCGATGCTGACCAATACCACCAGGACGATTTCATTGGCACGGATGCGTTCGCGGAAAATCAGTCCTTCGAGAATCACCGTAAACGCCGGGAAACTGGCAAAGCCCAAGGTGGCGATGGCCACCCCGGCGATCTTCACCGATACGAAAAAACTCACCCAGTGCCCAGCCAGCAACACGCCGCTGAGGGCGAGGCGCCGCCAGTCCACGGCCTGAAGTTTCTGCCAACCATGCTGGCTGGCGAAACGGGCGAAAAATGCCAGGGCGAGCACGGCGAAAGCCGCACGTCCAAAGACGATCACAGCAGGGGATGCGGCAGCGAGTTTGCCGAACACACCGGTCAGGCCGAACATCAAAGCGCCAATATGCAGAGCGCCGAGGGCGGTACGCGGAGTCATTGCATTCCTTTTTTCAGGTTCAACTTCATGGGGCCATTGAACCGCGTCTCGGCCTGCAAGTCTGTCGGCAGGCTATCGTCTTTTGTCGCAGGAATCGCGCCGAAGATGTCCGGGCGAGGAGCCGAATTCACGTAGGACTGCGGCCGAGAACGCACTTTGCGAGCTGTAACCGACGCGACTGGCTACTTCACCAATCGGCAATGCAGTGTCGCGCAGCAGTTGCACCGCGAGATGCAGGCGTCGACTGCGGATGTAATCCATCGGCGTCTGTCCGCATTCGGCCATGAACCGTGCGTGCAGGCGCGCGCTGGACAACCCGGCCACGCGCGCCAGGTCAGCGACTTGCAGCGGATAGCCGGCGTATTGCTCGATGTGCGCATCCAGCGCGGCGTAGGGCAGGCGACGCGCGCGGAGTTCGGCAGGTTGCGCGTGATTGAGACTGGCCAGCAGCAACACTGCGCCTTGCTGCGCGATCAACGGATCGCTGACCGGACTGTTCGCCAGCCAGTTGACCAATTGGCTCTGCCCCGAGTCCAGCGACAGCCGCCCCGGATGATCGAGCAAGCGGCGACAGGCCTCGGCGTGCGCGCCCAGCGAGTCCTGCACCCATTGCCCTTCAGGGATGTCGAGCACCAGGCAGCTGCTGCCTTGGGGACTGTCGCAGGCATGATGAGCGCCGGACGGAACCACCACAACACTCTGCTGACGCACTTGGCTGCCACAGCCCTCGACCTCGAAATCCAGCGCACCGGACAGACCGAACACCAACTGCGCGTGCTCGTGGCTGTGCACAATCAGGTCGTGGGTGTACTGGCGCAGGGTGAGGATCGGTCGCATGGCAGGTTGTCTCCGAGGTGGCCGTCAGTCTACACCGCCGTACGCCGGATGCGTTGTCACACGACTGACTCACGCTTGTCACGGTCGATTAACCGGGCGCGCGCAAGCTGGCGAAAACATCGCAGAGGGTTGCCCATGACCAGCGCCGAGCTCGCCCGACCCAGCCGCAAACAACGGGTGCGAACCCTGTGGATCTCCGATGTGCACCTGGGCACGCGGGATTGCCAGGCCGAGCACTTGTCGCAATTTCTCAAGGGCTACCACGCCGACAAGGTTTATCTGGTCGGTGACATCATCGATGGCTGGAAACTGCGCAGCGGCATGTACTGGCCGCAAGCCCACACCAACGTCATCCGCCGCCTGCTGACCATGAGCAAGCGCGGCACCGAGGTAATCTACGTCACCGGCAACCACGACGAATTCCTGCGGCGCTATTCGAAACTGATTCTGGGCAATATCCAGTTGGTCGACGAAGCGGTGCACGTTACGGCGGACGGCCGGCATTTGCTGGTGATTCACGGCGATCAGTTCGATGTGATCACCCGTTATCATCGCTGGCTGGCGTTTCTCGGCGACTCGGCCTATGAATTCACCCTGACCCTCAACCGCTGGCTCAATCACTGGCGAGCCCGTTATGGCTACGGTTACTGGTCGCTGTCGGCGTACCTGAAGCACAAGGTCAAGACAGCGGTGAGTTTCATCAGCGACTTTGAAGAAGCCATCGCCCACGAGTGTGTGAAGCGCGAACTGCATGGCGTGGTGTGCGGGCATATCCACCATGCCGAGATTCGCAAGGTGGGGGAGGTGGACTACCTCAATTGCGGCGACTGGGTCGAATCGTGCACCGCGTTGATCGAGCATTGGGACGGCACGATCGAGTTGTATCGGCTGGCGGATGCCCAGGCGCGGGAGGCGCAATTGAAAGCTGCCAAAGTTGCCGAAATCGCCTGAGCGAAAGAGAACCCTGTGGGAGCGAGCCTGCTCGCGAAGGCGTAGTGTCAGACAAAACTTATGTGCCTGATACAGCGCTTTCGCGAGCAGGCTCGCTCCCACATGTGTTCTCAGGCCGGGCTGTGTTCTTGCATCGCAGCCTTGTAAATCGAGTTCTTCGGCTGCGCAAACAGCCTTTCCATCATCGGCTCGAAGAAACTCAGCGGCAGCGTGTCGTACGCCGGATCAAACGCCGCCGCGTCGTACTTGGCGCAAAATTCGGCAGTGGCGTGGAACTGCGGATGGTCCTTGAATTGCTCGCGCAAGTGCCGGTCCATGCCCAGGTGATGAAAGAAGTAATAGCCCTGAAAGATCCCGTGCTTCTCCACCATCCACAGATTCTCCGCACTCACGAACGGCTTGAGAATCGCTGCGGCGATGTCCGGATGATTGTAGGAGCCGAGGGTGTCGCCAATGTCGTGCAACAGTGCGCAGACCACGTATTCCTCGTCACGCCCGTCGCGAAAGGCGCGGGTCGCGGTTTGCAACGAGTGGGTCAGGCGATCCACCGGGAAACCACCAAAGTCGCCTTCAAGCAGCTTCAAATGCGCGAGGATCCGCGACGGTAGCTGTCTGGCATAGGCACTGAAATCGGCGGCGATGATCGCCCAGTCTTCCTCGGTGCCGTCCTTCATATGGGTGAAGCGAGCATGGGCATTCATTGGCAGACCCTCATTCAGAACGCCACGCGACCGAGAATCATGTCGCGGTACATGACGAAATCGCCGAGCAGGCTGTACAGCGGATGCTGAAACGTCGCCGGGCGGTTTTTCTCGAAAAAGAAATGGCCGATCCAGGCGAAGCTGTAACCGGCCACAGGCAATGCCAGCAACAGCAGCCAGGCGCCTTTGGCGATGCTCAGGGCGAGGATGAAGATGACCAGAGAAGTGCCGATGAAATGCAGACGACGGCAGGTGCTGTTGCTGTGTTCGGCGAGGTAATACGGATAGAACTCGGCGAAGCTGTTGAACTGCTTGATGTTTTCCACGACCGCGCTCTCTGTGGTGATTGTTCTGGCGACAAGTTGTTCGGCGAGGAGCTTATTTGAGTCTAGAGTGATCATTGGCGTGGGCCAGTGACAATCGGCGCCACTTTAGTATCCTTCGCAAATAGGGCGGTTATCTGCAGCCCGTCATGTAAAAGAATAACAACCATGAGCGAACGAACGACTTCTGCAAGCTGGGCGATGGGGATTGTCAAAGCACTGGAGATGGACGGCCTGGATTGCCGGGTTCTGTTCAAGCAACTGGGGCTGGATTTCACTGCCCTGGAAGATCCGGATGCGCGTTTCCCGCAGGATTCCATGACCCGGCTCTGGCAGCGCGCGGTCGAGGTGTCCGGCAACCCGGCGATCGGCCTGAACATGGGCAAAGTGGTGCGCCCGGCCTCGTTTCATGTCGCCGGCTACGCGCTGATGTCGAGCAATACCCTGGCTGAAGGCTTCCAGCGTCTGGTGCGCTATCAACGCATCATTGCCGAAAGCGCTGACCTGAGTTTTCGCCTGCTCGACGAAGGTTACGCGCTGATTCTCACCGTGCATGGCGATCATCTGCCGCCGACCCGGCAGAGTGCCGAAGCGTCACTGGCCTGCGCGTTGGCGCTGTGCGGCTGGCTGACCGGGCGCCCGCTGCACCCGGTCAAAGTGTTGGTTCAGGGCGATCAGCCGACAAACCTGCAACCTTATAAAGAAGCCTTTCACGCACCGCTGGTGTTCAACGCGCCTTACGATGCGTTGATCTTCGAACGTGCCGATATGGAGGCGCCGCTGCCGACCGCCAACGAAGCCATGGCGCTGTTGCATGATCGCTTTGCCGGGGAATATCTGGCGCGGTTTTCCGAAAGTCGCGTGACGCACCGGGCACGGCAGGTGCTGTGTCGTTTATTGCCCCAGGGCGAGCCCAAGCGTGACACCGTGGCGCAGACGCTGCACCTGTCGCAACGCACTTTGCAGCGGCGCTTGCAGGAGGAGGGCACCAGTTTTCAGCAGTTGCTCGACGACACCCGGCGCGAGCTGGCCGAGCAATATCTGGCGCAACCGAGCATGACCTTGCTGGAAATCGCCTACCTGCTGGGCTTTGCCGACCCGAGCAACTTCTTCCGCGCGTTCCGCCGCTGGTTCGACACCACGCCCGGCGAGTACCGCTTGCGCCTGACGCAGGTGCCGGACGCGGTCAATGACGCCAGAACGCCGGAATACACAGCACAAACACCGTAATGATCTCCAGTCGGCCGAGCAGCATGCCGAACGACAGAATCCACTTCGCCGCATCCGGCAGGGTGGCGAAGTTGCCGGCCGGGCCGATGGTTTCGCCCAGACCCGGGCCGACGCCGGACACGGTGCTGGCGGCGCCGGTCAGCGCGGTCATCCAGTCGACCCCGAGCAGCGACAGCAGCAGGGCGATTACGCAGATGGTGATGGCGAAGAAGAACGAGAAGGTCAGGATCGAACGGACAATTTCTTCGTCGAGGCGGTGACCGTTGTACTTCTGCTTGATCACCGCGCGCGGGTGGATCAGCTGATTGAGGTTGGCCTTGAGCAGGATATAGGCGACCTGGAAACGGAAAATCTTGATGCCGCCCGCCGTCGAACCTGAGCAACCGCCGACAAAACCCAGGTAGAAAAACAGCATCAGCGAGAAGTTGCCCCACAGGCTGTAGTCGCCGAGGGCGAAACCGGTGGTAGTGACTACCGAGGTCACGTTCAGCGCCACATGCCGCAGCGCTTCCAGCCAATGCAGCTTGGTGGTCCACCAGTACCAGGTGCCGAGCACCAGCCAGGTCACCAGCAACATCGCCAGCAAACCCTGCACCTGTTGATCCCTGATCAACGCACGGCGGTTGCCGCGCAGCGTCGCCACGTAGAGGGTGAACGGCAGGCTGCCGAGGATCATGATGACAATCGCCACCCAATGAACTGCCGGTTGCGTCCACTTGGCCAGCGACTGGTCGGAGGTCGAGAAGCCACCGGTGGAAATCGCCGACATCGCGTGGTTGATCGCATCGAACGGGCTCATCCCGGCCCACCAGAACGCCAGGCTGCCGAGAATGGTGATGCCGACGTAGGCCGCCACGATCAGCCGCGCCACCATGTGCGAGCGCGGCATGACCTTTTCCGAGCGGTCCGAGGATTCGGTCTGGAACAGGCGCATGCCACCGATGCGCAGCAGCGGCAGAATCGCTACCGCCATGCCGATGAAGCCGATGCCGCCGATCCAGTGCAGCAGCGACCGCCACATCAGAATTCCCGGCGACATGTTGTCCAGGCCGTTGAGCACGGTGGAGCCGGTGGCGGTGATGCCGGACATGCTTTCGAAGAACGAGTCGGTGTAGCTGATGTGCTGGGTCAGCAGAAACGGCAGCGCGGCGAAAATGCACACCACCAGCCAGCTGCTGACCGTCAGCAGATACATGTCGCGCGGGCGC
Organism: Pseudomonas sp. Sample_23; assembly: GCF_004307595.1. Classification (NCBI taxonomy): domain Bacteria; kingdom Pseudomonadati; phylum Pseudomonadota; class Gammaproteobacteria; order Pseudomonadales; family Pseudomonadaceae; genus Pseudomonas; species Pseudomonas sp. Sample_23. The sequence continues at coordinate 58,067 of NZ_RCNX01000012.1, forward strand.
AGGTGAATGTGTTCCGGTCTACCGGGTATCACCAGAGCGAGGCCGGCGACAAAGGTGATCATGCTCGCCCAGAGGAACGATGGCAGGTCGCTGGTGCGCTCGAAAATCACCAGCGTGGCCATCGGCACGACCATGGCCACAGCCAGGGTGATCAGGAAGATGCCGATGATAAAACCAATGATCCGTAAGGTCGGCAACGCCATGAAATCCGCTCGGGCTGGTGGGAGAAGGGCGCCATTCTACCTGTGGGGCAAGGCATGTAAACCGGCAGGCGCTGCGCAGATGAAGCTAGAATAGCCGCACATTTTTCAAAGGAGGTGGCCGATGCAGGCTCTCGACGCGTTGCTCAACCGTGTTTCCGTTCCCCGACTGGTCGAACCGGCCCCCACTGCCGAGCAGCGCGAAGCCCTGTTCGGCGCGGCCTTGCGTGCCCCGGATCACGGGCACTTGCAGCCGTACCGCTTTTTGACCGTCGAAGGCGCAGCGCGTGAGCAAATGGGCGAGTTGCTGGCCGAGGCGGCCCGCCAGCAGAGCGGCGAAGTCACCGAAGCGATGATCGACAAGGCCCGCAACGGCCCACTGCGCGCGCCGCTGGTGGTTGTGGTCATCGCGAAATTGCAGGAACACGTGAAATACCCGAAGGCCGAGCAACTGCTCACGGCCGGCTGTGCGGCCCACGGGATTCTGCTGGCGGCGTATGCGCAGGGGATTGGCGCAGTGTGGCGCACCGGGGATCTGGCGTACTCAAAGCATGTGGCCGAAGGCTTGGGGCTGGTGGAAGGCGAGGAGGTGATCGCGTTTCTCTATCTCGGCACGCCGCAGAAAGAGCCGCGCGTGGCGGAGAAGGTTGATCTGGCTGAGTTCGTCAGCGCCTGGCCCGGTAAGGCCTGAAGATCAAAAGCCCCTCACCCTAACCCTCTCCCAGAGGGAGAGGGGACTGATTGGGGGATGCTTTGGAGTTACACCGACCTGAGCGACCTTCGCTGAATCCAGAGTCGGGATACCGGACGTGTTGTTTCTGCGAGTTCATAATCGACTCGGTCTTTCAGGTCGATGCACAACGGCAGACAACTCGGTCGGCCCCCTCTCCCTCCGGGAGAGGGTTGGGGTGAGGGGCTTTTTCAGGGCTGGACCACGACTCCCGGTACCAACGGCAATTCCAGACTCGCCACAAAGCCGCCCTGCGGATGATTGGCCAGCGTCAGCGTGCCGCCATGCCGTTCTGCCGCCCGTTTGGCAATCGCCAGCCCCAGGCCATGCCCGGCAGCGGTCTGCCCCGGCGCGCGATAAAACGGCTCGCCCAACTGACTCAGATGTTCGGTCTGCACCCCCGGCCCGTGGTCGCGCACGCTGATGACAATCCGCTCAGCCTGCCGCGCAGCGTGCAATTCGATCGGCTGATCGCTCGGGTTGAAGCGCTGGGCGTTGCGCAGCAGATTATCTACCGCGCGTTCGATCATCGTCGGCCAGCCTTTGAGATTCAACTGCGGCTCGGCTTGCAGGCGCACGGGCTGCTCGGGGGAGCTGAGCTGCGCATCCTTTTGCAGCGTGGCGAGCAACGCATTCAGGTCCACTTCTTCAGCGCTGGCGTTGTCGGCATCGACTCGCGCCAGCACCAGAATTTCACTGATCAACGCCTCCAGCCGGTCGCATTCGCGGGTCAGGCGTGGCCACAGTTTTTCGCGCTCTTCAGGGTTGGCACGCTCGGCCAAAGCCAACGCGATGCGCAGGCGCGCCAGTGGTGAGCGCAGTTCGTGGGAGACATCGCGCAGCAATTGGCGCTGACTGCCGATCAGGCTTTGCAGGCGCGCGCCCATGCGGTTGAAATCGGTGGCCAGCACGCCGAATTCGTCCCGGCGGTTGGCCAGTTTCGCCAGACTGTTCTGCTGATATGTGGTCTGCCCCAGATCATGCACCGCGCCGCGCAAGCGACTCAGTGGGCGGGTGATGGAGAAAGTCACGAGCAAACTGAACAGGGTCAGCACCACCAGCGCGATGCCCAGCGCACTCAGCGGCCAGAGCAGGCTTTCGCGGTGCCAGGCGTCGAGCTCAGGGTGCGGGATGCGGTAGATGAACAGGTAGGTATCACCGGTTTTTTCACTGGTGATCTCGTCGGTCAGACGCCGCCACGGCAGGCGGCGGTCATCGTTGTTCTGCCGCGCTTCGAATGCTGCGGCGCGGCGCGGGAAGGTGCCGCGCACCACCGGATCGCCGGTTTCGTTGAGCACTTGAACGTCGATGTGATACTGACGTTTGCGTTGTTCGAGAATGTCCTGCGCGGCTTCTTCGCCCTGGGTTTCGTAAGTCTGCGTCCATTCCGCCGCCAGCGTGTTGAGGCCGGGATGGCGGCTGAGAATCCATGCGTCCTGATTGAGCATGTGCCCGAGCAGAATCGACAGCCCGGCTACCAGAGCGATGGCCAGCCAGAAGCTCGCAAGAATCCGCCAGAACAGTGAACGCACAGAAACTCCTCGAAAATCACACCGTTCAAATGTGGGAGCGAGCCTGCTCGCGAAGACGTAGTGTCAGTCAAACCATCGCTGGTTGATACACCGCCTTCGCGAGCAGGCTCGCTCCCACATTCGATTTGAATGGAACAGGCCCGACGAGGTAAGTCGTCGGGCCCAGGATTAAGCCATTATTGCGCCTTTTGTGCCTGCTGCGCTTTCCAGGCCTTGAACTCGGCCCATTCGGCGCGGCGTTCGGCGCGTTTCTTCTGGATCTCGTCGAACTGCTTCTGTTGCTCGGGCTTAAGCAGTGCACGGACATCGGACTCGGCTTTCTTGTGGTTGGCCGCTATCTCGTCCTTCATGGCTTTCTGGTCGGCCGGCGAGAGTTTCTCCAGGTACTTGTCGACCACCTGCTTACGCTCGTGCATCTGCTCGCCCATGATCTTGCGAATCTGCTCGCGCTGTTCGCGGGTCAGGTCGAGCTGGCTGTACGGGCCTTTGCCGTGCATGCCGCCGTGCATCTGACCGCCGTGGCGCGGGCCATCCAGTGGACCACCGAGCGGACCGCCATCTTGCGGCATGGCCATGGCCACGGTTGGCAGAGCGGCAGCGAACATCAGAGCGATAAGAGTCTTGCGCATGGTGTATCTCCTTGTCTCGTTCCCGGTACGTTCCGGATGAGTGCAGATTACGCAGATCAAGGTCAGCGGCGGTCAGCGCAGCGTAAAGCTTCGGTAAAGACGTTTCGTGCCCAGCCTTACACATATCCAGTGCAGGAGGTGCTGAAGGCTGCGATCTTTTGGATAATGCACGGGCCCAGGCTGTGATCCTCATTTAGACGACATTGTCGCTCAGCGAAAGAACAACGGCTGCGTGCCTTAACAAAGCGAATACCGAGCTTCCCTATGACTAATAAAACGTTTACCAGGCAACTCGGCCCATGGCTGATGGCAGCTTTATCGGTCAATGCGATTTTTTTGGCATTCCTGATTTTTGATCATGGTTCGCAGGGGCACGATAAGAAGATGATCAAAACTAAAGAACCGTTGCTGATCGAGGGTCCAAACGGCGACGAGAATTACTACGTGCTGCCGCAGGGTACTACGCTATATCACGATAAAAGCTTTCCTGAAGGGCATGATCGTTATGTGGTGTATCTCAATCATAAGGGTACGATTGCCCACGAAGAAGTACCGATGAAGCCTGAGTACGGCGGTTCTTTCATTGATCCGCTCTGGCTGGCAAATGTTGATGCGAATACTTTGCAAGAAATTTTCAAGCGTTTCCCACTTTCCAAAAAAGACATTGCCGCTGCCATTAAGGCCAACGAGATAACCAAGGACGATTTGGCCGACATAATTCGTTCGATGCCCGATTAACCACTGCAAAGCCACCGACGGCTGCATTTCCTACAGAGCGCGGAAACGATCAGATACCCCTCTGTAGGAGTGAGCCTGCTCGCGATGGCGGTGCCAGAAAAGAATGTGTTGACTGACACACCGCCATCGCGAGCAGGCTCACTTCTACACGGCGCAGGTCTTATAGACTGTAGTAGTAACCACGGCTACGCAGCGCGACGATGCGCGGGCGGCCGTCGGGGTGGGGGCCGATTTTTTTGCGCAGGTTGCTGACGTGCATGTCGAGGCTGCGGTCGTACAGGGTCAGCTTGCGGCCGAGGGCCAGTTGCGCCAGTTCCTGTTTGTCCAGCGGCTCGCCGGGCTGCTTGAGGAGGGCTTCGAGCAGGCGGCTTTCGGAGACGGTCAGGGTCTGTTCTTTTTCGTCGATGCTGACCACGCCGCGCACCGGGCTGAAACTCAGATCACCCAGCTCGAGCTGCGTCGATACGGCGGCCGGATGGCTGCGGCGCAACACGGCGCGCAGGCGTGCGGTCAGTTCGCGGGGGTCGCAGGGTTTGGCCAGGTAATCGTCGGCGCCCAGTTCGAGGCCGAGGATGCGGTCCAGCGGTTCGCCACGCGCTGACAGCATCAGCACCGGCAGGTCGGCGTGGTCGTTGCGCAATTGCTTGAGCAGTTCCAGACCGCTGCCGTCGGGCAGCATCACGTCCAGCACCACCGCCGCCGGGGCGGTTTCGGCCAACGCCTTGCGGGCGCTCTGGCCGTCGTGGCAGGCGCGCACCTGGAAGCCTTCCTGGCTCAACCAGCTACTCAGGAGTTCGCATAACTCCTGGTCATCATCAATCAGTAACAGCTCGCTCATGACTCACTCAATTTAGCCATTGCCGACGTTTTCGGCTTGCACCACTGGCAAAGATACCGCAGAGCAGCGCCAATAGCGCTACCCCGGCGCCAGTGACGAACCACTGCTGTTGATCGGTCAGCAAACGCGGCAGCGGGCTGGCCTGGGCTTCCTTGAGTTGCAGCTTCAGACGCTGGTTCTCCTGGCGCAGCCGGGCGAGCTGGGCGCTTTCGCGAGTGTTGTCGGCATTTTGCAGTTGTTTGTTCAGTTCTTCGCGCTGCTGCTCACTGGCCTTGAGCCGCTGTTGCAGCTCGGTGATCTGGCTGCCGGCGCTCAATGACAATGGTGTGGAGCTGCCGCTTTCGGTGGTTTCCTCACCATGGGCGGGGGCCATGATCGACAACGTGAGCAACATCAGACACAACGGACCCTTGCGCATCGCGACACCTGTTTCCAAATGGATATTGGGCAGGTTGTCGGCAGGCAAACGAGAATAATGAGCGATTGAGAGCGCGATGAACCGAGAAGGTTCATCGCGTGGCAGGACTTAAGGCAGGACTTGCTTGAACGGCTTGACGATCACATTGGCGTAAACGCCGGCGGCAATGTACGGATCGGCATCGGCCCAGGCCTGTGCGGCGCTCAGGGAGTCGAACTCGGCGACGATCAGGCTGCCGGTGAAACCCGCTGCGCCCGGATCATTGCTGTCGACGGCCGGGTGCGGGCCGGCCAGCACTATGCGGCCTTCGCCCTTGAGCGCTTGCAGGCGTTCCAGATGCGCCGGGCGCGCGGCCAGGCGAGCTTCCAGCGAGTTGGCAACGTCGGTGGCAATGATGGCGTAGAGCATGTCAGTCCTCGGTTTTAGGCGTTGTGGTATCGGTGTCATGCAGATGGCGCGACAGGTAAACGCCCTGTGCGACCAGGAACAGCACGGTCATGCCCAGGCTGCCGAACACCTTGAAGTCGACCCAGATGCTCTGGAAGGTGAAGGCGACGAACAGGTTGGCTGCGCCGCAGAACAGGAAAAAGCCGATCCAGGCGATGTTCAGGCGCGTCCAGACCGGGTCTGGCAAGGTCAGCGCGTGGCCCATGATGCGCTTGATCAGCAGGCGATCGCCGATGAAGTGGCTACCGATGAACGCCGCAGCGAACAGCCAGTTGACCACCGGCGCTTTCCATTTCAGGAAGGTTTCGCTGTGGAAGGCCAGCGTCAGGCTGCCGAATACCAGGCAGGCGATCAGCGTCAGCCATTGGCTCTTTTCCAGCTTGCGCTGCTTGATGAACAGCGCGCCGTACACCACCAGGGAGCTGATGATCAGCATCGCCGTGGCGCTGTAGATACCGCCTACGGTCACTTGCTGGCCGGCAATGTCGACGACCCGTGGATCAAGTTTGTAAACGATGAAGAACAGCAGAAGCGGGATGAAATCGATGAATTGTTTCACAGTGAGAGCCAGAAGCTGGATGTGGCGGCATAATAACAAACATATGGGCGCGCGATAGCGCCAGCTGATTTGAGGTTACAACTCCCCGTGAATGTTGATTTGCACTGCCACAGCACGGCCTCCGATGGCGCCCTGGCGCCTGCGGTTCTGGTTGCGCGAGCGTTCGAAAACGGCGTGCGAGTCCTGGCGTTGACCGACCACGACACCCTTGAGGGGCTCGCCGAGGCGCGTACTGCCGCCACCGAGTTAGGCATGCAACTGGTCAACGGCGTCGAATTGTCCTGCACCTGGGGCGGGGCGACCATTCACGTATTGGGCTACGGTTTCGACGTCAACGCCGCGCCGTTGGTTGAAGCGATCGCCAAATTGCACGATGGCCGCTGGCTGCGGTCGGAAGAAATAAGCCGCAAGCTCGCACTCAAGGGGATGCCCGGTGCCCTCGACGGCGCCCGGCAGATCCAGCAGGAACTGGGCGACAGCGGCAACGCGCCGGCCCGGCCGCATTTCGCCGACTGGATGGTGCGTGAAGGTTATGTAAAGGATCGCGCCGAGGCATTTCGCAAATGGCTCGGCGCCGGCAAGCTCGGCGACGTCAAGCTGCACTGGCCGACCCTGGAAGACACCGTCGCCACCCTGCGCGCCGCCGGTGCCTGGGTCAGCCTGGCGCATCCATGGCACTACGATTTCACCCGTAGCAAGCGCCGAAAGCTGATTGCCGACTATATTCAAGCAGGCGGGCATGCTATCGAGGTGGTCAATGGCCATCAGCCCGCAGAACAGGTGGGCAGCCTTGCGATCCTTGCCCGTGAGTTCGGTCTGCTGGTCAGCGCCGGCAGTGACTTCCATGGCCCTGGCGGCTGGTCCGAGATCGGCCAGTACCGGGCGGTTCCCGAGGACCTTCCACCCCTGTGGTGTCGGTTCAAACATGACACAGATATTGCCGCCGTCTGAACAGGTAGAGAATGTGAGTCAATTTTTCCAGATACATCCGGAAAACCCGCAAGCGCGCCTGATCAAACAGGCGGTCGAGATCATCCGCAAGGGCGGGGTGGTGATTTATCCCACGGACTCGTCCTACGCCATTGGTTGCCAGATCGGCGACAAGACCGCCATCGAGCGTGTGCGACGTCTGCGTCAGCTCGATGAAAAGCACAACTTCGCGCTGATCTGCAGCGACCTGTCGCAACTGGGCAATTACGCCAAGATCGACACCGGCACCTTCCGCATTCTCAAGGCGCATCTACCCGGCCCTTACACTTTTATTCTCAACGCCACCCGCGAAGTGCCGCGCCTGTTGCTGCATCCAAAAAAACGCACCATCGGCCTGCGCGTGCCAAGCCATCCGATCGCGCTGGCGCTGCTGGCCGAACTTGGCGAGCCGCTGATGAGCGTGACGCTGATCATGCCCGGCGATGAAGACCCACTCAGCGATCCCTACGAAATGCGCCAGTTGCTCGAGCACCAGGTCGATCTGATCATCGACGGCGGCTTTGGCGGCATCAAGGCCTCAACGGTGATTGACCTGACCGGCGACGACCCGGAAGTGGTCCGCGTCGGTTGCGGCGATCCGACGCCGTTCATGGTCGAGGCCTGAATGTCCGCAGTGGAAACCGTGATCGATCCCCAGGCCGGCGCCCAACAGGAACTGCCGTTCGCGATGGTCTATGGCCAGGCGGTCATGGAAATGCCGCTGGACCTGTACATCCCGCCGGATGCGCTGGAAGTCTTTCTTGAAGCCTTCGAAGGCCCGCTCGACCTGCTGCTGTACCTGATCCGCAAACAGAACATCAATATCCTCGACATCCCGGTGGCGGAAATCACTCGCCAGTACATGGGCTACGTCGAGTTGATGCAATCGGTGCGTCTGGAGCTGGCCGCCGAATATCTGGTGATGGCGGCGATGCTTGCCGAGATCAAATCGCGCATGCTTCTGCCGCGCGCCGAAACCGTTGAAGATGAAGAAGACGACCCGCGCGCTGAACTGATCCGCCGCTTGCAGGAATACGAGCGCTTCAAGGCTGCCGCTGAAGGTATCGATGGGCTGAGCCGGGTCGGCCGGGATGTGATCGTGCCCAAGCTCGACGCCCCGGAAGCGCGGGCGCGCAAGCTGTTGCCCGACGTCGCGCTGGAAGAGATTCTGATGTGCATGGCCGAAGTCCTGCGCCGTGGCGACATGTTCGAAAACCACCAGGTCAGCCGTGAAGCGCTGTCCACCCGCGAGCGCATGAGTGATGTGCTGGAACGGCTCAAGGGCGGCGGTTTTGTGCCTTTTGTCGAGCTGTTCACCGCTGAAGAAGGTCGCCTGGGTGTGGTGGTGACCTTCATGGCGATCCTTGAACTGGTCAAGGAATCCTTGGTCGAGCTGGTGCAGAATGAGCCGTTCGCCGCGATCCACGTGCGAGCCCGAGCCGAATAACGAGTCCCTGTATGAACCTGACTGAACCCCGCGAGCTGGCGTCCCTGCTTGAAGCCTTTCTGTTGGCCTCGGGAAAGCCGCAATCCCTTGAGCGCCTGTTTGAACTGTTCGAAGAAGGCGAGCGGCCGGAGCCGGCGGTCTTCAAGAAAGCCCTGACCCTGCTTGGCAAGTCCTGCGAGGGCCGTGCCTTTGAGCTAAAAGAAGTCTCGTCGGGCTATCGCTTGCAGATCCGCGAGAAGTTCTCGCCGTGGGTCGGCCGTCTCTGGGAAGAGCGCCCGCAGCGCTATTCCCGCGCCTTGCTGGAAACCATCGCGTTGATCGCCTACCGCCAGCCGATCACTCGTGGCGAAATCGAAGACGTGCGTGGCGTGGCGGTGAACAGCAACATCGTCAAGACCTTGCTTGAGCGTGAGTGGATCCGCGTCGTCGGCTATCGCGACGTGCCGGGCAAACCGGCGATGTTCGCCACGACCAAGGCGTTTCTCGACCACTTCAACCTGAAAAACCTCGAAGACCTGCCGCCGCTGGCCGAACTGCGCGAAATGGAAGCCGAACCGGTGCTCGACTTCGACGACGTGCCGGTGCCGCAGAGTCTGCAGGAACTGGCCGACGCCAGCGCCGAGCCGGAGGAGGAAAAGGAAGAAACCAGTTTCCATTCCCTGCTGCTGGAGCTGGACAGCATGGAAGAAGGCATCAAAACCGACTTCGACGACTTGCTGCGCGATGCGGTGGATGGCGAAGCACCGGTGCCCGAGCCTGAGATCACCGCGCCGGTTGTTGAAGTTGAAGTTGAACTTGAAGCCGCGCCCGACGCCGAACCGGAAGAAGATATTCTCGGTGTCGCCGAAGCCCGCGAGAAACTCCTGGCCGCTGTCGCCGCCCTCGAACAGCCGGAACCGGAACTCAGCGAAGAAGAAGCCGAAGCCCGCGCGCTGGCTGAGGCAATCGAAGCCGAACGGCGCGAGTTCGAAGACTGACGCCTATTGAGAAACCAGTGAAGACCCTTGTGGGAGCGAGCCTGCTCGCGAAGGCGGTGTGTCAGATACATCAATACTGAATGACACTGCGCCTTCGCGAGCAGGCTCGCTCCCACAGGGTGAAATGTCGTTCTGGAGATTGCGATGAGCTCAACCAAAGACCCCTGCATCAGCCTCTGCAAATTCTCCGACGACATCTGCCTGGGTTGCGGTCGCAGCAAGCGCGAGATCAAGGCCTGGAAGAAGCTCGACAAGGACGACAAACGCACGGTGCTGGCCGAAGCCGCGCTGCGTCTGATCAAACTCGGTGGTGCCGGTCGGCGGAAAAAGAAATAACCGGCAATCGATCAGCTAGTCTCTGATGCGCGACGGCGCACATCCGCGTATGATTCGCGACCCTTCGCCGATCCCTTCGGCCTGGACCCAGTTTTCAATACTTCAGGCGCCGCCTGAACAGACCACACCGGGAGGTGCCCAGATGAGTGACATCAATCAGAAAGACGACCAGGAAATCGGCCCAGCAGGCGAAAAGCTGCAGAAGGTCCTCGCCCGTATCGGCGTCGGCTCGCGCCGTGACGTGGAATCCTGGATCAGCCAGGGCCGGATCAAGGTCAATGGCAAAGACGCCACCCTCGGCCTGCGCGTCGACATGCACGACGCCATTACCATCGATGGCAAGGTGATCAAGCGCGAAGAGGCCGCCGAATCGGTGCGCCGCGTGATCATGTACAACAAGCCCGACGGCGAAATCTGCACCCGTGACGACCCGGAAGGCCGTCCGACCGTGTTCGACAAGCTGCCGCGTCCGAAAGAAGGCCGCTGGATCAACATCGGCCGTCTCGACATCAACACCACCGGTCTGCTGATGTTCACCACTGACGGTGAGCTGGCCAACCGCTTGATGCACCCGTCCTACGAGATGGACCGCGAGTACGCCGTGCGTGTACGCGGTGAAGTCGACGACGAGATGATCGAACGCCTCAAGGCTGGCGTGGTGCTGGAAGACGGTCCGGCGCGTTTCACCGACATTCAACAGGCGCCGGGCGGTGAAGGTTTCAACCACTGGTACCACTGCGTGGTCATGGAAGGGCGCAACCGTGAAGTGCGTCGTCTGTGGGAATCCCAAGGTCTGGTGGTCAGCCGTCTGAAGCGCGTGCGTTTCGGTCCGGTGTTCCTCAACTCCGACCTGCCGATGGGCCGCTGGCGCGAAATGAGCCAGTACGAAGTCGACGTGCTCAGCGCCGAAGTCGGCCTGACCCCGGTGGCGATGCCGCAGCTGAACGCCAAGAGCAAGGACAAGCTCGAACGCATGCAGCGCAAATCGTCGCGGCCGATGGCCAAGACCGAGCGCGTGCGCACCCTGCGTCCAGCCGCCGGCGCGCCGACCGCGCCGCGCCAGAGCCGTGAGCCGCAGATCGAAGGCGAGCGTCCAGGTCGCAAGCCAGTCGCCCGTGACGGCGAGCGCGCACCGCGTCCGGCCAACGGTCGCACTGAGCGTGGCGAAGGTCGTGCACCAGCCGGTCGCGGTACGCCAGTGGCGGATCGTCCAGCCGACACCACCAACAAGCGCCCGGCCAAACCGGCGCCGAAGCGTCCGGGGATCAAACTGGTCGACGGCGACAAGCCCTCGGGCAAGCGTCGCGGCGCACCGGCCGGTTCCGGTCAGCGCCCGGGGTTCGGTCGCAAAAAGCCGGAATAAGGCAGCTGTGAGTTACTAGCTGCAAGCTGCAAGCTGCAAGCTACAAGCTACAAGCTGAAGCAAAAACGCCAACCTCAGGGTTGGCGTTTTTTTGTCTGGACGAAAGTCTGTGCTGACACCGATCGTTCCCACGCTCTGCGTGGGAATGCCTCAACGGACGCTCCGCGTTCGGCTTTGGAAGGGACGCGGAGCGTCCCGGGCTGCATTCCCACGCGGAGCGTGGGAACGATCATCTGCGGCTTACATAAATCCCCTGTGGGAGCGAGCCTGCTCGCGAAGGGGCCAGTCGCTTAAAACACGAATCGTCCGTCGAAGACTGGTTTGTCATCCAGCGCCAACACCCCGCCAGAAAAGATCAGGTCCAGGTGATGACTGCCCTTGGCGCCACCGCCCAGTCCGAGATGCAGCCCACAGTGCCGCTCCTCGAACCCGGCATTGCGCGCATACAGATCCTTGACGCCTTCATTGGTGCCAATTCCCAACTCCTCAATCCGTCGGTTCGACGGGTTGGCATCCAGGTACTTGTTGAAATCATCTTCCAGCCCCGGCACGTCGGTGGCGATGCGGCTGATGGTCGAGTTCTCGATCCACAATTCCAGCGGCGATTCCAGCACGCCGTACTTGCGCGCGAACGGGATGGTGCTGAGGAAGGTACCCTTGAACTTCACGCGGCCATTGATGGCTTCGCTATGGGTGGCGATTTCGCCGGGGGCGAGGTCGAAGTTGCCGACGCCATTGATGTCGGTCCACTTCTTGATGCTGCTCATCGGTGTTTCGAACCATGAGCCGTGGTCATCCTTGAAACTCAGCGTGGTCGCCTGGGACATGCGCTGGATCAAGTGACTGTTGAGCCCGGCGATGCGTTGCGGGGTGATGCTGAAGGTGTCGTAGAAATAGTCGCCGTAGTCCTTGAACAGCAGCGACTTCTTCCAGTTTTCCGCCATGACCGCTTGCAGCGCACGAACGAATTCCGGGCCGTCGGGGCGCGGGTTGGGCAGGGTGGAAGAGTCGTAGAAGAAAATGTACAGATCGCTGTCGGCAATTGCCTCGGACAGCGTTGCGGTACTTTCCAGGTCCAGGCGCCGGGCGCTGAACTGAAAGCGCGGATGCTCGCCGGCCTGTTCGGCAATGGCGCCGGTCAGGGCTTCGTAGTCGGCGGTATGGCCGAGCATGACCTTCGCCGAGTCGAGGCCGGCAAGGGCTGGGTGATGTTCGAGGTAGTAAAGGAAATGCGAGATGGCGCGGGGCTTGTCCATGAATCCTCCCTGACTGACCGGGGAATGAAGCGGCAGGCACGACCGGCCGGACCGTGCCTGCCCGGGATGTCTTACAGAGGCCACATCGCCGTGCCGAACGGAACCACCGCGTCGGCTTGCATCATTTCCACAGCGGCCTCATGGGTTGGCGCTTCAAACCATTCGTCCAGTTGCAGTTCGGTATCCAAGTCTTTTTCCAGTGCTTGCATGGTCGATCTCCTAGAGAATTTCACGGTTTATGACTGACCGGTCGAGGTGGCCGGTGAGACGTGAAGAACCTAGTTGAGCGTTTTTGTGAATGCAAAAATTTATCCATTTAATTTTTAAATAGACTTTTTGTTCTGTTTTTCGGGATGGATTTTCTTATTTGAAAACAAAAAACTAGGTTGGTGAAATTGATAGCAAGCTAGCGACCGTCAATATGCAGACGTCCTACAGAAATTTCTGATTCGGAAAATATTCGTTACGCGTTGTAAAGAAAACCTGACGATATTGGCCCGCCAACCCGGTGATTTCACGTCTCGCCATCCGTTGTAAGGAAAAGCTTCCGTAAGCCGACGGAGCGTGCGCCACGCAGGGCTCTGGCGCGCTTGTTTCCAGCCTTCAGGCAGGGTGTTATGCGCCCCATGCCTGTCGTGCAGGCGAATAACAAGAAGGAGGCGCAATGTACGCCGCGACTGATTTCCACTTCTCCCCGTGGGACGGTTTTCTCCTCGTCCCCGTCGATGGCCTGCAAAGGCCTGACTCACATTTTGCAGCCGCTCGAGACTGTCGAGGCGGACACATGCAATCCCGGCAACCGACACGCTGATCAGGCGGGTCTGGCAGCAGGGGGTTAGCGGTGTACAATGCGCCGCGTTTTAACTGTGACCCTCTGCGTAATCGCAAAAATCTCGAGGCTATCCGCCTTGTTCACTCCGCCGCGCCACAAGCGTGCCGGGTTCGATTTCGTCACAGATAAAAACAAACAGGTGACGCATGACCGTTGTAAATGAGCTGAACTCCTGGTGCCTGCGCTGGGGTTTGATCGGGGCTGCCTGAAATCGCAACCTTGCAGCAACGTCTACTGAACATCATCAAACCTTGCGTGAGACCTTTTTCATGAGTGGACAACCCTCGCAATCAGGCGAGCTGAAACGCGGCCTGAAAAATCGCCATATTCAACTGATCGCCCTCGGTGGCGCGATCGGTACCGGATTGTTCCTCGGTTCTGCCGGGGTCCTGAAATCCGCCGGCCCGTCGATGATCCTCGGCTACGCCATCTGCGGCTTCGTCGCCTTCATGATCATGCGCCAGCTCGGCGAAATGATCGTCGAAGAGCCGGTGGCCGGCTCCTTCAGCCATTTCGCGCACAAATACTGGGGCGGTTTCGCCGGTTTCCTCTCGGGCTGGAACTGCTGGATTCTGTACATTCTGGTGGGCATGTCCGAGCTGACAGCGGTTGGCAAGTACATCCATTACTGGGCGCCGGACATCCCGACCTGGGTCTCCGCTGCTGCATTCTTCGTGCTGATCAACGCGATCAACCTGGCCAACGTCAAAGTCTTCGGTGAAGCCGAATTCTGGTTTGCGATCATCAAGGTTGTGGCGATTGTCGGCATGATCGCACTGGGCAGCTACCTGTTGGTCAGCGGCCATGGCGGCCCGCAAGCCTCGGTCTCCAACCTGTGGTCCCACGGCGGTTTCTTTCCCAACGGGGTGAGCGGTCTGGTGATGGCCATGGCGATCATCATGTTCTCCTTCGGCGGTCTGGAAATGCTCGGTTTCACCGCCGCTGAAGCGGACAAGCCGAAAACCGTGATTCCGAAAGCGATCAATCAGGTGATCTACCGCATCCTGATTTTCTACATCGGTGCACTGGTGATCCTGCTGTCGCTGACTCCTTGGGACAGCCTGCTGGAAACTCTCAATGCGTCGGGCGATTCCTACAGCGGCAGTCCGTTCGTGCAGGTGTTCTCGATGCTCGGCAGCAATACCGCCGCGCACATCCTCAACTTCGTCGTGCTGACCGCTGCGCTGTCGGTATACAACAGCGGCACCTACTGCAACAGCCGCATGCTGCTGGGCATGGCCGAGCAGGGCGATGCGCCGAAAGCTCTGGCGAAGATCGACAAGCGCGGCGTGCCGGTGCGTTCGATTCTGGCTTCGGCGGCAGTGACGCTGGTCGCCGTGTTGCTCAACTACATGATCCCGCAGCACGCGCTGGAACTGCTGATGTCGCTGGTGGTTGCGACGCTGGTGATCAACTGGGCGATGATCAGCTACTCGCACTTCAAGTTCCGCCAGCACATGAACCAGACCAAACAGACGCCGCTGTTCAAGGCGCTGTGGTATCCGTACGGCAACTTCGTCTGCCTGGCGTTCGTGGTGTTCATCCTCGGCGTGATGCTGCTGATCCCGGGGATTCAGATATCGGTGTATGCGATTCCGGTGTGGGTGGTGTTCATGTGGGTCTGCTACCTGATCAAGAACAAGCGCAGTGCCCAGCAGGCGCTGCCCGTGATCGCCAAGTAACCGCTCAAGCAGAAACAGCAAACCCGGCCAAGT
>NZ_RCNX01000104.1:0-1102 GCF_004307595.1 Pseudomonas sp. Sample_23
ATGTCAATGCCATGGAGAAGCACGCCAACCAGTACATCTCGCAGCAGATCTTCAATATTCTGACGGCGCAGGCAGTCACCACCGACTACGACCAGAACTACTTCCGCCGTGCCGGCATCGACATCGGCGAAACCATCCGCCTGGATGCCAACGACCTGTTCATGAGTCTGGCCGGGCCGGTGGCGATTGCCTACGCCGAATCGGTGGTCCCGGAAACCCCGCCGCCGAGCAGCGACAAGTTCAAGGTCTTCGATAAAGAGCCGCAGCGCCTGAACATCGACGACCTGTTCTTCCGCTCGATCGACCTGCCGCACTTCAACAAGGTCACTCAGGCCATCGAAGGCATCAGCCTGCTGCCGATCGAATCCAAGCGTTATCGCGCTTCGCTTGAGCAGTACAAGAATTCCGGCTACGACGCCGCCGCGCTGCACGATTTGCACTTCTTCAAGAATTGCTCGTCGGTGGTGTCGATCGTCTCGCTGCCGAAAGACTACAAACTGTCGTACATGGACCTGAACCGGTTGAAGACCCACCTCAACAGCCTGTTCCCCAACACCACCCTCAAGCGCTATGCGCTGGTAATCGGCGCTTCGGCCAACCTGTCGCTGACCACCCTGATCGCCAAGAGCCCATGCCTGTCGGACGATTTCCTGACCTTGATCGTGGCGTTCATCAAGCGCTGCTTCGCGAAGAACCCGTACCGTTTCGACGAGACGCTGGATAACTCGATTCTCGACTTCATCATTCAGGAAGACTTCGACGAAGAGCGGATCGACGACCTGCTCAATGAGTTCGAAAACCCGGCGAAGATTCTCGATACCAACTGGTACGCGATCAAACCGATGTACGAAAAGAAATACCGTGAGTTGATCAACGACAAGGACAAGTTCGTCTCGATCAATGACATTCGCCTGTCGCGTGATTGCGTGAAGAAGTCGATCAAGTACCTGCGCGAGATCTACCGCCACCGGATTGGCAAGACCAAGGTGATTTCGCTGAATAACCATACCGGGAAGACGTTCTCGGTCTGATCCAGCACCGAGTAGCCCCCTTCGCGAGCAAGCTCGCTTGTATGGTTAGACTTGAAGGGGTGGTGGGACGA